>CAZFVH010000124.1:0-14207 GCA_964522465.1 uncultured Rubrivivax sp. | reverse complement strand
CCTCGACGACATTGGGTACACGGCCGGGGCGCGAATCGAATCGGATGCGTTCAGCAGGTTTCCACATGCGCAGGCCTGGCAGGATGCTTCTGGGTGCTGAAGGATACCCGGGCCTGTGCGCCCCGCCTGCGCCATCGACCCCGGACGCGCCCCGTCGAAGCCCTGGTGGCGAAGGGTCCGCACGCGAGGGGCGCCACCTCCGGCTTGCCACGACCCGACAGGCCGCTCGGGCAGCCTGGGATGTTCAGGCGACGGCTGATCACCCGCGCGCCCAGAAGTCGCCGAGCCCGGGGAGAGACGGCACGAGGCGGGACGTCCGTCGAGGATCACTCCGATGGCGCTCGGTCATCCTGACTCTTCGAAGGTGACGCGCGCGCCCACTGTGCGACCATCTCGACGAGCAAGGACGGATCGATCGGCTTGGTCAGCACCTCATCCATGCCGGCCTCCAGGCAGCGCTCGCGGTCGGCCAGCATCGCGTTGGCCGTCATCGCCAGCACAGGCAAGCCTTGGAGGTCGGGCATCTCACGCATGCGGCGGGTGGCCTCCAGGCCGTCCATCACAGGCATCTGCATGTCCATCAGGACGAGATCGAAGCGCTGGACGCGCAGACGCTCGACGGCCTGTTGACCGTCCTCCACGGTGTCCACCGCCGCACCGGCCGACACGAGCATCTCACGCGCGATCATCAGATTGATCTCGTTGTCGTCCACCACCAGCACATGCAGACCATCCAGCGGGCCCTGGGCTTTGACATCGACCGGGTTGCCGGCGTCGGCGCGCGGCTGGGGCAAGGGCGCCGCCTCGGCAGGTGACAACGCCGCACCGGCTGCCGCCGGCCGGCGCGCAGGATCCTCGGCGCCACCCTCCGGAACGTCCGAATGCAAGCCCTGATCACACTCCTCGGAGCCCGCCTCGGGCGCCCCCATCAAGACCACCGGCCCGGGCGGTGGAGGCCACGCCACGTGGAACACCTCGAGTAGTCGGTCGTGCAAGGAGGACGGCGTGATGGGTTTGGCAAGCACCGCCGCGAAGGTACCCTCGGCCGCGCGGCGCACGAGGTCATCGTCACCGTAGGCGGTGGCCAGCAGGAGTCGCGGTGCCTGACGCAAGGCCATCGCGCGCAGGCGTGCGGCGGTCTCCACACCGTCCATCCCGGGCATCTGCCCGTCCACGATCACCGCGGCATAAGGGTCCCCGTCGGCGTCGGCAAGGCGCACCAGGTCCAGCGCTTCGTCGCCCCCGCATGCGGTCGCCGGTCTGAAACCCAGCCGTCGCAGCGCGCCGGCCTGCGCCGACCGGGCAACCTCGTTGTCGTCGACGACCAGCACACGCAGCCCCAGCAGCCGGGATTGGTGCCGGTGGACGCCGAGTTGCCGTTCGCCACGCCCCAGACGAGCGGTGAACCAGAATGTCGAGCCCACATCCGGCTCGCTGTCAACACCGACGTTCCCTCCCATGAGGGTGGCCAGGCGGCTGGCGATGACGAGCCCGAGCCCCGTGCCGCCGAACTGACGGCTGGTAGACGTGTCGCCCTGCTCGAAGCTCTTGAACAGCCTGGGCCTGAGTTCATCGGGGATGCCGATGCCGGTGTCACGTACGGCAAAACGCAGCAGCACCCGGGTGGGCTCCTCCTCGACCTGTGCCACGGACAGCACGATCTCCCCACGCTCGGTGAACTTCACCGCGTTGTGCCCGTAGTTGACCAAGATCTGCGCCAGTCGCAAGGGGTCGCCCACGAGGTGCTCGGGCACCCCGGGCCTGACGTCGAAGATCAGTTCCAGCCCCTTGGCCGCCGCGCGCTCGGCCACCAAGTTGGAGAAGTTCTCCAGCACCTCACTGAGCGCGAACTCGATGTGCTCGAGCGTGAGCTTGTCGGCCTCGATCTTGGAGAAGTCGAGGATGTCATTGATCAACCCGAGCAGGTGACGCGCAGACTGCTGGATCTTGTCGAGGTAGTCGCGCGCCCGCGCGTCGGCCGTCTGTCGTAACGCCAGATGCGTCATGCCGATCACCGCATTCATCGGGGTGCGGATCTCGTGGCTCATGTTCGCCAGGAAGTCAGACTTCGCCCGATTGGCCTTCTCGGCGTCCTCCTTCGCGCGCTCGAGGGCCTCGAGCAGCAGCGCCCGCTCGGTGACGTCGCGCAGGATGTGCGTGGTGTAGCGCCGGCCGTCCTGCCACCAGTGCGAGCGCTTGACCTCGACCTGGACACGGCGACCATCACGCCGAAGCGCACCGATGTGCGCCGGTGCCGCGCCCTCCCCAGCGCGATCGGTGGCCTGCTCGTCGACCGGCACGTTCGGTGCCAGGACCGCCTGGGGCAGGAAGCGCGCCGCTTCACCGCCGAGGGCCTCGTCGGCCGACACACCGAACAGGCACTCTGCCGAAACGTTCCACATCACGATACACCCGGCGTCGTCCACCGAGACGATCGCATCCGGGATGCTGGCGATCATCGTGTCGAGCTTGTCCCTCTCCGACTGCAGGCGCATCTTCAGCGCCAGGCGCTCCAGATGCGTGCGCAGGCGGCGCCGCGTGGCCCCGAGTTCGAACGGCTTTTCGATGAAGTCGATCGCGCCCTCGTTGAAGGCGCGGTCGCGGTGGACTCGGTCGTTGTGGGCCGAGCAGAAAATCAGTTCGCACCCCGGCTGCAGCGCACGGATGCGGTCGCCCACCTCGAAGCCGTCGATGTCGGGCAGGTTGAGGTCCAGGATCGCCAGTTGGAACGCCACCCGGCCGACCAGCCGCAAGGCCTGCTGCCCGTTGCGCGCGAACGACACCTCGGCATAGGCATCGGACAGCAGTTCGCCGATCAGTCGCAGGTTCTCCGGCAGGTCGTCCAGGACCAGGATCCGGCTGACCGCGGGCGGGTCCACCGCCCGGCCGGGCTGTCCGCGGATCAAGATCGCCCCCAGGGCCGGGCTGTGCCCGGCTCGCCCCCCGAGGGGGTCATACCTGCTTCCTGAGGCGTCAGCTCGTCGAGCGCGTGCAACACCCGTTCGGCGTCCTGCTGTGTCAGCGCCGGGCCCAGCAGGTCGCGGAAGGCACGACGCAGCTTCGGGTCGTCGATGGCATCGACCAGGGCCTCGATCCGCCGGACCTGCCCGAGCTCTGCGGCTTCGCGCAGCCGCGCGGCCACCTTGACGGCGGCCTCGGTCTGGAACGCCGCGGATGCCGCTGCAGGCTGGGCCGGTTCGGCGGTGGAGGCGGCGAGCCCTGTCCCTGTCCCTGTCCCTGTCCCTGTCCCTGTCCCTGTCCCTGTCCCTGGCCCTGGCCCGAACTCGAACTCGATGCCCAGCAGCGCCGCCATGCGCTGCAGCAACTGCATCGAATCGACGGGCTTGGAAAGGAACTCGTTCGCTCCGATCGCAGTGGCACGGATCTGGTCGCCAGGGAAGGCACTGGCCGAAGCCACGATGATCGGCACGTCGGGCCGCCGCGAGCCGCGTCGGATCGCGCGGATGAGGTCGAAGCCGTCACGCTCGGGCATCACCAAGTCGGTGATCACGAGGTCCACATCCTGGGCCCCCAGCGTTTCGAGCGCCTCCACCACTCCGGCGCGGCCGACCACGTCGAAGCCGGTCATGCCGAGCAGGTCGCCCAGGAACTCCACGTTGGTGGCGTTATCGTCGACGACAAGAATGCGCGGTCGTGCGCCCCGAATGCCCGTGGGCAGGCCCTGCCCCCCTGACAAGGTGTGCAACACCTGCGCGTCGGCCAGCCCATAGGGCAGCGTGATCGCCACCCGGGTGCCTTGCCCGGGCTGACTGTCGATGCCAATCGTGCCACCCATCAGACGCACGAGTTCGTTGACAATGGCCAGCCCCAACCCTGCGCCTTCACTGCGCTTGTCGGTCTGCTCGAAAGGCACGAAGGCCCGGGCGACCTGCTCGGGTGTCATGCCGCGGCCCCTGTCGCGGACCTCCAGTGCCAGTGCCCGGCCAGCGCCGATCACCGCTGGTGCGACCCGCAGCACGACCTCCTTGCCGTTACCGTACTTGAAGGCGTTGACGACGACATTGGTCAGGATTTGCTTGAAGCGGTCCGGGTCGAGGACGACAACGCGATCGAGGTCGGGCGCCAGGTGCCACGAGAACGAGGCACCGTACCTGGCCTTCTCGATCTCGAACAGTCGCACCAAGTCCTGTAACAGGTTGGCCAGATCCACGGGCCGGGGCTCGAGCTCGATGCGGCCGGCCTCGATCTTGGACAGATCGAGCACGCGGTTGATCAGGCTCAGCAGATGCTGGCCGGAGGACTGGATGATCTGCAGGTAATGGCGCGAGGCCTCGTCGCGCCCTTCGCGCTGCAGCAGGATCTGGCTATAGCCGAGGATGCCGTTGAGTGGCGTGCGCAGCTCGTGACTCATGTTGGCCAGGAAGACGCTCTTGGCACGGCTTTTCTCCTCGGCCACCTCCTTCTGCTGGCTGAGGGTACGCAGCTCCATGCGGCGAAAGCGCACGACCAGCGCCACGACGCCGCACAGCATCAACAGTGCGACGGCCCCCATCCAGTTGACGAAGACCAGCGTCTTCTCGACGTGCGCGGCCTGCGTGACCGTGGCCACATACCACTTGGCCTGGGTCAACGGCTCGAAGTTGGCATAGACCTCGCGGCCGTCCAGGGTGGTACGTACCCAGCCGGAACGGGCCTCGAGCATGCGGGTAGTGACCTGCTTCAGACCGGGATCCGCGTCTTTGAGCAGGGAGTTCGCACGGGTGTTGATGTTGCCCTTGCGCTTGGGGTCTGGATGGGCGATGGCGATGCCGGCGGCGTTGACAGCGAAGGCGTAGCTGTCGGGGCCGTTGGAGAATTTCTTCAACTCCTCGACGATGGTCGTCGTATCGATCATGCCGCCGAAGACCCCGATGATGTCGTCGCCCCTGCGGTCGCTGCGGTAGATCGGGCTGGTCACGGCGACGATGTCGTTGTTCAGCGTGCGCGAGTTGACCGGGTCCGAGGCGTAGACCTCGCCCTTCATCGCCGCGATGAAATGCGCCCGGTCGCTCAGGTTCTGACCCTTCGCGAAGTCGACCTTGGAGTTGTAGTAACTGCCGTCCGGGTTGATATGGGCGAAGAT
This sequence comes from uncultured Rubrivivax sp., assembly GCA_964522465.1. Classification (GTDB taxonomy): domain Bacteria; phylum Pseudomonadota; class Gammaproteobacteria; order Burkholderiales; family Burkholderiaceae_C; genus Rubrivivax. Next base: position 9,124 of record CAZFVH010000124.1, on the reverse strand, counting down.
GTAGAACCAAGGCATCTGCTCGTGCTTGGCCTTCAGGAACGGGCCCGCCTGCGACCAGTCCATCGATCGGATGGTGGGCGTGTTGGCCAGCGTCGAAACCTCGGTCTTGCGTGTGATCAGCCACTGGTCCACCCGCTTGACCAGCGCTTCGGTCTTGGCAGCGTTGATCGTCAACTGCTCGTTCAGCAGTTCGTTGCGGATCTGCTGGAAGCCGAGGTAGCCGGCGATGGCCACCACGGCAAACAGCCCGAACAGGACGATGTTGAATCGGAGGTCGACGCGATCGACGATGTTCTTCATGGCGGCAGCCCGTCTCGCACGGCCGGATGATGCCCGACCGGGAGCGGACTGTATGCCGCAAGAAGCACCCCGTCGATTGGGGGTTTTCGGCAGACGGACGACCTGCGCCCGGATCGACCGACGCCGGACACGCACGCGGGAATGCACCCGGGCGTGCACCCGAACCTGCATTCGGGCATGTCGGCACCCGGGGACGCTGCCGCGCCCCGGGGTTTACGGAAGATCAGTGCATGCGCGCGGCCGCCTCGGCTTGGTAGCGAGCCGTGGCGTCCTCGACCGCCTTGCTGTGGATGGCCGCCAGTTCCGGACGTGAGGCGCGCGCGCGCCCAGCCGCGTCCACCGTCGACAACTGCCCCTGCCAACGCGGGAAGACGTGGCGCGCGATCAGGTCGTAGCTCTTGCGAGTGGCATCGAAGTTGGCCCAGTTGTGCGCCAGCATCAGGTAGGCGCCGAAGCCACCGTTGGACTGCTTCCACAGGCGGTCGATCTGCGCGTTGACCATGTCGGGTGTGCCGATGGCCCCGAAGCCGGAGTCGTTGACGAAGGAGATCATCTCCTTGACGTTGTTGCCGGGCACCGCCATCTGCGGGAAGGCGGCCACCGCCTGGAAGTAGTCGAACCACTGCTCGATGCCGTACTCGACGTCGCGGTAGGCCTGCTCCATCGTCTCGGCGCAGTGCACCAGGCCCACCAGACGCCACTTGTTGCGGTCCACCCGTGTCTTGTAGTGCGCCGCCTGAGACTCCATCACGTCCCAGTGCAGCGCCAGGGCGTCGAAACCCGCGGCCGTCGTCGCGCCGATGGACAGCAAGCCCACGCCGTGACGGCCGGCCAGCTTCGGCCCCGTGGGCGAGGCCACGGCAGGCACGGCGACGTCGAACAGCGGCTGCGAATACGGCCGCAAGTGCAGCCGCGCGTCGCGCAGGTCCCATCGGTCGTTGCGGAAGGTCACCGGCTCATCGGTCGTCAGCAACTTCATGATGACGTCCAGACCGTCCTCCAGCAACAGGCGGGTCTGGCTCTGGGAGATGCCGATCATCACACCGTCGCTGGGCAGTGAGCCCGGGCCCACGCCCAGCATCACCCGGCCGCGCGTGAGGTGGTCGAGCTGCACGATGCGCTCGGCCACCCACAGCGGGTTGTGATAGCTGACGCTGACCACTCCGGTGCCCAGACGGATGTGACGCGTGCGCTGGGAAGCCACGGCGATGAAGATCTCGGGGCTGGCGCTGATCTCGCTGCCGGCCGAGTGGTGCTCACCGCACCAGGCCTCGTCGTAGCCGCAGCGGTCCAGCCACTGGATCAACTCCAGATCCTGCTCAAGCGCCAGCGTGGGGTTGATGCCCGGCTTGTGGAAGGGGGCGAGGAAGATGCCGAAACGCATGCGGTGATTCACGGGGAAGCCTCCAGGGTGTGGCCGGACAGGTCGGCTGCGGCCGCCTTGCACGGACGTTTTCGAATGGAACAGTCGAACGGGTGCGACACCGTTGAGGCGCCGCACATCCGCCGGATTTCCTTGTACCGCAGGGTAAAGGCCCTGCCCACCGGGGCAATCCCGAAGCCCCGACGCGGCGGCGACCCCAACACTGCGACACTGCACGCGGTCTCGCGCAGCGCCTACACTCGCGGCACAACCACCGGGGGAGAAAGCCGGCCGGCCGGGGACTCCAGCGTCCGAGCGTCGCCGCAGGTCCGATCGGCCAGGTGGCCCCATCTTCCAGAACGCTTCGCCCCGTCCAGGGGCCCAGACCCCCTTCGCACCATGGCAAGCCAGCCCTTCATCGTCGGCCTGGGTGGCACGACCCGTCCCGCCTCCACATCCGAGCGCGCCCTGCACCACGCCATGGCCCGGCTCGGGACATTGGGCTTCGACACGCAGGTCTTCGGCAGTGCGCAGATGCCTCGGGAGCCCTACGACCCCACCCGCCCCGAGCGCAGTGCCGAGGCCGCAGCCCTCGTCGAAGCCCTTCGCCGCTGCGATGGCGTCCTCATCGCCACGCCTGCATACCACGGCGGGATCTCGGGCCTGGTCAAGAACGCCATCGATTTCACCGAAGACCTGCGCGCCGACACGCGCGTCTACCTCCAGGGCCGTGCGGTGGGCTGCATCGTCTGCGCCGACGGCCCGCAAGCCATGGGCTCGACCCTGGCCTCCCTGCGGGCCGTCGTCCACGCGCTGCGCGGCTGGCCCACCCCCTACGGCGCGACGATCAACGCCAGCACCCGCCCTTTCGGCGCGCCGGACGGCAGCGGCGCAGATCCGGGCGCGATACAGGCCTGCGAGCGCGTGGCCGAAGAGGTGGCGATGTTCGCGAAGATGACGTGGGCGGCGCGCGCGTCGGGCTGATGGATCGGGTCAGGGGTCACGGCTCGGGACCAAAATCGCTTGGCGTCATGTGGGACGCATTGCAAATCGGTGCCCGAGCGTCGGCGCGTGGCGGTTGTCGGTGCGCCCTCACGCCCGGAAAGCGATGACCACTCGCTGGGCGGCAGCGGAATGGACAGGTCGCCCTATCGGACCGGCAGCGCAATCGACCCGCGTCCCTTGAGGAACCCGGAGAACTTGCCCCGACGATCGGCGCCATTCTCATCGTCGGCCGCAACACCCATGACCGCCTTGCCGTCCTGCGCGCCATGGGCACGCGCAGCATCTCGGCCTTGCTGGTCGTGCGCCCGATCGCAGCGTTGACGACGCCATCGAAGCCGCCGATCTCGCGGGTCTGGCGGCCCTCGGGGGTGAACGTCACCGTCCGATGTTTCGCCAGGCTCGCCGCGAGCCCGGTGCACATGCCCTGGTCAAGACCTCGAGGGCCGGCACTCGCACGGCGTTCTCCATCGACCGGGTGTCCTCGTCCGTTGACATAGGGGCAGCGATCGAACGGCAGCAACGTATCCCTGTGACAGCAGCGCCAGCGCCAGCAGGATGAGCGCGGGCGGAACATGGCGCCGCCACGCAGGCCCGGCCGCCTGCCCCACGACGGCGATGCTGCTCAGGCGCAGCACCGATCAGCCCGGACTGGGCATCAGGGGCGACATTGATGACGCCGAAGACCGGGTTGTACCGGGTATGGGAGTACTCAGAGAGCGTCAACCCAGCATCAGACACACGCAGCCCGCCGCTCCTCCCGCAGCACCTCGCGCAAGGCTTCTTTCACGGCATCGGCCTGCAGCCCCCTTCGGAGGGTCTCGTTGATGAGCGTCTGGTATCCGCGCCCGCCCGCCCGGGCCTTGTACGCCTGCAACACCGCGTCGTCGATGTGGATGGTGATGCGCGTCTTGCCGGTCACGAACCCCGGTAGCACTTCACCCAACGGGCGCAACTGGGCCGCATCCGCTGCGCTCAACTCCGGGCTGTCATCGTCTGGCATGTCGGCCTTGGGCGCAGCGTCCACCGCCGCCCAGTCGATCCGGGGCGCTTCCTCAGAGGGCGCCAGTTTCAAATCTCGCTTGCTCACGGACGTTTGCCTTTCGGAAGGAAATGATGTGCGTGCGCGTGGGCGACGGCTGGCAGAAAACCACCACCATCAAGCGTCCCTCGATCGTGTTGTAGCCCACGAAGCGGCGCTCCGGGTAGACCTTGCGCGTGTCCTCGCGCACCAGCAAGCGCGCCTCGAACATCACCCGGGCCGCCAGCAGGGGCAAGCCGCGCTGCCTGACGTTGGTCTCGTTCTTGAACGCGTCGCAGGTGAAGTCCGCAGCGATGATTATGCATATTTTGATATGCATGGCTGCAGCATTGCAGCCGCCCGCATGACCCGCTGCATCCCTCGCTCGGCAAAGATGCGGGCCTGGCGTTCAGGACACTCCAAAAGCAAACGCCACCCGGAGGTGGCGCAAGTCATTGGTTTCCTTGGTGGGCGGTGCAGGGTTCGAACCTGCGACCCCTGCCGTGTGAAGGCGTTTTTTAGGATTCCACACTTTGTCTATTGGAGTCCCAGAAAGCACTTCTTGGCACTCCTGGGACTCCAACGTTGCACAGCTTTTCGTCTGGATAACCTCTAACGACCCCTGCCTTCTGTGCTACCGTTGCACTTGTGGATGTCACCCCGGCACTTTGCCGATTATGGAGTCCCAGTGGAGTCCCAGAGATGAGGGCAGCACCATGAAGCATACGAGTAAGGCTCGCGCGAAGCCGGCGGCGAAGTTCACGATCACCAAAGAATTCATTGCCAAAGTCGCGCGTACTGGCGAACGGCAGGTCTACCGCGACGACAAGGCGTCGGGCCTGCTTCTGCGGGTCAACGCCGACGGAAGCAAGGCCTGGTACTTCGACTATCGGTCCCCTACCCTCGGCCGAACCACCTACAAGATCGGCGACGCAGAGCGGATTGACCCGGGCGAGGCTCGCAAGCGGCTGAAGGCGCTGGGCGACGATCCAGCATCCGACCGCCGGGCGCAAAGGGCCGAAGTCGAGCGCGCCCAGGTTGAGGCCGAGAAGGCCGCGGCACGCACCATCCGCGCCTTCCTAGACGAGACTACCGGGGCCTACTGGGCCAAGCACCTGAAGACGGCGCGCAGTGGCCTGGCGACAAAGAAGCGAATCCTGTCCGCCTGGGCCCCGTTGGTCGACACCGACATGGCAGCGCTGGATGTTCAGGAGGCCATCGACCACCGCGCCGAGCGCCTTGACGAGGGCGTCACCGCTCAGACGCTGAACCGGGACCGCATCGCGCTGCTTGCCCTCCTTAACCAGGCTCATGCCTGGGGCTTGATCAACATCAACCCCCTAGCTGTGCCAGCGTTCAAGCCGCTGAGGACTGAGGACGACCGCCGCGTGCGATACCTCGGCATGCGCGATGAGCACGAGGACATTCGCGATGACACTGGCAACAAGATCGGTGAGAGGCAGCGCTTCGCGGCCGCGCTGGCGCACGCTGACACCCCGCAATACCTGCGTGACATTTGCACCCTTGCGATGAATACCGGCCTGCGACGCGGCGAACTGTTCAAGCTGCAGTGGGCCCGAGTCAGCCTGCAGGCCGCGACGATTACAGTTGCAGCGGCGACAGCCAAGACGGCTAAGACTCGGCATGTGGTGCTCAACGAGCTGGCGCTAGCAGTGCTGAAGCGACTCGCGGCCGAGAGAGACGAACGTCAGCGGCACGCTAGGGAGAACGGGGAGCCGGTGAAGCTGAGCCCCTTCGTATTCGTGAACCCCGAGACCGACAAGCCCTTCACCACGCTGAAGAAGTCCTGGGCATCGCAGGTGGTGGAGCGAGCCCGGATCGTGGACTTCACTTTCCACGACTTGCGCCATGACTTCGCCAGCCGCCTGGTGCAAGCCGGCGTGAACCTGTACGAGGTGAAGGACCTGCTCGGCCACAGCAGCATCACGCTGACCGAGCGCTACGCGCACCTGGCGCCGCATCAGAAGCGCGCGGCGGTGGCCCTGCTGGAATCCGCATGAGGCGCATCGTCAACACCATCGACGGCCGCGTGCCGGCCATGACGCGCCAGGAGGCGCTCGAGCTGCTGCGCACGCGCTACGTCGACGAGGAGGGCATCGCACCGCTGCGCGAGGCCAAGGAGGTGCCTTACGCGGCCTTCCCGGACGCAGTCCGCGTCGATAACAGCGGCGCCCGCCGCGTCAACCTGCGCCGGCTGCTCGACGAGGTGCTCCTGGAGTTCGTCCCAGCGTTCCAGCCCGGTAAGGCACAGGGACGGCCACCAGCCCGGAAGGACAACCTTGTCGCTCAAATCGACGAAATGGTTCGCAGCGGCAAGGCCAGAAGCATCATTCACGCCTGCCGCCTCGCCGACAAGGACGAGCTCTTCGAGGGCATCACCGACACCCGCACCGCCTACTACCGGCGCAAAAAGTCGTTGCGTTAAATTGCGGACAGATTTTTGCGACGACATCATGGGGAACCACTGCAACAACAGTGGGAGCCCCAAATGCAGAAATTTGAAGACGGTGCGCAAGCTCCTAGGCTAGATAGGCTAGTCCCAGTCATCACTCCGCGGGCGCTACGCGAGCAGGACGCCGCGGCCTACTGCGCGATGTCGAGCAGCTACCTGCGCAACACGCGCGTGGCCGATATGCGCCGACTGTCCAAGGGCGAGCCCATCGAGGGCCCACGCTGGATCAATGTCGGCACCGCGGTGCGCTACCTGCGTGACGACCTCGACGACTGGCTCAACGCCTTCCGACTCGACCCCGGCCAGGGTGATCCGAACGTCGGGGGTGAGGCATGAGCAGTCCGACCGCCACCGACCATGACCAAGCCTTGCACGAGGCCGCTGCAGCGCTTTCGGCGGCACATGACATCCTGCAGATCGAGGACGTGCCGGCTCATCTTGTTGCCCAGGCCCAGCACCTTGTGCGGCTGGCGCAGCAGGCCGTCGACCGGGCGGTGTTCAGCGACTGGGGCTGACGCGATGGCGGCGACGAGGGACCCCGCACCACCAGCACAGCTTGCCCTCAGTCCAATGCGGGCCATAGCGCTGGTGGAGCTCGCCAGCGCTGGATGGCCTGTGGCCCGACTTGCGCACCACTTCTGCATCCGGCACAGCGACGTGCGTCGACTGCTCGCCAGCGCTGCGGTCGAGCTGCTTCCGGTGCGCAGACGCTGCACTGAGGCCCTGCCTTCCCTGCCGCCGCGTCTTTGTGGTGAAGACGATGGGACCAGGGCGATGGCGCTGATCGGCCACTGGCTCACACGTTGAGCCAGTAGACAGAGTGTCCGTTAGGCGCATTTATTCACACACACTCTGTCGGGTCCTAATGGAGGTATTGAGATGCGATCAAGTACTGCGTCCATCGACCCCGACGCATTGATGTCGGCCAACCAAGTGTGTGACCTGTTGTCCTGTGCGCCGTCCTACTGGCATTCGTTGGTTGCGGACGGCCGCGCGCCACAGCCTGTGCTGCGTCGCGTTCGGTTTACGCGATGGCGCCGCCGTGACGTTCTCTCGTTCATCGAGCGAGAGGGTGAGGCCGAAGCAGAGACCGCGATTGGGTAGCGCAAAGAAAAACGGCCGCCTCTAAGGGCGGCCGGGAAAGATGGATTCGAAAAAAACACGCGCCGTTACCAGCGGCGCGCACCCCTGAAAGCGCGAAATGAACTGTACTACGGTCGATGAACTACACGGACAAGATGGACTAGTCGCGGCGCGCACGGACAGACTCGTCTACAGCGTTCTGACGAACGAGCGCGGAGCTCTCACCAAGGCGGCAGAGCTAGGCCCGGACGGGAAGGTTACCTTCGGCGCGCGAGCGCAGTTGTTCGACGGGGAGGTGGAGGTTGCCAGTGCCGCCGATCTGAGCGAATTCGCGATTCAGTTGCGACAAGTCTCGCATCGCCAGGCATTTGCTTACGGCGTGACCCACCTCACGCGCGCAAAGGTTGTAACTCGCAACTCGCTGCATTTGCACCCAGGTGCTGTCGCCAGGGATCGGGAGCACTTCCGCTTTCGCAGTGGACCCGGGATCTGGATGCTCGATCATGACGACGGCAAGCTTCCACAGCGCTTTGACGATGCGCACTCGCTGCGGGATGCATTACTCACGGCGGTGCCGGCGCTCGAGACTGCGCCGATGCTTTGGACGCCCAGCGCTTCAAGCTACGTCTTTGAGACCGAGTCCGGCGCGCAGCTCAAGGGTCCTGCCGGAGCTCGGTTGTACATCCCTGTCCGTGAGGCTCGCGACATTCCGCGTGCCCACAGAGCGCTCCAAGAGGCTCTATGGGCGGCAGGCCTTGGGACCTTTGTCGTTTCGAAAAGCGGGAGGCTGTTAGAGCGTACCCTGTTCGACGGTGCGACCGCGCAGCCTGAGCGCCTGGACTTCGTGGCGGGCGCCAAGTGCAGAGCGCCGCTGGAGCAGCGTCGACCAGATCCTGTTGTTTTTGAGTCCGAGGTTCTCGGTGGGGTCGATCCCGTGTTCCTTGATTCGCTGCTGCCCGACCCGGACCGGGAGATCCGGGCGGCCGCGGATGCAAACCGCGAAGTGGAGCGCAAACGTATCGAGCCTGAACGGCAGCGCGTCCGTCAGGAGTACTTGGCCGAGCGCATCCAGTCCCTGGTCGACAGGGGTGTTGCACCAGAGCGTGCAGCGGCCGTGATTCAGGATGCGATCGATCAAGACCAACTCTTCGCCGAGTTCCTCCTGTATTCGGAGAAGTCCGAGCCGGTGACTGTGGGCGAGGTCTTGGACGATCCAGCACGATGGCACGGCACGCGCTTCGCTGATCCGCTTGAACCGGGGTACGACAACGACACCCGAATTGCCTACGCCAACCTGCGAGGCGGAGGCCGACCCTACATCTACAGCCACGCCCACGGCGGCAAGCGCTACTGCCTGTTTCGGCAGCCGGCCGTGCTCGATGTGGTGGGTGGTGACAGCCCTCGACTGGCAGATGCTTGCGTGGCGCTGCTTAGGCTGCAGCACCAAGTCTTCGATGGGCCCATCGACGGAATGCTGAGGGTCGGGGGCGATGGACGGGTGTATCCGGCCAGCCCAGCCTGGCTGCGCGACCACCTAGGCCGCATCGCGCAATTCAGGCGCTACGACAAGCGCGCCAAGTCGTTTTTTCCCACCGGTGTGCCCATGGATGTCGTGGATGCGATTCAGGCCCGCGAAGGCCAGCGCGGGCTCCCAGTACTGAACGCAGTCGTGACAGCGCCGACGATGCGGGCCGATGGGTCGGTGTTAGACCTGCCAGGGTATGACGACGCCAGCGGCATCCTGTACCTGAGTGACGCCTTGTCGGTGCCCAAGGTGCCGCACTCACCATCGGTGCCCGAGGCAGTCGCTGCCCTGCTCACCTTCTGGGGGCTGCCCGGCGTCAACTATCTTGAGCTGTCAGCGACAACTATCGTGAGCGGT
>CAZFVH010000123.1:0-14219 GCA_964522465.1 uncultured Rubrivivax sp. | reverse complement strand
GGGTGGCCTGTCGGCCCGCGGCGAGCCGCAGGCCTTCGACGTGCTGCGCGGCCCGACCGTGGTCGGCCGGGTCGAGTGGGACCTGCTGGGCACCCACAACCAGCTCAACGCCCTGGCGGCGATCGCCGCGGCAGAGCACGTCGGCGTGCCGGCCGATGTGGCGGCGCGCAGCTTGGCGGGTTTCCGCAACGTCCGCCGGCGACTGGAGCGGCGAGGCGAAGCCGCAGGGGTGCAGGTCTACGACGACTTCGCCCACCACCCGACGGCCATGCGCAGCACGATCGACGGCCTGCGGCGGCGGGTCGGCGGCGAACGCATCCTCGCGGTCTTCGAGCCACGGTCCAACACAATGAAGCTCGGCGCGATGAAAGCCCAGCTGCCCTGGGCACTCGAGGAGGCCGACATCAGTTTCTGCCTGCAAGGGCCCTACGGGTGGAGCGCCCGGGAGGCCCTGGCCCCGATGGGCGACCGGGCCGTGGTAGCCGACACGGTGGATGCGCTGGTGGCACAGATCGTCGCGCGCGCAGGCCCCGCAGACCATGTGCTGTGCATGAGCAACGGGGGCTTCGGCGGGATACACGACAAACTGCTGGCCGCGCTGCGCCAGTCCGCGCCGGCGTGAGCCCCCCCCGGAACGGCTCGCCCGCGCCTGCGGCCGGGCGAGGACCCCTTCCTTACCTCGTGCACCCAGCCCGGTCGGACCGGATCGATGACCGCCGTCACGGTCGTCCGCAGCCCGTGCACCCGGTCCACCGACCTGTGCCGATGACCACCCATCTCCTGTATCTGCACGGCTTTCGCTCCTCGCCGCTATCGTTCAAGGCACGCCGGCTGCAGGCGTGGCTGGGCACACATCGTCCCGATCTGTGCTGGTGGTGCCCGCAACTGCCCGCATCGCCGCGTGAGGCCTACGCCTTGATCGACCAGGGCACGCGCGCCTGGCCTGCCCAGACGGCGGCGGTCGTTGGCAGTTCACTCGGCGGCTTCTACGCCACAGTGCTCGCCTCACGCCGGGGCTGGCGATGCGCGGTCATCAACCCTGCGGTCGACCCGGCACGCGATCTGGCCGCCCACATCGGCGAGCATGCCGCGTACCACGACGCCACACAGCGTCTGCACTTCCAGCCCGCCCACGTCGAGGAATTGCGGACGTTGTCACATCCGACGCCGGCCATTGACCCGCAGCGCACGCTGGCCGTCATCGCCACCGGTGACGAGGTGCTGGACTGGCATGAGATGCGGGCCCGCTACGCAGAGGCCCGCGTCCACGTTGTCGAAGGCAGTGACCACGGTCTGTCCGATTTCGATGAACATCTGCCGGTGCTGCTGGACTTCCTCGGGCTGGCTTGAAGGTCGTCCACCCATCGCAGCACGTCGCCCCTCATCAGCCGTCCGACAGCCCCGTGATGGCACCGAACCCGACCAAGAGCCCCCGACCATGAGACTGAAGGACAAGATCTGCATCATCACCGGCGCCGCCCAGGGGATTGGCCTGGCCACCGCGACGAAGTTCGCGCGCGAGGGCGCCGTGGTCATCGCCTGCGACCGACGGCGCGAAGGTGTCGACGAGGCGGTGGCGGCCTGCCGCGCCCTCGGGGCCCGTGCGCTGGGCTTCGTCGTCGACGTGACCGACCGGGCGCAGGTCGACGCGATGGTGGCGTCGGTGCGTGCCGAGTTCGAGCGCATCGACGTCCTGGTCAACAACGCCGGCATCACCAAGGATGCGCGGCTGCAGAAGATGACCGAGCAGCAGTTCGACGCCGTGATCGACGTCAACCTGCGCGGCGTCTTCCACTGTGCACAGGCCGTGGTCGATACCCTGGTCGCGCAGGGTGCGGGCGTCATCCTCAACGCCAGCAGCGTGGTGGGCATCTACGGCAACTTCGGCCAGACGAACTACGCGGCCTCGAAATTCGGCGTCATCGGCTTCACCAAGACCTGGGCGCGCGAACTCGGGCCCAAGGGCGTGCGCGTGAACGCCGTGGCACCGGGCTTCGTGCAGACACCCATCCTCGACACCATCCCCGAGCGGGTGCTGGAGCAGATGCGCGCCAAGGTGCCTCTCGGCCGCCTGGCCCAGCCCGAGGAGATCGCCAATGTCTACGCCTTCCTCGCCAGCGATGAGGCGAGCTACGTCAACGGTGCAGTGATCGAGGTCGGCGGCGGCATGACCGTGTGAAAACCCGCGCAAACGCTCCCCTGACGACCGCGTGTGTCCACAGGGCGGTCACAATCCGGCCTGATGTATGCCCTGTTCGAAGAAGCCGGCAAATTCATGTCGGGACGTGTGCTGTCCGAGTCCGATGCCTCGGTGCAGGTGGAGCTCGACTCGGGCAAGCGGGTCAAGGTCAAGGCCGCCCACATCCTGCTGCGCTTTGCCCGGCCGGCGCCTGCCGATCTGATCGAGGCCGGCCAGCGCCTGGCGCTGGACATCGACCTCGACCTGGCCTGGGAGTTCGCACCCGAGGCGGATTTCGGCTTCGGGGAGTTCGCACGCGACTATTTCGACGCCTCCGCGGGGCCCGAGCACCAGGCCGCGGCACTGTTCCGCCTGTTCGAAGCGCCGCACTACTTCAGGCGCGTGGGCAAGGGCGTGTTCCGAAAGGCACCGGAAGAAACGGTCAAGGCCGCGCTGCTGGCCATCGAGCGCAGGCGCCAGCAGGCCGAGCAGATCTCGGCCTGGGCCGGCGAACTGGTGGCGGGCCGTTGCCCGGCGCCGGTGCGTGAGCAGCTCTACCGCATCCTGTTCAAGCCCGACAAGAACGCGCCGGAGTACAAGGCCGTGGTGGAAGCGGCTCGCCAAGCGCAGCGCCCCCCCCTGGATTTGCTGAAGTCCGCGGGCGCGATCGACAGCCCCTATCAGTTCCATTGGCGGCGCTTCCTGTTCGAACAGTTCCCGCGCGGCACGGACTTCCCGGCGCTCACTGCGCCGGCGGCACCTGCGGACCTGCCGCTGGCCGCTGTGCAGGCCTTCTCCATCGACGACAGCCACACCACCGAAATCGACGATGCCCTGTCGGTGCAGGGGCTGGGCACAGGCACAGTCGTCTTCGGTGTCCACATTGCCGCGCCCGCGCTGGCGATCCAGCCGGACTCGCCGGTGGACAAGGTTGCCCGGGATCGTCTGTCCACGGTCTACATGCCCGGCGGCAAGATCACCATGCTGCCCGACGAGGTGGTGCAGGCCTACACCTTGACCGAGGGCCGCGATTGCCCGGCCGTCAGCCTGTACGTGACGCTGGACGAGACCACGCTCGAGGTACGGGCCCGCGACACGCGCATCGAGCGCGTGCCCATCGTCGCGAACCTGCGCCACGACCGCCTCGATGGCGTCGTGACCGAGGCCTCGCTCACCGGGACCGAGCCGGCCGAACACCCGTTTCCGGCCGAACTCGGCTTCGCCTTCCGGCTCGCCCGCCACCTGAAGGCACAGCGTGAGCTGGTGCGCGGCAAGCCGGAGAACTTCAACCGGCCCGACTACACCTTCGCGCTGACCCGTACCGACGACGCATGGCCCGGCGCGGGCCTTCCCGACGGCAGCGAGCGAGTGGTCATCGGCACGCGCCAGCGCGGCGCGCCGCTGGACCTGATCGTCGCCGAGGCCATGATCCTGGCCAACAGCCACTGGGGCGGCTGGCTCGCCAGTCTGGGCGTGCCCGGGATCTACCGCAGCCAGGCCAGCCTGCTGCCCGGCGTCAAGGTGCGCATGGGCACCAAGCCCCTGCCCCATGCCGGCATGGGCGTGACCCAATACACCTGGGCCACCTCTCCGCTGCGGCGGTACGTGGATCTCGTCAACCAGTGGCAGATCGTGGCCTGCGCGCGCCATGGCGCCACCGCTGCCCTGGCCGCGCCTTTCAAGCCACGGGATGCGACGCTGTTCTCGATCATCTCTGGCTTCGACGGCGCATACACCGCCTACAACGGCTTCCAGAACGGTATCGAGCGCTTCTGGACCCTGCGTTGGATCGAGCAGCAAGGCGTGGAGGAACTAGACGCCACGGTGATGAAGGACGGCCTCGTGCGCGCCGAGACCCTGCCGCTGGTGCTACGTGCCTTGGGTACCGAGTCGCTGCCTCGCGGCGCACGCGTGCGCATCCGGCTGACGGGCTGCGACCTGCTGACGCTCGATGTCTGGGGCACACTGCTGCGCCGCCTGGACGACGTGGCCGCGACAGCGCCTGCGACCGAAGACCTGGAGGAGGAGGAGTCCTCGGCCGGGGCTGGGCCGTTGGCGCTGGCCATCGATCTCGAGGCCACCGGCACGGACGCAGCGGGCACCGATCCTGTGGTCAGCGAACAGCAGGTTGATGTGCCGGCGGCCCCCGGCGCCGCCTTCTGAGCACCGCAAGGAGCGCACGGCCCCGCGCCCGCAGGATCCGACCGTGGCGACCTGCCCTCTACAGCCCCGGGCGCGCCGAAGAGTGCCTGCCATCGCCCCGGAGAGGCGTCAGGCGGCTCAGGCCCGGGGGCAGGTCCGGCACGCAGGCTCCATCGCGAGCATGGGAGCCCGACGATGAAGGCCCTGCACTGGGCGCTGGGCCTGTCGTTGGCGGTGCACGGCGCGCTGCTGACGGTACGCTTCGTCGACCCTGAAGGGTTCCAGCGCATGCTGGCCGACACACCGCTGGAGGTGATCCTCGTCAACACTCGCTCGGCCGAGCCGCCGCCGCAGGCGCAGGCCATCGCACAAGTGAACCTGGCCGGCGGTGGCGACGCCGCGCAGGGGCGGGCGACGTCTCCGCTGCCCCCGGCGCCCGAAGCCCGCGTCGGCGACGCGGCCGAAGACGCCCGCCAGCGCATCGAGCGCCTGCAGCAGGAGCAGATGCGGTTGCTCGCGCGGCTGCAGCGTGAAGCGACGATGCTGCTGGCGGAGATGCCCAGCCCGGGCGGCACCCCTCAGGCGCAGGCGGAACGGGAACGCCGCATGCACCGCGTGCGACAGATCGCCGAGATCGAGAAGCGCATCCAGGAGGAGAATGCCCGGCCCCGACGTCGCTTCGTGAGCCCCGCCACCCGCGAGGCGGTCTACGCGGCCTACTACGACGCGCTGCGCCGCCGTATCGAGGACCGTGGCACGCGCGACTTCCCCGAGGTTGACGGCCGCAAGCTCTACGGCGAACTCACCATGCACATCACCGTCGACGCGGCCGGGCGGGTGGTCGACACCGAAATCGTCGACCCGTCCCAAACGCCAGGGCTGAACCAGCGCGCGGTGGCGATCGTGCGTGCCGCCGCGCCTTATGGCCTGTTCAGCGCCGCGATGCTGCGTGAGACCGACCAACTGGTCGTCACCGCGCGCTTCCGCTTCACCCGGGATGCAGTCCTCGACACGTCGGTGGGCGTGGCTCCGTCGCGCTGAACCGCGGTCGGCCCCTATCCGTCTACCCCTCGAGGCCATGCCCGCGCCAGACACCCATCGTCGTGGATCGTGGATCCGATCCGTGCGGAGGATGGCAGCCCTCCTGCTGCTGTGCGGCCTGTCGCTGCAGGCCGCATTCGCCCTGCGCATCGCCGCAATGCGCTTCGCAGATCCGTCATCCACCGCCTTCCAGCGCAGCGAGGCCTGGCGCCTGCTTCAACGCGACGGTCGACTGTCGGGGTGGCGACACCAATGGGCGGACCTGCCGAAGATCTCGACGCAGTTGCAACGTGCGGTGATCGCCAGTGAGGACGCGGACTTCGTGCGTCACGGCGGTGTCGACTGGGAATCGATCGAAGCCGCATGGGAGCGCAACCAACGCGCGCTGGCCCGCGCACAGACCGATGCGGGCAAACGGTCGGCGCGCGCGCCGACCGCGGGAACGCGTCTGGTAGGCGGCTCTACCATCAGTCAGCAACTGGCGAAGAACCTGTTCCTGTCGGGCGAGCGCACAGTGCCCCGCAAGGCGCAGGAGTTCATGATCACGATGATGCTCGAGACCTTGCTGCCCAAGCGACGTCTGCTCGAGATCTACCTGAACAGCGTGGAGTGGGGCGAAGGCGTCTTCGGCGCCGAAGCCGCGGCGCAGCGCCACTTTCGCACCACGGCCTCGCGGCTGACCGCCGGGCAGGCCGCACGGCTGGCCGTACTGCTGCCCGCGCCCAAGCGTTACGAGAGGCAACCTCGCTCGCCCTACCTGGAGGGCCGTACCGCGACCATCGTCGCGCGCATGGGAGCGGTCGATCTGCCATGATCACTCGCTGCCTCGCCGGCCGCGCTGCCGCCCCACCCCGATCACCAGGGGCGTTCGGGCGGCGCCCCTCCGACCACGTGGCCTCCTTCACCAAACGCGTATCCCGTTGCACCTGCCGATGTCCTCCTCCACACTGACCGCGGAAATCGCCGCCGAAGCCGCGCGGCTGGTGCTCGACAGCGGGCTCGAATACAGCGCGGCCCGCCACAAGGCCGCCCGCGCGCTGACCAGACGCAGTGGGGCGGCCCGCGCGCAGATGCCCAGCAACGAGCAGATCGAAGACGAGGTGCGCACGCAGATCGAGATCTTCCACGCCGACACCCAGCCGGGCGAGTTGGCGGTGCTGCGCGGCATCGCGCAGCAGTGGATGACACGGCTGGCGCCGTTTCGGCCGCACCTGGGCGGCGCCGTCTGGCGCGGCACCGCCACACGACGATCGGCCATTCATCTCGACCTGTACTGCGACGACCCTAAGTCTGCGGAGATCGAGTTGCTCAACCAAGGCCTGCGCTTCGAGGTCCACACGCGGGAGGACGCGGGTCAGGACGTGGACGTGCTGACGATCTACGCCCCCTGCCCCGCATTCGGCGAACCGGTGCCCGTGCATCTGGCGATCCGAGACCACGATGCGCTGCGCGGTGCGCTCAAGCCCGATGCGAGGGGGCATAGCTGGCGCGGGGAGATCCAGGCCCTGCAGCGACGCCTGCGGGATGCCGACGACGCACGGGGCGACGCCACGAGCCAGGGACGCGCGCAACCGTCGCGCCCGACGAGTACCTCCCGAGACGGCGACGGACCGACGCCGGGCGACGACCGCGACCGACCGGGCACGACCCATCCCAGGGAGTTTCCATGAGCACACGCACCAGACCTTCCCGTCGATCCCTGCTGCTGTTCGGCGGCGTCGGCCTCGCTGGCGCCCTGGGTGGCCTGCTGTGGCAGCAGCAGCAGGACGACGCCCATGCCGAGGCCCTCGATCGAGCCCCGTGGAACCTCGGCTTTCCGCGCCCGGACGGTGGCACACTGGACATGGCCACGCTGTGGGGGCAGCCGCTGGTGCTGAATTTCTGGGCGACATGGTGTCCGCCCTGCATCGAGGAACTACCGGACCTCGACGCCTTCCATCGTGACTGGTCCGGCCGCGGGTGGCAGGTGGTCGGTCTGGCCGTCGACAGCCCACGCGCCGTCGAGTCTTTCCTCGCCAGACAACCCCTGTCCTTCCACATCGGCCTGGCCGGACTGGAGGGCACGGACCTCAGCCGGCAGCTCGGCAACGAGCGTGGCGCGCTGCCATTCACTGCAGTGTTCGATCGACAGGGCCGCGTGGTGCAGCGCAAGCTGGGCCAGACCCATCGCGCGGAGCTTGAGCAGTGGGCAAATTCGCTGTGACCCCGGCAGGAGGCCCATCCATCGACGACATCTGCGAGAACCCGCGCTTTTGGCACGCGCCAGACAGGCGCCGGCCAACGCACTGGATCGAACTGCGAACCGTGGCCACGACGCAGGCGATGGCGAGGATCTCCAACCGGCATATACGCATCAACCGTCATCGAATCGCGTCGAAACTGGCGTAAAGTGCAGCCACTTTCGACAGGGCGGCGGCCATGCGTCGCCGCCTGCGATGGCCGTCCCCCGGCTGTGGCCGAGGATCAAGTGGAATGCGTTTTCGGCGGAGATCGTCCCCGGATATCGTTCTTTGGTGTCCTTTCGTGACCGTACGCGTCGCAATCGGCGCATAGGAACACCACCCGCCCGGGTCACGGCCTCGAGACGAGGCTGATGCAGGGCGCGGGCCGCGCGGTGTCCCGACCCGCAGCCGTACCCAACACAGACAAACCATGGATCTGCGCAAGCTGAAGGCGCTCGTCGACCTCGTGTCCGAATCGAGCATCACCGAACTCGAGATCACCGAGGCCGAGGGCAAGGTACGTATCGTCAAAGCCTCTCCGGTGGCAGCGGTGCCCGCGGCCACCGCCACGCACGTGGTTGCGGCACCTGCAACGGCGCCCGGGACCTCATCGGCCGCGCTGCCGCCATCGCCTGCCGCCGCGTCGTCGGCAGCACCTGCGGCGCCCCCCGATGCAGGGCGGGTGATCAAGTCACCGATGGTCGGCACCTTCTACCGTTCGGCCAGCCCAGGTGCCAAGGCCTTCGTCGACGTCGGCTCGGTGGTCAAGCCGGGTGAGCCGGTGTGCATCATCGAGGCGATGAAGATCATGAACGAGATCGAGGCCGACATCGGTGGCACGATCGTCCGCATCCTCTGCGAGAACGGACAGGCCGTCGAGTACGGGCAACCCCTGTTCGTCGTCGAATGAGTCTGTCACTGCGCACACGGCCGGAACGGGGGGCCGCCATGTTCAAGAAGATCCTCATCGCCAACCGCGGCGAGATCGCCCTGCGCGTCCAGCGAGCCTGCCGCGAGATGGGCATCAAGTCGGTGGTGGTGTACTCGGAGGCAGACCGGGACGCCAAGTACGTGCGCCTGGCCGACGAAGCGGTGTGTATCGGGCCTGCGCCCTCGTCGCAGAGCTACCTGAACATGCCGGCCATCATCTCCACCGCGGAGGTCACCGATGCCGAGGCCATCCACCCGGGCTACGGTTTCCTCAGCGAGAACGCCGACTTCGCCGAGCGGGTCGAGAAGAGCGGCTTCGTGTTCATCGGGCCCACGCCCGAGGCGATCCGCCTGATGGGCGACAAGGTCTCCGCGAAGCAGGCGATGATCAAGTCGGGCGTGCCCTGCGTACCCGGCTCCGAAGGTGCGCTGCCGGAAGATCCGAAGGAGATCGTGCGCATCGCACGCGCGATCGGCTACCCGGTGATCATCAAGGCCTCGGGGGGCGGGGGTGGCCGCGGCATGCGGGTGGTGCACACCGAAGCCGCGCTGCTGCACGCGGTGCAGACCACCCGCAGCGAAGCCGGCGCCGCCTTCGGCAACCCGTCGGTCTACATGGAGAAGTTCCTCGAGAACCCTCGGCATGTCGAGATCCAGGTGCTGGCCGACGGCCAGCGCGGCGCGGTATGGCTGGGCGAGCGTGACTGCTCGATGCAACGCCGGCACCAGAAAATCATCGAGGAGGCGCCAGCGCCCGGCATCCCGCGTCGCACCATCGACAAGATCGGCGACCGCTGCGCCTCAGCCTGCCTGAAGATCGGCTATCGCGGTGCCGGGACCTTCGAGTTCCTGTACGAGAACGGCGAGTTCTATTTCATCGAGATGAACACGCGGGTGCAGGTCGAGCATCCGGTGACCGAACTGGTCACGGGGATCGACATCGTGCAGATGCAGATCCGCATTGCCGCCGGCGAGAAACTTCCCTTCAACCAGCGAGCGGTGCAATTGCGAGGCCATGCGATCGAATGCAGAGTCAATGCCGAGCACCCCTACACCTTCGCCCCTTCGCCCGGCCGCATCTCAATGTGGCACTCTCCGGGCGGTCCGGGGGTGCGGGTCGACTCGCACGCTTACACCAACTATGTCGTCCCGCCCCACTATGACTCGATGATCGGCAAGATCATCGTCCATGGTGAGACGCGCGAGCAGGCGTTGGCGCGCATGCGCACGGCGCTGATGGAAACCGTGGTGGAGGGCATACAGACCAACGTCCCACTGCACCGCGACCTGATGGTCGACTCGGGTTTCTGTGCCGGCGGCACCAGCATCCACTATCTGGAGAGCTGGCTCGGGCAGCGCAAGAAATGAGCGCGAGCCTCCCTGGTCCCGTCGCGGGAGACCCAAACGTCTGGTGCGATCTTCCCGTCTTGCGCAAGGCCGGCGATCCCGGCAGACGGACATGATGTTCGAACTGGTGTTCCAGGTCGCACACGACCGGGTCGAACAGGCGAGCGACCTGGTGTGCGACCGCATGGAAGCACTGTCGGTCTCGGTCGAGGATGCCGATGCCGGCAGCCCGCAGGAGCAGGCTCTGTTCGCAGAGCCGGGTCTACCGCCACCGAGCTCGGGCTGGCAGAGATCGACGCTGCGTGCGCTGTTCGAGGATGAGGAGTCGACCACCCAGGCCGCCGCCTTCCTGCTGGGCCAGCCCTGGGCAGCCGATCTGCATCTGGTGTCGATCGAAGCCGTCCAGGAACAGGATTGGGTGCGCTTGACGCAGTCGCAATTCGAGCCGGTGGCCGTGACCGCGGATTTTTGGATCGTCCCGACCTGGCACGACACACCAGTGGAGGCTCGGCGCTCGATCCGGCTCGATCCTGGCCTGGCTTTCGGGACTGGCTCCCACCCGACAACACGGATGTGCCTGCGATGGATCGCGCGCCACGCCCCGTCTTCGCCTGGTTGGCAAAGGGTGCTGGATTACGGTTGCGGCTCAGGCATCCTCGCCATCGCGGCAGCCCTCCACGGTGCGGACGAGGTCGTCGCAGTCGACATCGATGCAGCCGCGGTCACGGCCACGCGCGACAACGCCCGCGCCAACGGTGTGGCGCTGCAGGCCGGTTTGCCCTCGCTCGCAGAGGGTACGCACGATGTGGTGCTCGCCAACATCCTTGCCTCCCCGCTGAAGCTGCTGGCCCCCCTTCTGTGCGGGCATGTGGCGCCCGGCGGATGGCTGGTCTTGGCCGGTCTGCTGGACCGACAGGCTGCCGAGCTGGTCGAGACCTACGCTCCCTACCTTGCCCTGGACGTGCTCGACAGCGAGGACGGCTGGTCACTGCTGGCCGGACGGCGGCCCGCGGCGGGATGAGTCACACCTCCGGCGAAACGACCGGCCCCTGAACCGAAAACGCCCGTCAGATCGGGGTGGCGTGAACCGCGCGCCTTCGGAACTGTCATGACCCTGGCCACACGCTGTCCGCGCTGCATGACGACCTTCCGGGTCGCCGATGCGCAGTTGCGCCAGGCCGATGGCTGGGTCAGGTGCGGGCGGTGCAACGAGGTCTTCAAAGCCATCGAGTCGATGGTCGACCTGGCACGCGGGGGAGCGCCGCGGGTGCCGGCGAAGCCACCGCCCCCACCGACGCAGGATGTGCAAGCCGCGCACACCGAGCGACCCGGACTGCGTGCGCGGCTGACGGCGCAGCCTCCTCTCACGGCTCGCACTGCGGTGCGATCCTCTCGGGTCACCGCACAGGAGACGGGTGCGGGGTACGCCGCATCGCAGGGTCGCCCGGTCGTCGGCGGTGCGGGTGATGGTGCGGCAGCCGATCCGGCCAACGGCGCGGCGCGAGAGACCTTCCCTGCGCCCGAGCCAGCGACGGCGCCGGCCATGCCCTTGTCTGTCGCCGGGACGGATGCGCTGCCGTTCTCGGCCCGGACACAACGACGACCTTCGCCGATGTCCGATGAGGCCAGGCTGGCCTGGGGCGCCATGGCTGCTTTCTCGGGGTTGGCGCTGGCGCTGCAGATGCTCGTGGCCTGGCACGATCCGATCGGCCAGCGCGCGCCCCTGCTCAGACCTCTGGTGGAGGTGGTGTGCGTGATCGTCGAGTGCCGGATCGAGCCGCCCCGGCGACTGTCGCTGCTCAGCGTGGAGTCAACGGAGTTCCATCATCTCGCAGGGTCGATCTATCGGCTGACCACCCGAGTGCGCAACCGGGACACGTCGGCGTTGGCGATGCCATCGGTCGACCTCACGATGACCGATGCCAACGGACAACTCGTCGCGCGCAAGGTGCTGCAGCCGGGCGATTTCGGATCGCGATCGCGCAGCATCGCCGCGGGGCAGGAACTGACCTTGCAAGCCGTTCTCGACACCGGACCGCGCGGCGTGACCGGCTATACCATCGAGCTCTTCTACCCGTGATCACGACCCGGACCGGGTGCTCCTCGAGAGAGCAGCCCCCGCGGACCTCCGGGTCCCGCATCACTTCCCCCGCACCGGAGCACCCATGCCCGCGCTGATCTGTGGATCCCTCGCCTTCGACACCATCACGAACTTTCCGGGTCGGTTCAGTCAGCAGATCCTGCCGGACCAGTTGCACATCCTGAACGTGGCCTTCCTCGTTCCCGACCTGCGACGGGAATTCGGAGGCTGCGCAGGCAATATCGCCTACTCCCTGCGCCAGCTCGGCGGCGAGCCTGTGATCATGGCCGCCCTGGGCAACGACGGTGCCGACTACCTCGCCAGGATCCGCGGATGGGGCGTCGATCATTCGCTCGTGACCGTAATGAACGATCACTACACGGCGCAGGCGATCATCATCACCGACGTCGACAACAACCAGATCACCGCCTTCCACCCCGGCGCGATGCAGATGGCCGGCACAGTCCCGGTGCCTGCGCGATCCGATGTCCGCCTGGCGATCATCGCCCCGGACGGACGCGACGCGATGTGGCTGCACGCCGAGCAGTTGTCAAGTGCCGGGATCCCCTTCATCTTCGACCCGGGACAAGGCCTACCGATGTTCGACGGCCAGGAGCTCCGCGCTTTTGTCGACCGGGCGAGTTGGGTCGCTGTCAATGACTACGAAGCCAAGATGTTGTGTGACCGAACCGGTCACACCCTCGAGTCGCTGTCACGCTCACACCTGAAAGGCGTGGTCGTCACCCTGGGCTCACAGGGCTGCGAGGTCTGGGAGCAAGGCGTACGCACACATCTCGAAGGAGAAGCAGCTGCGGAGGTGGTCGATCCGACGGGCTGTGGTGACGCCTTCCGTGCAGCGCTGCTGTATGGTCTGGAAAGGGGCTGGCCGCTGCAGCGCTGCGCGGCGCTGGGCAATCGTCTGGGCGCGCTGAAGATCGCCTGTCGGGGCGGCCAGAACCACCGCTTGCCCGCCGACTTCGCCCACCGCTGAAAGATCCCATCCCTTGCCCTCTTCCTCGCCCGCTTCCACGGGACCACGTGGCACGGAGAAAGGATACGCTCGGGACAGCGGCGGATCGGTTCGGACCCGCCACCGCACCATTCAGCGCGATCAGGCTGGAGGTCAGGGCTTTTCGCCGGTCGGGAAAGGCCAGGCCGCCGAAGGGCTCAGCGACGTCTTGGCACCCTGAGCTTTCTTGCTGGCCGGCGGCGCTGCGGTCACCGACGCGGCCGGCGCCTCTGGCGCCGGCTTCGGTGCGGCCGGGGCCTTCTTTGCGGCAGTCGCCTTCTTGGCCGGCACGGCCGCCTTCACGGCAGCAGACTTCGGCGCCGCTGCAGCGACTTTCTTGGCGGGCGCCACTTTCTTGGCGGGCACCGGGCTCTTTGCGGGCGCCGTAGCCTTGGGCGTCGACGCCTTCTTCGCCGGGGCAGGAGCGGCGGCGACCTGAGTTGCTTCGGTCGACGACGCCGTCTTCTTGGCCGGCGCGGCCGCCTTCTTGGCGGCGACAGGCGCAGTCTTCTTTACGGCCACCGCCTTCTCCGCAGCGGCCGCTTTCTCGGCGGCGACCGGGGCCGCCTTCTTCGCCGGCGCAGCCTTCTTCGCCGGTGCAGCCTTCTTCGCTGCGGCGGCGGTCTCCTTGGCCGGTGCCGCCTTCTTCGCGGGCGCGGCCTTCTTCGCGGCGACCTTTTCGGCCGGGGCGGCCTTCTTCGCTGTAGCCATCACGATCTCCTAAAGCAAGTTGCAATGCTCACCGCGGCACTTGGGGAGCGCGGCGATTCACCATCCGGCCGACCTCTCGCCATCCAGGCATGAGGCACATGCAGTCCAGGGATGGAGAATGCGGGCAAGGGATTGATCTCGAGCCAGAGTTTCAGTCCCAGGACAGGGCGCCGCCCGTCTGATACTCGATGACCCGTGTCTCGAAGAAGTTGCGCTCCTTCTTCAGGTCGATCATCTCGCTCATCCAGGGGAAGGGGTTCTCCTCGTTCGGGAACAGGGCTTCCAAGCCGATCTGGACGGCACGCCGATTGGCGATGTATCGCAGGTAGCCCTTGAACATCGAGGCGTTCAGCCCCAGCACGCCGCGCGGCATGGTGTCCTCGGCGTAGCGGTATTCCAGGTCGACGGCCTTCAGGAAGAGCTCCTTGACCTCGGCCTTGAACTGCGCCGTCCAGAGCTGCGGGTTCTCGAGCTTGATCGCGTTGATCAGGTCGATACCGAAGTTGCAGTGCATCGACTCGTCGCGCAGGATGTACTGATACTGCTCAGCGGCGCCCG
>CAZFVH010000122.1:0-14338 GCA_964522465.1 uncultured Rubrivivax sp. | reverse complement strand
TCAAGCCGATGAACTGCCCGGGCCACATCCTGATCTTCAAGCAGGGCATCAAGAGCTACCGCGATCTGCCGCTGCGCTACGGCGAGTTCGGGCAGTGCCACCGCAACGAGCCCACCGGCGGCCTGCACGGCATCATGCGCGTGCGCGGCTTCACCCAGGACGACGGCCACATCTTCTGCACCGAGGACATGATCCTCGACGAGTGCGTGGCCTACACCGCCCTTTTGCAGAAGGTCTATGCCGACTTCGGCTTCACCGACATCCTCTACAAGGTGGCCACCCGTCCGGCCGCGCGCATCGGCTCCGACGAGATCTGGGACAAGGCGGAATTCGCGCTGATGGAGAGCCTGCGCCGATCGGGTGTGGAGTTCGTCATCGCCCCGGGCGACGGCGCCTTCTACGGGCCGAAGATCGAATACACGCTCAAGGACGCCATCGGGCGGCCCTGGCAGTGCGGCACGATCCAGGTGGACTTCTCGATGGCCCAGCGGCTCGATGCGGAATATGTGGCCGACGATGGCATGCGCCGCCATCCGGTGATGCTGCACCGCGCCATCGTGGGCAGCCTCGAGCGATTCATCGGCATCCTGATCGAGCAGCACGCCGGCGCATTGCCGATCTGGCTGGCGCCTCAGCAGGCCGTGGTGTGCCCGATCACCGACGCCCAGCACGAATATGCCCAAGCCGTGGCGAAAACGCTGCAAATACAAGGAGTTAGGGTCTCTGTGGATGTGCGCAACGAGAAAATCACCTATAAAATACGGGAACATTCGTTGCAAAAGGTTCCATACATCCTCGTCGTGGGTGACAAGGAGAAGGCAAATGGAACCGTCGCGGTACGCGCGCGGGGGTCGATCGACCTGGGCGTGATGCCCCTGGCAGACTTCGGGACGAGGCTCGCCGCGGACATTTCGTCGAAGGTCTGATCCTGCGGGTCAGTCCGTCGTGTCGAGGGAAGCGGCCCTTCTGCCTTGGGGCCGTCAAAAGGGGTTCGAACCATCGCTACCTTCATGGATCGCCGCGTGCCGAACGCGGAACGCAAACACCGCTTGAACCGGGAGATCATGGCACCGCAGGTTCGCCTGAACGGTGTGGAGAACGAGCCGCTGGGCATCGTCAGCATTCACGACGCCTTGCGCATGGCGGGTGAGCTCGACGTGGATCTCGTCGAGATCGCGGCGATGGCCGATCCGCCGGTGTGCCGGTTGATGGATTACGGCAAGTTCAAGTACCTCGAGCAGAAGAAGGCGGCCGAAGCCAAGTCCAAGCAGAAGGTCATCGAGATCAAGGAAGTCAAGTTCCGCCCCGGCACCGACGAGGGCGACTACCTGATCAAGATGCGCAACCTGCGGCGCTTCATCGCCGAGGACGGCGACAAGGGCAAGGTGACCCTGCGTTTCCGAGGGCGCGAGATCACCCACCAGGACATCGGTATGCGCCTGCTCGAGCGCATCCGCGATGAACTCGCGGATGTGGCGGTCGTCGAGCACATGCCCAAGCTGGAAGGCCGGCAGATGATCATGGTGCTGGCCCCCAAGCGCAAGTGAGGGCCTCCGTGGCTTCGGGCCGGGAGTGCTGAGATCCAGCGATGGCGGTCGATCGGCCCATCGGTCGAAATCGGTCACAATATTGGGCTCCGCCGTGAACGGCGGGGATATCCCAGAAGCTCAGGCAGGCTCCAAAAGCATCCTCTCGTCGGATGCGCCTGCCGAAGCATCCAACAACAGGACATCGTCATGCCCAAGATGAAGACGAAGAAGAGCGCTGCCAAGCGCTTCCGGGTCCGCCCCGGTGGCACGGTCAAGCGCGGTCAGGCGTTCAAGCGCCACATCCTCACGAAGAAGAGCACCACGCGCAAGCGGCACCTGCGGGGCTCTGCGAACGTGCACGAGACCAACATGGGCCACATCGCCGCGATGCTGCCCTCGGCGGGCCTCTGACCCGACCCCCACGCCGCTGAAGGAGCACATACATGCCTCGCGTCAAACGTGGTGTCACCGCGCACGCCCGCCACAAGAAGATCCTGAAACTCGCCAAGGGTTTCCGGGGCCGCCGCAAGAACGTCTTCCGCGTCGCCAAGCAGGCGGTGATGAAGGCCGGTCAATACGCCTATCGCGATCGCCGTACCCGCAAGCGCGTGTTTCGTGCCTTGTGGATCGCCCGTATCAATGCCGCCTCGCGTGAGTTGGGCGTCAGCTACAGCAAGTTCATGGCCGGGCTGAAGAAGGCGGGCATCGAGCTCGATCGCAAGGTGCTGGCCGACATGGCCGTCCGCGACCCGGCTGCCTTTGGCGGCATCGTCGCCCAGGTCAAGGCCCAGTTGGGTTGATGCAAGCGCCGGGCAACCGGCGTCGCTCTCCTCCTAGGAGGCCGCCACCTTGGGTGTCGGCCTCTTTCATTTTCGCGCTGTGTCGATGAACGAACTCGATACCCTGCTGCAGCAGGCCCAGGAAGACTTCCAGGCGGCGACCGCGGCCGCCGATCTGGAGAACGCCAAGGCCCGCTACCTCGGCCGTGCCGGGCGTGTCACCGAGCTGCTCAAGGCGCTGGGTGGGTTGTCGGCCGACGAAAAGCGCGCACGCGGTGCCGAGATCAACCGTGTCAAGGCCGCTGTCGAGGCGGCGTTGCAGTCCCGGCGCGATGCCCTGGCGCAGGCCGAACTCCAGGCGCAGTTGAAGGCGCAGTCGCTGGATGTCACGCTGCCGGGACGCCAGCGCGGGATTGGGGGGCTGCACCCGGTCAGCCGGACGATCGAGCGTATCGAGGCCATCTTCGCTTCCATGGGTTTCGACGTGGCCGAAGGGCCCGAGATCGAAACCGACTGGATGAGTTTCACCGCGCTGAACAACCCGGAGAACCATCCGGCGCGTTCGATGCAGGACACCTTCTATGTCGACGTCACGGACGCCCAGGGGCGGTGGCTGAACCTGCGCCCGCACACCAGCCCGATGCAGGTTCGCCACGCGCGTGCACACGCGCGGCGCCATGCCGGCCAGGAGCCGA
Source organism: uncultured Rubrivivax sp. (assembly GCA_964522465.1). Lineage (GTDB taxonomy): Bacteria > Pseudomonadota > Gammaproteobacteria > Burkholderiales > Burkholderiaceae_C > Rubrivivax. Next base: position 11,335 of record CAZFVH010000122.1, on the reverse strand, counting down.
TGCCGGAGATCCGAGTCATCGCGCCCGGTCGCACCTATCGAGTGGACAGCGATGCCACCCATTCACCGATGTTCCACCAGTGCGAGGGGCTGTGGATCGGGGAACACATCAGCTTCAAGGACCTGAAGGTGGTGTTCACCGATTTCCTGCGTCGCTTCTTCGAGGACGATGGGATACAGACGCGTTTCAGGCCGAGTTACTTCCCGTTCACCGAGCCGAGTGCCGAGATCGACATGATGTTCACCACCGGCCCGATGAAGGGCCGCTGGCTGGAACTGGCCGGCTCCGGGCAGGTGCATCCGAACGTGGTCCGCAACTACGGGCTGGATCCTGAGCGCCACATCGGCTTTGCCTTCGGCATGGGCCCCGACCGGCTCACCATGCTGCGTTACGGCGTGAGCGACCTGCGCCTGTTCTTCGAGGGCGACCTGCGCTTCCTGGCGCAGTTCCGCTGAAGCCGCAGCGACGCCTCCTCCCTGTTCACGGACCGCGACGTCCACCCGCAAGAGATCCTGCGATGCAATTCCCGGAATCGTGGCTTCGCGAGTTCTGCGATCCAGCCCTGTCGACCGACGAACTGGCCGAGCTGCTGACGATGTCGGGCATGGAGGTCGAGGAACTCCGCCCTGTGGCGCCGCCCTTCAGCGGCGTCGTCGTCGGCGAAATCGTCGATGCGGTCGTCCATCCCAACGCTGACCGGCTGAGGGTGTGCCGTGTGGACGCGGGCGAGCACTCGCCCCAGGGGCCGTTGCAGATCGTCTGTGGGGCCCCCAACGCGCGTGTCGGCATCCGGGTTCCCCTGGCGCTCGCAGGCGCCGAATTGCCCCCTGGCTCCGATGGCAAGCCCTTGCGCATCGGCGTGGGTCGGCTGCGCGGCGTGGACAGCCACGGGATGCTGTGTTCGGCGCGCGAACTGAAGTTGTCGGAAGACCATGCCGGGTTGCTCGAGTTGGCACCGGATGCGCCGGTCGGTGAGGATGTCAGGCGCTGGTTGAGGCTCGACGACACCCTTTTCACTCTGAAACTCACGCCCAACCTGGGGCACGCGCTGAGCGTCCACGGCATCGCGCGTGAGGTTTCGGCGCTCACCGGCTCGCCGCTGAAGACGCCCGCCATTCCAGCGATCGCGCCGCGTCACGCGCAAGTGCTGCCGGTGGAAGTGCAGGCGCCAGACCTCTGTGGTCGTTTCTCGGGTCGCATCGTGCGTGGCGTCAACCCGCGTGCCGTCACGCCGGCGTGGATGGTCGAGCGGCTGGCCCGATGCGGCCAGCGCAGTGTCTCGGCCCTCGTCGACATCTCCAATTACGTGATGTTCGAGTACGGCAGGCCGTCGCACATCTTCGACCTGGACAAGATCCATGAGCGACTGGTCGTGCGCTGGGGCCGCGCCGGCGAGCAGCTCAAGCTGCTGAACGGCCAGACCATCGAAGTCGATGAGGCTGTAGGTGTGATCGCCGACGCGCAGGCGCTTGAGTCCCTGGCGGGCATCATGGGTGGCGATGCGACGGCCGTGGGTGACGACACGCGCAACGTCTATGTCGAGGCGGCCTTCTGGTGGCCCGAGTCGGTGGCCGGGCGCTCCCGGCGGTTCAACTTCTCCACGGATGCGGGTCACCGCTTCGAGCGGGGTGTCGATCCTGCGCAAACCGTCGAGCACATTGAACGCATCACCGCGTTGATCATGGAAGTCTGCGGGGGCGAGCCGGGCCCCATCGACGACCAGACCCTGCGCCTGCCGGCGCGTCAGCCTGTGGTGATGCGCGTGTCGCGTGCCACCAAGGTGCTGGGCATGCCGCTCGATGTCGAGAAATGCGTGCAGGTGTTCCGAGGGTTGGGCCTGAAGCACACGGTCGAGGACGATCGAATTGTGGTCACGCCACCGTCGTGGCGTTTCGATCTGGCAATCGAGGAAGATCTGATCGAGGAAGTGGTGCGGGTCATCGGCTTGCAGCACCTGCCCACGACGCCACCGCAGGCGCCGGTGACGGCGCAGCCGCGGTCCGAAACCCGGCGCAGCGCCTACGCAGTGCGACGTGCGTTGGCCGCTCTGGGTTATTTCGAGACCATCAACTTCTCCTTCGTTGAGGAGCGCATGGAGAGGGACCTCGCCGGCAACGCCGATCCGATCCGGGTACTGAACCCGATCGCTGCGCCATTGGCGGTGATGCGATCGTCGTTGCTGGGCAGCCTGGTATCGGTGCTCCAGACCAACCTGTCTCGGCGCGCTCCTCGGGTACGGATCTTCGAGGTCGGTCGCGTGTTCCGACGCGATGCCACCGTGGTCGATGGCGATTTGACCGTGGCTGGCGTCCATCAACCGATGCGTGTGGCGGGCCTGGCTTGGGGACCGGTGGACACGCTGCAGTGGGGGCAGGGCGGGCGAGAAGCCGATTTCTTCGACCTCAAGGGGGATGTCGAGTCCTTGCTGTCACCTCGGCTGGCGCGGTTCGTTGCTGACGCGCACCCCGCCATGCATCCTGGACGTTGTGCACGTGTCGAAATGGGTACGCGCATCGTCGGACACATCGGTGAACTCCACCCCCAATGGCGTCAGGCTTTCGACCTGCCGTCCGCGCCGGTCATGTTCGAACTCGATCTCGAGGCCGTGCTCGAACAGGAGGTGCCTGCGTTTGTATCGCTCGCGCGACAGCAGGCCGTCTGGCGAGATCTGTCGCTGGTGGTGCCGGACGGTGTGTCCTACGACCGTCTCGGATCGGCCCTTCGTGCTGATCCGATGTCGCTGGTGCGCGAAGTCACGCTGTTCGACATCTTCAAGCCCGCTCAGTCCGTCCAGGGCATCGCTGCCGACGAGCGCAGCCTGGCGGTACGACTGGAACTGCTCGACGACCAGGCGACGCTGACCGACGAGCGCATCGACGCCGCCGTGACGGCGGCCGTCCAGCGGGCCGTCCAGGCCTGCGGCGCGCGCCTGCGCGCCTGATGCGCCGACGGGCTGCCATGTCCCCATGACCGGAGTGAGCCGATGAGTTCGCCACGAGACAACCCTACCGCCATCAGCCTGCCGTTGATTTCCACGCTCGAGACGCCGACTTTGACCAAGGCGGATCTCTCGGAACTGCTTTTCGAGCGCATCGGGCTGAACAAGCGCGAGTCCAAGGACATGGTCGATGCCTTTTTCGACGGGGTGCATGCCGAACTGTCCCGAGGCCAGGACGTGAAGCTGACCGGCTTCGGTAACTTCAACATCCGTCGAAAAGCTCCCCGACCGGGGCGCAACCCACGCACCGGGGAGATCGTCCCGATCTCGGCCCGGCAGGTCGTGACGTTTCACGCCAGTCAGAAGCTCAAGGCACAGGTGCAGGGCGATGCTGCGGCGACCGGTGACTTGGATTAGAGTCAAGCCCTTGATTTGCAAGGACGCCTCTGCGCGCTCCGATGGACAAGACCCTCCCCGAGATCCCTGCCAAGCGCTACTTCACCATCGGTGAGGTCAGCGAGCTCTGTGGTGTCAAGGCCTATGTGCTGCGCTACTGGGAGCAGGAGTTCACCCAACTCCGCCCGGTCAAGCGCCGGGGCAATCGGCGCTACTACCAGCACCACGAGGTGCTCCTGATCCGCCGTATCCGCGAGCTTCTATACGAAGAGGGCTTCACGATCAGCGGCGCACGAAACCGGCTCTCCGACATGCCTGGTGCGATTCGGGGGGCGGATGGATCCGTCGTGCAGGCTCACATCGATACGACCACGTCAGACAACGATGACGCCACGGGGCTGCCGCTCGGCCATGATGCGCAAGCCAGAGCGTTGTGGAGCGACCGTGCGATGGCGGGAGATCCCGACGAGGCGACTGTACCGACCGATCCTCGCCCCGATGCATGGAGCGTCGATCCGATCGACAAGTCGATTCTTCGCCTCGAGCTCCTGACGATCCGCCGGCTCCTGGATTTTTGACCCGGCTGACGGTCAGCGTGTGGGGGTATACTGCCGTCTTCGTCGGGGTGTAGCGCAGCCTGGTAGCGCACTTGCATGGGGTGCAAGGGGTCGCGAGTTCGAATCCCGCCACCCCGACCAAAGAAATCAACGGGTTAGCTCTCACAAGGGGCTAGCCCGTTGTCCTTTCTGGTGCCCCAACGGCCGTTTTGCCCCAACATTTGCCCCAACAGCCACGAATCGCAGGCTTGTCGGGGGTGCAGACGTCCCGAGTCCTGAGATGATGCCGGGATCGCGATGGGGTAGGCCACATGCACAGGACCGTCGATTCCAGCAGCCCGCCGCTGCCGTACCTGCCGTTCCCGATTGCGCTGGAGCGTCTGCGCATGCGGCTGGGCGCCAGCCCGCAGGAGGTCGCCGCCTGGCTGTTCCTCAGCGGCCGGTCCACGCCCTGCCCTGAAGGCGCGCTACCGCAGAGGGCAGGCGCTGCGGCGCGCGTCCCCGAGCGTGGCGCACTGCATGCCTACCTCCATGCCATCGAGCTGGACGAGCCGCCCAGGTTCAGCTTCGACGCCCTGTCGTCCGAACTGTCTTCGGACCCGCTCGATTACCTGGCTCCGCTGGCAGCCTGCTGGTTTCGTCGTGAGGACGTCGACCGGTTCGAGCCTGCTGACAGGTTCATCACGGGCAGCGATCTGGTGGCGCGGTGGTCCGAGGTGACAGACTTCGACGTGGGCGCATTCATCCGGGCGAAGATTCTCGAGTCCCGCTTGTCGGATCTGCACCCGATCACCGGCGGCACGCGGGCAGCGCTGCCTTCTGACACGGCATTGCCACCCCTGGAGAGCGGCCTGTTCGCGTTGTCCGAGATTGAGGCCATCGAACGCGAGGATCTGGCCTTGGAGGGCAGGGGACAGCTTCCGGCCGCGGGAGTGCCAGCGCTTGAGGTCAAGGAGAGTTCCTCTGAACGCCGGGAGCGCTTGATCAAGGCCGTTGCCGCTGAGCGGGGCCGAGGCATCAGGAACTTCCTGATGGTGGTCGCGGAACGCGAAGGCATCACGAAGGCGCGGCTCCAACAGTTGATCAAGCCGGCCAAGGCGCCCCAGGACAGGGCAGGCACTCGATGGTCAGACCCTTTCTCGCTGACGAGCAAGCCTTTCCCGATGCGGCGAAAACCCTAACGCTGACAAAGACTTGGAACGCTCCCTAGACGGCCGCTTTACAAGATAGCCCCTATCTCGGGCCCACTGGAGCCTCGTTTCCAGCGAGGTTCCGAGATGCGCAACGCCCTCCTCAGACGGCCTGAAGTCCTGCGACGCTGCGGGGACGGACGGTCCACGCTCTACGTCCGAATCGACCAGGGCCTTTGGACCCGACCTGTGGCCCTGGGGCCGAGGGCCGTGGCCTGGCCCGAAAGCGAGGTCGATGCGCTGATCTCCGCGCGCATCGCCGGCCAGGACCCCCAGCAGATCCGCGAGCTGGTCGACCGACTGCACGCCCAGCGCCGGGCGCTGACGGTCTGCTGAAGGGGGATGTGGAAATGACAAGTTCATCGTCCCCAGGGACGCAATCCCTTGAAACCGCAGAAACCACCACTTTGGCTGGTTCCGCCGTCGACAACGCCAACTTCATGTCGGCCGTGTTCGGCGAACTTCATGGCACACAGCGGCCGATCGTGGTCGGTGTGAAGGGGCGCATCAACGCGCAGACGCGGTGGCCAGCCGGCGACGCGTGGGACCCGTCACTCGACATCGCCGATACCAGCCGCAACTGGTACTTCACACTTTCGACCTACACCCCGGTCGACGGCGGCTACCGCCGGCGCAAGACCCAGTTCGCGCAGGCCTTCGGTGTCATGCTCGATGACATTGGCACCAAGGCATCCCCACGCGAGCGTCTTGACGCCTGCCCGCCGAGCTACGTCATCGAGACCAGCCCCGGCAACTTCCAAGTGGGCTACTTGTTCGACGAACCCTGCGCCGACCTCGAGCGGGTCGAGGCTCTGCAGGAGGCGCTGGTAGCCGCTGGCTTGTGCGATCCCGGCGCCAAGGGGCCGTCGGCCCGGATCGGCCGCCTACCGGTTGGTTGCAACGGAAAGTACGACCCGCCGCACCCGTGCCGGCTCGTCGAGTGGCAACCGCAGCGCCGCTACGGCATCGACGAGATCGTCGAGCGGCTGCAGCTCACGCCCGCAGAGAAGTCCGACTCCGGCCCGAAGCGCCGCAAGCGCAGCCGTGCCGAGGCCATCGATGCCAATGCCGACGGCAGCGACGTTCACCTTCCACGCGGCGCCGAAAACCCTGTGTTGCAGGCTCTGCGGGGGCGTGGTCTCTACAAGCGCCAACTCGGGGCCGGGCGTCATGAGGTGACCTGCCCCTGGGTGCACGAGCACACCGACCAGCTGGATCACGGCGCTGCCTATTTCGAGCCGAACGAGCTCTATGCCCTGGGCGGCTACAAGTGCCAGCACGGCCACTGCAGTAGCCGGCGCATCGGCGCCCTGCTGGAGTTTCTGGCGGTGCCGCCCAGCCAGGCACGCCACAAGCCGACGATTCGGGTTACGGCGGGGACCTTGCACCGTGTGGTCGATGCCGCCGAACGGGAACTCGCCGCCGCCGGTGGACATTACCAGCGCGGCGGCATCATCGTCAGCGTCCAGACCGATCCCGGCACAAGCGACACCGCCATCAAGCCCACGTCGGCCAACGCGCTGACGCGCGCACTGTCCTCTATCGCAACATGGGAGCGTTTCGACAGCCGCAGCGCGGAATTCGTACTGGCCGACCCGCCGGCGCGGCATGTGAACGTGCTCTTCGACGCCGATCGCTACCAGCATCTGCCGGTGCTGCGCGGCATCGCCAGGCAGCCCTACCTGCGTGACGACGGCAGCTTGATGCGCCGGGCGGGTTACGACGCGCACAGCGGCATGTTCGGGGCATTCGCAGCGGGTGAGTTCTCGATCCCGGACAACCCGACGCGACAGCAGGCTGATGCCGCGCTGGCCGAACTCGAAGAGGTCTTGGCGGAATTCAGCTTTGCCGCGCTGCACGACACGGCCGCTGCGCTCGGGGCGATGCTGACCGCCTCCATTCGCGCCGCGCTGCCTGCGGCGCCGATGTTCCATGTCCGTGCGCCACAGATCGCCTCGGGCAAGAGCTATCTGTGCAGTCTGATCGCCGCTTTTGCCGGGCCCGCCACGCCTTCGGCCTATGCCTTCCCGACCATCGAGGAGGAGGCGGCCAAGCTGATGCTGGCCGCGTTGCTGGAGGCGCCCGCGGTGCTGATGTTCGACAACCTGACCACCGACTTGACGCCCTTCAAGTCGCTGTGTTCTGCGCTGACGGAGGAGTACCTGACCGGCCGTTTGCTCGGCTACTCGAAGACATCGACGGTGCCCACGCGCACGCTGATGCTCAGTTCCGGCAACAACGTCGGGCCGGTGCGCGACATGACGCGCCGCTGCGTGACGATCACGCTGGACCCGAAGTGCGAGACGCCGGCCAGCCGGACCTTCAAGTCGGATCCGCTGGAAGCGGTGCGCGCCCAGCGTGGGCGCTTCGTGTCGCTGGCTCTGACGGTCATCAGGGCCTATCTCTGCGCCGGCAGCCCGCCTCAGGGTTACAGGGCCTTGGGCAGCTACGGCACATGGTCGCGTCTGGTGCGTGGGCCGCTGATGTGGCTTGGACAACCAGATCCGGCAACCGCCGTGTTCGAGGCCATGGCCGAAGACCCGGACCGCGACCTGCTGGGGCGTCTGCTCATGGCATGGCGCCGCGAGTTCGGCACCGACCGTGTGGGCGTGCGCGAGCTGGTCGCGCGGGTGACAGACTGGCAGAGCCGCGGCAGCGAGCTCAAGGAGGTGATCCATGAGATCGCTGACGAGCGCGGCGAGATCAATCGGCGGCGGCTCGGCCGCTGGGTGGCCAGGCACCAGGGCATGGTGGCGTACGGCATGCGCCTGGAGCGCGAGCCCTCCAAGTCCTGCGGCAGCGAGCGCTGGAAGTTGGTGGTTATTGCGGTTTCAGGGGTTGGCGCCGGCGACGCCGCGGAAAGTGTCAGCAGCGTGGTTGACGACGTAGAGGTGTTCTGACGATGGAGGCCCGTGAACTTCTGCATCAGTTCGACCGCGCTGGCGTCACCGTGGTGGCCGAGGCGGGAAACCTCTTCGTGCGCCCTGCCAGCGCGCTGACCGAGGCGCATCGCCAGGCTTTGCGTGCTTGCAAGCAGGAACTGCTGTTGCTGCTGGCTCCCGTGGGCGATAGCAGTTACCTGGAGGAGTTCGAGGAGCGCGCGGCCATCATGGAGTTCGATGGCGGCATGAGCAGAGCCGAGGCCGAGACGGCCGCGCGCGGATTGATTCGACATTTGCTCCAGCTGGGCGGAATCGAACACCCCAAACCCACATAACCCCTGACCACCTTGCCAGCACCGGCGTCGAACGAGCCACGCACGGGCGTATCCGAGCGCCAGGTCGGCGCCGCCAGGTGTTGAACGCAGCCAAGCAACACGCAGAACGAGGAGGCGACATGGCACCTGAAACATCAGGCCGTCTACAGGAGGACAAGGCAATGAACACCGGCAGGACGAGCAAAGGGCGCTTTGCGGCAGGCTGCAGCGGCAACCCAGCGGGCCGCCGCCCCGGCAGCGGCAAGATCGGTGCGCTGCGGCAACAGATCGAGGGGGCAGTGCCCGGCATTGTGCAGGCCATGGTCAGCCGCGCCTTGGAGGGCGATCCCGGGGCTGCGCGGTTGCTGATGGAGCGGGCCATTCCAGCGCTGCGGCCGGTGGAGCAGCCTGTGTCGGTCGACTTGCCCGAGACTTCCCTGGCCGACCAGGGCCGCGCTGTCCTGGCTGCGGTGGGTGCGGGCGAGCTGGCGCCGGCTCAGGCCGCAACACTGCTGGCTGGACTATCCACGATGGCCAAGCTGATCGAGACGGACGAGCTGGTCGCTCGCGTAGCCGCACTGGAGGCGTCTCATGGGAAGAAGCCTTGATGCCCGCGTGGCAGCGCTCGAAGCCTGCGTGCCGGGGCGTGATCGCCCTTTGGTGATCTGGCGGACCGTTCGCTCACCGGGTGAGCTGGGCCTGCCGATCTGGCATGCACAGGCGGCGGGCCGTGCATTCGATCGCAGCGACGGCGAGAGCGAGCAGGCCTTTCGGGCGCGCGTCAACGAGGCTACGGCTCGAGCCGGTTGCGACTTCGTGGTTCGAGTCCTGGCCGACGTCAGGAGGGAGGTATGAGCACTGCGCGGGTGTTGCGCCGCGTTGCGGGTCTGGAAGCGCTCCCGGTATTGCTGGCCGATGCCTTGCCTGTGCATAAACGTCGTAAACCTTGCCCACGTCCGCATGACTATTTTCACTTGCTGATTCAACCGGCCCTTCGATCTGCTCAGCTTCGCGTCATGCCTAATCCTCGCCGCCGGGTTGTTGCCCATTATGACCGAGGAGGTCGTTAGGGACGACAAAACTGTTGCACGCTCTTGAACATGCACCGGGCTGGTTGGCAATGAACCCAAACCCTACCCGCCGGCCGAGGTGAGAGGGGGCCGGGCAGTGCGCAGGGGAGCGGCAAGCCCGATGACCGTTTTGGGTAGAGGTAGACGCGATTCACAAACGCGTGCCTACATCACCGAACTGCATCTAGGCCGTAATCGTGCACTACTCCCGACGGCGAGCGCAATGTCCCGACCCGCGGTGGTACCTAGGGATCAGCCCAGCGACTGCGCCTCAAGCACAAACGCGTCAAGCATACGCTTCGCCGACAGCGTCTGTGGCACGTCGGACCGCCAGATCGCGACGACAGGGTTGGTGGGAAGTGGTTCGTTCACAGGCACCTGAACTAGATTCATGCGTGCTGCATACAGTTTGAAGAAGATATCCGGCAAAACACAGACCATATCGCAGCGGGAGACCATCGCAAGCACTGTCGAGGTCGACTCGCAAACCAATCGCGGGCGCGGCGCTTCAAGTCCGAGCGCTTCGAAGCCTAGTGTTGATGGGTCGCCGGGACCGCCGAGCGGGCTGCTTAGCAACCATTCCGCGTCGATGAGAGTCGCGAGGGAACTAGAGTGTTCGAGCGGGTGTCCCTGGCGGACGACGATCACGGTACGGGAGACGTGTAGCTCGTGCGACGCAAGGTCGTTTGCAATCTCGGTGGTCAACAGTGGACCAACAGCAAAGTCCAACTCGCCGGAACGCACCATTTGTACCGAGCGCGGATACAACACGTCACGGAACTTCACATGCACAACATCCCCCCGCGCCTTGAAGCGTGCAACTGCGCCAGGTGCGAGCGCCACTGCCGCTGTTGGCGAAAGCCCAACGCTAACCGGGGGCAGAGCTCCTCCGACCGCGGCAGTGACCTCATCACGGCCTCGCTTAAGCTCGCGCAGTGCCACCGCAGCACGTGCAGCGAATGCCTCGCCGGCAGGTGACAGTCGCGCGCCGTGCGCCGTACGCGAGACAAGTTGTGCGCCTAACTCGTCCTCGAGCAGTTGGAGGGACTTGCTCAGGGCTGATTGGGTCAGGTTTAGCGCGCGAGAGGACGCACGCAGGCTGCCTGTCTCGGCGATTGCGATAAGAAGTTGGAGTTGCTGAAGTCGCATCTGTGAACTGCCCCGGGTTTCGCGGAGGCTGGTTTGGAAAAGAAGTCAGCTCCCCGAGCCGGGCTGCCCGGCGAGTTGCCGGTAGTAGTTTGCCTCGGCGGGGGTGTCCGGATTTCTGTGTGTGAGGCGCTTGGGTGAATTGGCTCGGTCAGTTTGTCTTTTGTCTTCAGGCCCCTGCCAGGCCGCCGGAGGCGCCCGGTTGAGCCATGTATTCATGGCTCAACCCCTCACCGGCTCGCCTGCGCCGGCAGCGTGAACCGCTCTTTGTAGAGTATCGCGAATTAGTTCATCGCTTCTCGCCACTCCTTGGCCGCGCGGCCCCCGTCGGCCGTGATGTTGCGCAGCGCCAGCCAGATCAGCTTGGTGGCCGCATCGTCGCTGGGGAAGTGCCCGCGCGTCTTGGTGATCTTGCGCAGCTGGCTGTGCAGGATCTCGATGGCGTTGGTGGCGTAGACCACGCGGCGCACCACGGGTGGGAACGTGAAGCACGGGATCACACGGTCCCCCGAGTTCGACGCTTCGACCTCGTTTGTAGCCCAACCCGAGGGGCGCCCCCCCATATGAATCAAAGACTTGGCGATGTGCTTCGAGATTTACGTGTAGTGTAAACACAAGCGTACAGGGGTAGCTGTCAGGTCCCGGATGATTTGCTTCTGCAGAATAGGTGCGCACTGCTCTTGGGGCGCGAGGTCCTGAAGGCGGTCATGGCAGCATTCAAGCCCGGGAGCCAGGCCACATGAAGATCACCCTTCACAAGAACGCCACGACCACGCCGGCGGTGCGTGCGCAGATCCAGCAGTCCTCGGCCAGTGAGTACGAGTTGGCCGCGCAGTACGGCA
>CAZFVH010000121.1:7348-14360 GCA_964522465.1 uncultured Rubrivivax sp. | reverse complement strand
TTCCATTCTCTACACCGAACGCCTGGCCCAAGCTGGAATCGAGCCCTCGGTGGGCAGCCGTGGCGATTCACAACCTCCTCAAATGTGGCAATTAAAGGTTTGTTACCGTCAAAGCACCAAAGGTAATTCAATATAAAAACAGGCGCCAGGAATGTCTGATTTTTTTAAAAAGCCTGCCCGACCCCCATGACGTTCAGCCACCACATGAACCATGCGCAAACCCAGGCCAATGGCAGTGGCATGCGCCCCCAGCGAATGGTGGGATGTGACAAAAGGTTTGAACAACTGGGTTTCAAGTTCAGGGTTCAGCCCGGGACCTTGGTCCTGAATTTCGATCCGACAGCCACCTTCAAGGCTCACAACCGACAAAGTGACCTGCCCTCCCCGTGGACTGAATTTGATGGCGTTGTTCAGCAAGTTCACGATGGCTCGGCGCAAAAGCAAAAAGTCACCTTGGACCCTGAGCGAATGAGCGTCACCCACAAGGTTGAAAATGTCGACGTCGGCCAATTGCGCCTGGGGCCACACCTCATCGACACTGACTTCCAACACATCACCGATGGCGATGTCCTCCAACTTGAATTCAACCGCTTTGGCCTGAGACAACTGCACAAAACTGTTGCTGACATCCAAGCTGCTCAGCACATATTGTTCAATTTTGTCGATCTGCTCTTCCGGCAAATCCCCTCCCCCATCCAGTCGGTGCGAGTCGATGAGTGCCATGATGGAGGACTGCGGTGATCGCATGTCGTGGGACACAAATTGCATGGCCTCATCGCGCGCCATTTCCGCTTGGCGAAGCGCGCTCACATCATTCAAACCAATGATCCAGCCCGGTGACTGCGATGCGTCCAACAAAATGGGCGTGGCCCGAACTGCCCAAGACCTATTTTGGCTGTCCCGCATTTCACCAGACGGTGAATCGGCCTCACCCGTCAGCAAAGAAGCCAGCGCTGGTTGCTGCCCGTTGACTGGCCTCAAGTCGTGCAAAAGCGCATGGATTTTCTGATCCACCAGATGCTCTTGTCCGGCGCCAAATGCCGCCACAGCTTGCGCATTGGCCAACTTGACCTTGCCATCCTGATCGACAACAAAAACGGGATCGGGCAAACCATCCAGCGTGGTCTCGACAAAGGCGTGCATCAGGCCGAGTTTTTTCGTCGCACTGGCCATCGCCCACATGCCCTGCTCAATCGTATCGCCATGCAGCCAGGTCCAACGGTCAGACGCCTGCGGTTGAGAGAATCTGGACGGCATCAATTGAATCTGCCGCACCTCACGGAAAAAATACGAGGCCACTGATCGCAAACGCAGGGCAGACCACCCCAAATAAGACAAGCCAACCAGACACAAAGCAGCAAAAGGGGAAAACAACATGCCCCATGCTTTGGCGGCGCCCCATCCCGCAGCAAGGGCGCCCAAGCTCCACAACAAAACCGACCACAAAGGGATGCCACCCCAAACAAAAAACACACCCACCAGCAACGCCACCCCAACAGCCGAAACGCTGGCATTGAGCCAAGCCTGCGCAGGCATCAGGCGACGACCTTGAAGCTCAGCATCCAGCAAATGGGCCATGATTTCGACACCGGGCATTGGCGAGGCAAAGCCCGTGGCTGGCGTCACATGCACATCCCCCATACCCGCAGCCACAACCCCAATCAGCACCCATTTGTCTTGGAGTGCGTTGGCGGGCAATCGGTCCTGCAACACATCCACATACGAATAACGCTTGAACATGCCGGCCTCGCCAGCGTAGGGAATTCGCAAAGTCTCACTGAGCTTGATGCGAGCCGGTGCCGCGCCAGCCATGACCAAAGCCAGATGGGACCATACCCGCGTGCCATCCGAGATGGCGGGTGGCACACTGCGCACCATGCCATCTGGGTCAATCTTGATGTGAACATGGGCCAAGCCACTGGCTTTGTCGGCAAAAGCAGATGCGGGCAAGACCACCGACTCTGCGCCGTCCTTGCTCTGCCCAAAAAAGACCGGCAACAACAGCCGGTCGGTCTGCCCCATGGCGTTGGCCAGCAAGCGGTCTTCCAGTGGATCATCGAGCTCGGTCAAAAGCAGATCAAGGCCCACCGCTTTGGGGCTTTGCTTTGCAATGCGCTGCAGCAAAGCCGCATGGACAGCGCGGCTCCAGGGCCAACGGCCAATTTGAGCCAAACTCTTGTCATCGATCGCGACAATCACAATGTTGTCGCTCACAGGGCGATTCTGGCTGCTTGCAAAAAAATCCTGCAACCACCGATCGCCCGCACCGTAGGGAGAATGCCACCCCAAAACGAAGGCAGCCACCACCAGCGCCAGAGCCAGCGCCAAGCGGTGCAAGCCTACAAGCGGGGTCATCGCGGGGCGTTAACCATGACCACCTGCGGCACGGAAAACTCGCTCTCGGTTTGATCTGGCATCACGCCTTTCCAGCGAACATGGTATTGCCCACCCGGCAAGTCCAGGGGCAAAACGGCATCGGGTAAAACTTGGTCACGAACCATGTTCACAAAACCCGAATCCAGGGCTATTTGGACTCGGTAACGCACAAGCTTGGCCAAGGGTGAGGGATCGGTCACTTTTTCAAGAAACTTCGTTTGCTGAACGAACCCAGGGCTCAACTGCAACTGCATGACCGAACTCCATGGGCTCTTCACCAACTGAGCCCCAGTTTTATCACGCTCACCCGGTGGGATCGGCATATTGGCGGCAACGCGCCAATACACAACACCCGACAAGTCTGGGGGAACAAGTGCATGGCAATCGGGCGAATCTGACCGATCGATGATCGTATTTTTGAAATCAACATCGCGGGCCAATTGAACATGGTACCCAAGGGCACCTTCGACCAGACCGCAACGCAGGCTCAGACCGCGTTCGATTGAAACGGCACCAACAGCCGGGACCAACAACAACGGTGGCGCTGCCCGGCGTCTGATGATCAAAGGCTGAACGGACTCTACGCCGCGTGCGCCAGCCGCATCCAATGCGCGCACAGACACAAAATAAGTGCCAACGGGCAGGCCTGCAAACAAGGCTTCAGGTTTGTCAAAGACGCCGTTGCGCACCACATCGAGCATGGATTCATCACGTGCAACCTGAAATTGGTAACGCTTTGCGCCGGTCAAGGGGGAATAAGCAATTTGGAGAAAAGCGGTCTCGTCGATGACCAAGGGTGCAATCGAGACACCGGGAACCGGTCGCAACAACCTAAAGGTTTCACCCAAACCGGTGTTCGGGTCAACGCTCACGCCTCGGCCTGCCCTGAGGTCTGCAAACCGACGGTTTTTGGGCACGGACAGCGCATGCACCTGCACACGACCCCGTTGAACGTCGCCGGTGAACGCGTCATTGTCTTGCACTGTGACGCCAAATCGTGTGCCCCTGACACTGGCCACAGCCAGCCGAGATTTGATTTCAAAGCTGCGCCGCACGCTCTGCTTGCGCACCACTTCGGCGTCAAGACTGCCTTTGTCCAAAAAAAGAACCGTCGAATGGCTTTTCTTATCGGCGGGCTTGCCCGATGGCTTGTCGGCAGGCAAGGTTTCCAGCAGCACACTTGAGTCTGAATACAAACGGACAACACTGCCATCCACCAGCCTCAAAGACACAAACCCCCCCGGGGCCACCACAACACGGGTGCCCTGGCCTAAAGTTTGTGCGCTGTGAACGGGATGGCTGGTGCTGCCCATACTGGCCTGAACATCGCCCGAAACGCCCAAGACTTTCGCCGTGTTGTTTCGGCCAGCCCCCTCTTGAGCCGCAGAAAGACCCGCATACAGAAGCAGTCCTAAGGCAATGAGTTTTTTAAACACGTTGAAGCCCCAGAAATCTCTGAACCCATCAAGAAACAGATGCCGTATGCACAGGGACGTTGACCCGCGACAACTGGTAGCCCACACCGTACAGCGTGTTCAATTTGAAGCCATGACGGCCATCCAATTGCATGTCTCGGCGAATTTTGTAGGCGTGGGTGTCCAGCGTTCGGGAAGTTGACGCCGATGCCTCCCCGAAAACAGCCTGATAAATTTGTTGACGACTCAACTTCAAATTGAGATTTTGGAAAAAGTAGAGGGCCAAATCAAAGTCTTTGGGCGGAAAAGGAATGACGTTGCCGTGGAGCTGGACGGTGCGCAGACCTTCGTCGAACACATAGGGCTCAAAACCATTGAGCGGGTTGGATTCAACAAAGATAGTGCGCCCCAGCAGCTTGTTCAGCCGCGCCATAAACTCCATCGGCCGCAAAGGCTTGACAGCATAGTCGTCGATTCCTTTGTAGAGGGCGAAGGCCACATCCCTTTCAAGGTCTCGGCTCGACACCATCATGATCGGGCACTTCATGTCCATCTCGTTTCGCAGCACATTCACAACATCCAAGCCAGAAGCCTGCGGCATGACCCAATCAACAACGATCAAATCGTACTGTTTACGCCGCACCGCCTGCATGAAAACATCCACATTGGAAAAGGCTTTGCACTCATAGCCTTGCAAGCGAATGGTGCGTTCGAGCAAGCCCAACATGGCCTGATCGTCATCCAGTACGGCAACAGTGATCTTCGACATTTTGTGACTGAACCCTTTCAACCGTTTATTTGGATTGAAGCTGGGAAAAATTTTCTGGCTTGCCTGTTGTAAAGAACACTTTGATCTCAACGCGTCGCTGATTTTGACGGCAAGCGCCATCTCGGTCTGCACAAATTTGCAAAGGCTCTTTGTCAGCCATACCCTTCGTCAATATGGCATTTTTAATGCCCAGACGGATCAGGTAGTTTTTCACAGCATTTGCACGGTTTTCAGAAAGCACCTGGTTGACCGCAAGAGGCCCGATAGAGTCGGTGTGGCCTTTGATCTCGATGCGGTCAATGTTACCTGTTGCAGTGCGTAAGATTTTAGACAACAAATCCAGGTAATTCTTGCCCTTGGCCGATATGACGGCGCTGTCAAAGTCAAACAACACGGTCGGTATCTTCAAGTTGTGTACCGCGGTGAGCACATCGACCATGCTTGTGGAAACCGCTGGCAGAGCCAAGCTCGGTGCGGCCTCTGGCGTGGCTGGCTGAGCCACTTGTGGCAATGCTGGCCAAGGCTTACAGCCAGCGCTTTGACCTGCTGAACGCTCGGCAAGTTCTGGGGCATTGCGGGGCGATTTCACATCATCGCGATGTTGCAGATCGATGCCGTTGCCGGACTCGCACACCAAGGTGGTAACCACGACAGATTTTGGAACCGCCGGAACAACATTCGGCGCAAGTACTTGACCCAAAGATGGAGTTGGCGTTGACGTTGACGTTGGAGTTGGCGGCAGCACTGGCACAGGATTAATCACGCCCGTGCTCACGGAAACATAATTCACCGTGTAGTTGTTACCGCCGTTGCCGTCGTCAATCACCAGCCCAGTGGCGGTCAGCGTTTTACCCGTACCCACGTCAGGGGTGTCGAAGGTTTGTATGGCTTGCGTGGTCACGCTGTCGCCCACAAATAGGCCGGTCACTAACGGGCTCACCGAAGACGAAGTGTTGCCATTGAATATGCGCGCATGGCTTACGGCTGTCACATTCAGAATGGCTGGCGTGATTTCCCCGGCAGTACTTGGCACGTAGGTCACGTCGTAGTTGCTGCCGCTGTTGCCGTCATTGATCACCAGCCCGCTGGCCGTGATGGTTTTGCCAATCCCCACGTGTTTGGTGTCAAAGCGCTGCGTGGCTTCTATGGTGACGCTGTCGCCCGCGAAAATCGTGCCTGTACGCACCGGTGCCAAACTCGACGAATTGGTACCGTTGTACATACGCGTCAAGGCCTGAGCCGTCACGGTCAAAGGTGCTCTGGTGATCACGCCTGTGGTGTCATTCACGTAGAACACGTTGTAATTGTTGCCATTGTTGCCGTCGTTGATAACCAGTCCGCTGGCCGTGATGGTTTTGCCTGTGCCCGCATTTTTGTTGTCGAAACGTTGCGTGGCTTCTGTGATGACGTTGTCGCCAGCGAAAATCGTGCCGGTCCGCACCGGTGCCACACTCGACGAATTGGTGCCGTCGTAAACTCGTGTATCGGTTTGGGCCGTCACGGTCAGTGTGGCTTGGGTGATCTCTCCATCGTTACCGGATAAAGATCTGAGACCACCCGCCAAAAAGTAATTGCCAGCATCGGTGCCATTGAGCACGATATTGTTCACGTTGTAGCCCAAGCCGGTCCCAACGTTCCTTTGGGTAAATGAACCAATTCCGCTGATGGACAGATCATCTCCAACCAGTCTCCCGGTCATGCCTAACACCACGTTGTTCATGGAATTGGTGCCGTCATAGGTTCTGGTGACATTGCCTGCGTTGGGCGTCACGGCCCTAGGGTTCACCCTCAAAGTACCCACAAACACCGGGGGGCCTACAAAATTACTGCCCACCACCACGGGCGCGGCATCCTTCACATCGTAGGTACCCACAACCGTATGGCCTGTGGAGCTCACAGGAGCCTGGTTGTTGGTGGTTTGCACATAGGGGTTCAGCACCACCGTGACCTGTCCACCCACAGAATCGATGAAAGTGTTGCCAACCCGTGTCAACGTATGGATCGTATCGTTAACGCCATCCAGATAGGTGGCCGTGGTGCTGAAGACTGGCGAATTGCCATAAACAACGGTTTGAGGAATCGTTCTGATCAACAGTTGATTGGCGGGCACGATGGTGTAGTCACCATTTATGAAAGTGATGTCGTAGTTGCTGGATGTCAAACCACTGGGCACCAGCACATTGTTGTAGATGCCTGCAGCCACATCGGTGGCCGCATTGGTACGGGTGATGTTGAGTGTGCCACCCAAAACAGTGTATTGCTCCCCGTTCACCAAGCCCGCATACTGCACGCCATTGAAGCCTGCAGGATCGGTTCGGGTCACAAAACGGGCATCTGCATTGGCGGTCACTGTCAACGCTGCCCTGTTGATCACGCCTGTGGCATCGGGCACGTAGATCACGTTGTAGTTGGCACCGCCATTGCCGTCATCGATCACCAGTCCGCTGGCTGT
>CAZFVH010000121.1:0-7248 GCA_964522465.1 uncultured Rubrivivax sp. | reverse complement strand
AGGGAATGCTGAGCACCGGGGCCACCGCCGAAGACGTGGTGCCGTTGTAAACACGTGTGTCGGTTTGAGCCGTCACGGTCAGGGGGGCCTGGGTGATTTGACCCACATTGCCCACCGCCGTGGTGGAAACCGAGCTGTAGCCAAACACCGGCCGGGCCGGACCTTGGGAGGAATTGCTGGCACCCGTCACCGTGAAGCCACCGCTGGTGGTGGCCGTCACCGTTTTGCCCATACCGACGTGCTTGGTGTCAAAAGTGCCCGAACCCGCAGTGATCGTGCCAGCACCGCCCAAGTTGACCGTGTCGCCATCGATGCCCACACCACCGGAGATGCTCAGGTTGGCGATCGAAGCCGCCACCGTACCGTCGTACTGCCTGATGGCTGTGCCGCTCAGGGCAGCCGAAGCCGTGGGGTTGACTTTGTAGATCAGGCCATTGCCGGTGGCCGAGCCGTTGATGGCACCACCGTAAGCGGTGTTGTACTGCTTGAAGCCATAGCCTGCCAAGATAGCAGTACCACGGGTGTCAAGCCGGGGATCGGTTGAATAGACACGCCAGTTGCCAGTGGCGTGGCTGGTGGTCAGCGCATGGTTGGCCGCATTGAGGAAGTTGCCATCGGCCGCCAAGGTGATGGCGCCTGTGCCTGCGGCCGTTGCCGTCAAATTGCCGCTTAAAGTAATGTCACCACCGTTCAGTGTCTGGGCCAAGACAGAACCCGCATTGCCACCGCCCACTACCAGGTCGTTTCTGTCCACCAAACTGACCACACCCGCGCTGGTGAAGTTCACGCGATTGAAATCATTGGCCGTGTTGGTGCCGGTCACACTGCCAGCACCCGTGTCCAAGGTCAAGGTGTTGCCAGTGGCATCGACAATGCCGTTGAACAGCACGTTGCCACCGGTGGTTCGCATGACCGTGTTGGCGCCCAGATTGACATTGCTGATGTAGGTTTGGGCACCGGTGGTGATGAAGCTGCCACCGTTGATGTTGACCGCGCCAAAATTGTTCGCCGTGAAACTGGCGAGCGGGGTGACAGCTCCAACGGCTCCGGCCGTGGTCATTTGGCCATTTGTCGCCAACCTGACATTGAAGTTGGGGGCGGCATACAAAGGGTTGGCATTCAGCGTGCCATTGAAAAGCATATTGCCGCCGTTGCCAGCGCCACTGCCACCAGTGGTTTCAAACTGAACTGTGGTCAAGTTGGAGGTGACCCCTGACAGCAGCACATTGCCGTTGAAAGTCATGTTGCCGCCCGAGCCATTGGTAGCCGCCCCCCCCATGGTCCCACCACCGGCAACCATGTACCCACCAAACAAAGAAATGTTTTTGGTGGGGTCGTTCACGGTCATGGTCAGGTTACCGCCATTACCTGCTGTGCTTGTGGCGCTATTCGCAAGCCCACCCGCAGTACGAATTCCAAACGCTGCAGTTCTGCCCGCGTTTGAAACAATGCTGCCGTTGCTGCTGGTAATGCTTACATCGCCCCCTCTGCCGCCAACCGAGCCCGCAGCAGAAGTACTTGCTCCACCGTCCGATTCAATGTTGTTGCTCACCACAACGTCTTGGGCTGCGTTGATGGTGACATGGCCACCGCCCTGGCCGGTTGAACCTGTTGCAGTGATGGTGCCGACTGTCACGCCGCTCTGCGCCGAAGTCAGCGTGACCGCGCCCCCAGCGCCATTGGTACCGCCGCTGGTGGTGATGGCACCTGACAAGTTCACCGCACCGTTGACTGCTTGGTTGTTGACCACAACGCTGCCGGGCAGACCACCTGTGCCGTTGCCCAGCGCATTACCCGTTCTTACGCTGATTCCGCCCGCCGCAGAGCTGGTGATGTTGCCGATGGCACCCGCAAGGAGGGTGCCATTTTCGTCCACGCCATTGAGCAACCGGATGATGCCGGCATTGCCGCCCGCACCATCGGTGGTAGCCCCTGCGCTGCCACTGATGAGCAATCCGCCGGTCAAGCTGATGCCCGCGTCTGACACCACGGTTATATGACCGGCGTGGCCACCCGCCAAGTTGGTTGTCGCGGCCGGTGCGCCTCCATTCACGCTGATACCGCTTGCCACAGTGACCAAGCCCCCGCGGCCCGTGACCAACACATTGCCACCCCGGCCAGCTGGGCCTGCAGAGCTTGTGCCAGCGCCTCCAATGGCGTTGACGGGGCCCAAGCTTGCGATGCTGCCGTTGGTGGTGGCCACACGGATATCGCCCGCGTTGTTGTTGGTACCGCCGGTGGTGGTCAAAATGCCCGTGCCCGTGATGCTTCCACCAGTCAGCTCGATGCGGTTGCCTACCGGGTTTGTGCTGGCAACCCCCGAAGAATTGCCTGTCTGTGAGTTGATGACACCTGTCCTGAGGGTGCCAGTACTGGTGATGCGCACCAAGCCTGAATCCCCCCCCGCAAAGCCCTGGCCAGCCACCATCGCAGAACCGGCACCGCCATTGGCTGTGATGGCTCCATTAAACGTATCCACCGTGGCGCCGCTGATGGTCAAGGTGCCTGCATCGGCACCGGCAAAGCCGGCGTTGCCGACGCCCCCATTGGTCGAGATCGCCAAGGTTGAGATCGCCCCTTGGGCAGAGGTGAGCGTGACGGGGCTTCCCCGGCCCATGGCAGTCCCGGAGGCGATGATGGCACCGGTAAATGTGATGTCACCGCCCACGCCAGCCACTCTGGCGGCCTGGTTGTTGACCACAATCGACCCCGCCGCCCCCCCAGAACCCGTGCCAGTGGCGGCACCGGTTTCTGTGGCCAAAGAAGTGAGGGAAATGTTGCCCGACGCAGCATTGAACAGAGCAATGTTGCCAGCATTGCCCCCGCTGGCACTGCCAGAGCCACCCGCAGCGCCTCTGGCATTGATACCCCCCGCCAAGGTGATCCCCGTTTGGGCACTCAAAGTGACATTGCCCCCGTTGCCACCTGCAACGTTCGCTGCACCGGTGCGTCCAACAGCGTTTATGGAAACTGACGATGCTTGCGCCAAATTGATGCTGCCATGCGTAGCGGTCAGGCTAACATTGCCAGCGTTGAGCGCTGTTCCGGTCAGGTTGTTGGAGTTGATATTCAATAAAGTGCTGCTGATGTTGGCAGCTCGCACGGTAATGTCACCGCCTGTGGTCAACAAATATCCACTCATTCTCACGTCGCCAACGCCGGTATTGTCTTGATCGGCCCGGAGGGTCAGGTTGCCGCCGCCATCGGCCGTGATGGTGCCGCTGACCACGATGTCTCTGGTCGCTCGCAAGGTCAGGCTGTTGGCCGTCGTCCAGGTGATCGGACTGGCCACCGTGATGGTGCCGCCCAGAGGTGCGGTCAAGTTGCTGGTGGTGTCCACCACGACGTTGTTGGTGTTCAGCGCGTTCAACAACGTGCCAACTGAGAGAATAGAGCTGCCCGACGGCCCAGTGAAGTTGGGGCTGCCCGTGGCGTTGTTGGTAGTTCCACCTTGGATACGGATGTCGCTCGGGTCCAGCAGCAAAGTGCCTGTTTGGCCATGGGCAGCCGAGGTGTCCACGGCGCCTGCATAGTTCAGGGTGTTTTTGCCAGAAACTTCAACAAAGCCGCCGTCCCCGCCTTGGGCACCGCCCCGGGCGCTGATGCGGCCTTCGTAGTCTGCGTGGTCGTTGGCCCAAACAATGACTTTGCCGCCATTGCCTGTGCCGCCCTGGCCCGTGCCGTTTTGGTCAGCGTCGGCATGGATGGTGGCTTGTGCGCCCACGCGGGTGTTGGTGGCGTTGTGCACATCGGCGTTGCGCCCTTGGTAGTCGCCGCCCACCAGCACCGTGCCGCCTTGGCCGCCGCTGCCCGAGTTGGCACTGGCGTCGATGCGGCTTGTCCCCAAAACCTGCACGGTTTCGCCCAGCACCTGCACCCGCCCGCCCGAGCCGTCTGCGTTTTTGGCCACCAAGCTGGCACCCTCTAGCTGGGTCACCGCCCCTTGCCTGCCGACAGCCAAGAGGCTGATGGCGCCATCGGGGTGAACTTGGGTGCCGGTGGCGCGCAGCGTGCCGGTGGTGTTGATGGCCAATGCCGCCAAGTTGTTGTTGACCGCCTGGAGCTGGATGTTGGCCGCCTCTAAGGCGCCCGCCATGGTGATCTGGCCTGCATTGGAGGCCATGGGGATGACCGTGTATCTGCCATTGCTGAAGCTCACATCGCTGGCAGCAATCAGTTGGATGTTGGCCCCTGCACTCAGGCTGGCCGATGCGGCCACCTCTGTTCTGGGCGCGATCAAGACAATGTCGCCACCCGGTGCGCTGATGCGGCCAAGCACTTGGATGGCGCCGGTGTCACCGCCGCTGAAGTTGGGGTTGCCCGCCATGAATGCGGCATCGGTCACGTTTTGCGTGCTGGCCACAAAGCCGCCATTGACGTTGATCAAGCCGTCTGAGCCCAACACGATGCCGTTTTGGTTGATCAAAAACACCCGGCCATTGCCCAACAAGGTGCCGTCGATTTGGCTGGGCAGGTTGCCCGTGACCCGGTTGAGGGTGGCAGCTTGGGCGTTGGGCGCCACAAATTGCACGGTTTGAGCGTTGTTCACGCTGAAACTGTTCCAGTTCACGATGGCGTTTTGGCTGGTTTGGTGAATCTGCGTCAGGTTGCCAAATTGGCTGATGGAGGCACTGCCAGCAGCCACCACACCACCTTGCGGACCGGCCATTGCAGCCGCTGCCGTCAAGCCTATGGCCAATGTGGCCAAGGCGTTGTGACACACCC
The DNA here is from genome assembly GCA_964522465.1 of uncultured Rubrivivax sp. GTDB lineage: Bacteria > Pseudomonadota > Gammaproteobacteria > Burkholderiales > Burkholderiaceae_C > Rubrivivax. Next base: position 2,523 of record CAZFVH010000121.1, on the reverse strand, counting down.
CCACGCTGACGCTTTTGCTGGCTTTGCCTTGCGCCCGCGTGGTCTCGGCCACCGCCACGTAGGTGCCTCGGGCTTTGTTGAAAACGACTCGGTGGGTGTGCTTGTTCATGATGGGCTGTCCTATGCTCTTCAACAACACATCCAAAGTGTTGCCAAAATTGTGGTTTCTTCAGGGGTGACGGGCTTGTCAGAAAGCAACTAGCGCTGAGAGGTGCCAGAACCAAGTTTTGTCGTTGCTCAGGCCGCTGTTGCGGCGCGCCGCGTCGGCCCGAACACTGAAGTGGCGCTGTTTGGTCAGGCGGATGCCCACGCCTTGTGAAGAAATGTTGGCAATGCGCGAGGTGGTGTTCAGATCGCTGTTGGTGGCAACGGTGGCGTTGCGGCTGTGCCCTGCGTCGGCAAAGGCAATGACTTGCATTTGCACATCGGTGACGGCTTTGACGGGCACAGTCCACCGCGGGCTTTGCAGCTCCAGGGTGCCCACCACGCCTGCATCAGAAAACAGGGTGTCTTGGTAGTAACCACGCACGCCTTGGCTGCCGCTGAGGCCCATGCGCTCGCTGGCGATCAAGGGGGCGTTGGCCATCTGCGCTGTCAGGCGGGTGCTGATTTGCCAGCGTGGGGCCACGCTTTTGGGCAGTTCAAAGTTCTGACCCAAGCTGGCGTTGACGCGCCAGTACTGCGCTTTGGCACCGGCTCGAACGGCGTCGTAGCTGGCGTCATCGTTGAGGTCCAACAGGTTACCGGGTGACCAGGTGCCGCGCAGGTCGGTTTGGCCGTTGCCAACGGTGTGGCGCCAATCGTTGCGCCAGCCACCAAAGAATTGCGCGACTTGCACGGTGTTGTTGTTGACCGAAGTTTCCCCAAAAGCCAAGGCACTGCCGATGCGTTTGACTTCTGCGCCACCATAGACTTCACCGGACTTGAAGATGCTCTGGGGGGCTTGGGCACTCATGAGGCGAGACCACTCGGCGCTCAGGATGGTGTTGTCGCCTTTGAAATGGAAGGCATTGCCCGCCAGCATGATGTCGGTGCTGATGTGATCGGCGCGCAAAGTCAGCCTGTCGCCCGATAGGATGGGCATGCCATAGGCCACGCTGTGTGAGCGGAATTTTTGAAGATCGGGAGACGCCGCAAAGTTGTAGTCCAGCTGGTGGTCAAAGCGCCCACCCACATGGCCCAGACTCACCCCGGCGCGCACGCGGTCAAGGTCGCTGGTGCGGTTGCCGGTGTTGTCCATGCCCACGGTGTAGCGCACAGGTTTTTCATCTTGGGTGTTGAGCACGATGTCGGTGCTGCCGGGCTGATCGCCGGGGCGCAATTGGGGTCGCAGGCTGGTTGCGCGCCATCGGCTGTTGTAGTTGAGGGTTTGGATGTCGGACTCAATTTGCTTGAGATCCACCCAACTGCCAGTGGGCAGGCTGATGCGGCATTCGAGTTCTTGGGCTGGCGTGTGTTGTTGGCCCTGTGCAATGACACGGCCCACGGTGGCGGGCTGCACGATCAACACCAAAATGCCATCACGCACTTGCTGGTTGGCTTGCGCAGAAAAATACACATCGGCCAGGAATCTGTTTTGCCCGGCCGTGAGGGCCACCATGGCGTCAACGATGCCCTGCGTCAATTCTTGGTTGATGGGACGACCCAAAAAGGGGCTGAGCGCCTTTTGAACCGATTCAGAAGTCAACAACTCGGCAGGGAGTTGGCTGAGGATCCGCTGGTTTGGCGTGGCATTGACCAGTTGGGTGCGCAACCGCGCCAACTGAGCTGGATCCACCGCTTGGGCACTGAGGGCGGTGGTTGTGCGGTCTCGGCACAGTTGACGAGCCGGGGCTGCGGCTGCGGCTGCGGCTTTGGCGGGTGAAGGCTCAGCCGCCAAAACCAAGAGGCCCATCAAATTTTTCTGGACCGGAACTTGCGCGGGCAAGGGAGCCGATGCCGCCGAAGCCATGGCTTGAGTGCCGTAGGCACTCGCCAACACAGAAGAAATTGCAATTATTAAATAATGAAATTGCAATTTTTTTATATTTAAAGTTTTCTTCATGGTTGAAATATCCAATTAAATTCGAAAAAAACATTTTAATGTTTCATATTTAGATACCACCAATTGTCAAAAAATGTGAACAAACTGGAAAAATTTGAAAAATGAATATCTAGCCTGATGCCACCTGCAAGACAGACATCGGCACCGCACACGGGCAAACTGCCCAGCATTCAACCAGGAGACCCCTTCATGTCGTTGTTCAATCTCACAGGCAAAGTCGCCATCGTCACCGGCTCCAGCCGGGGCATTGGCCGCTCGATCGCACACCAGCTGGCCAAGCAAGGTGCCAAGGTGGTGGTCTCCAGCCGCAAACAAGAGGCTTGCGAGGTGGTGGTCAAGGAAATCCAGGCTGCTGGCGGCGAGGCGATGGCGATTGCCGCGAGCATCTCCAGCAAAGAGCAGCTGCAAAACCTGATCGCCCAGACCCGCGCGGCCTGGGGCCCGATCGACATCCTGGTCTGCAATGCGGCCACCAACCC
>CAZFVH010000120.1:0-14402 GCA_964522465.1 uncultured Rubrivivax sp. | reverse complement strand
TCAAGGCGCCTGCTGCAGGCTCGACACCTCGTTGCTCAGCGTCGTGCGCCGCATGTCGCGCACCTCGGCGGGGTCGAAGCGGCGCGCGCGGTGCATGGTGACGCGGTTGTCCCACATGACCAGGTCCCAGGGCTGCCAGACGTGCGCGTGGACGAAGCGGCGCTGCGTGGCGTGCTCGTTGAGGTCGCGCAGGAAGGCGCGGGCCTCGGGGGTGGGCCAGCCTTCGATGGCCCCGGCGTGGCTGGACAGGTACAGCGACAGGCGGCCCGTGACGGGATGGCGCCGCACCAGGCGCTGACGCACGGGCGCCCACTTTGCGCGTTCCTCGGGCGTGAAGTCCTCGAAGCCGAGCACGCCTCGGGAGTAGATCTGGCTATGCAGGCACACCAGATCGTGGACCTCGCGCTTCGTCACCTCGTCCAGCGTGTCGTGGGCTGCGCGCATGTCGGCGAACTCGGTGTTGCCACCGGCCTTCGGGATCACGCGCGCCGACAGCAGGGAGTACTTCGCCGGCACCTCCTTGAACGAGCTGTCGGAGTGCCACAGCAGGTTGCCCAGGCCGAACAGGCGGCGCCGGTCGTCGCGCGGCAGCACTTCGCCGTGCTTGTCGAGGTTCGAGATGTCGTTGAGCTCCATGGCCACACGACGGTCCTGCGGCGCGTGGATGTCGCCCGTGGCGTGCTCGAGCGGGCCGAGCTGGCGGGAGAACGCGACCTGCTGCGCATCGTCCAGCCGCTGGTCGTGGAACACGAGCACGGCGTAACGGTCCATGCCGGCGTGGATCGCCGCGACGTGATCATCGTCGAGTCGTCGCGTCAGGTCGATGCCGTGGACCACGCCGACGAAGTCCGGTCTGGTGGGGTCGATGGGGTCGATGCGATGCGCCATGGCGTGCTCCGTGAGGCGTGTCTGCGATCGCGTGGATTCTCCCGCGCGACGTCGACGATGCAAGGTTGCGCGTGGTTCGTCCACTCGGCGGGTCGGGCGCCGCACGCGCAGCGCGAGGACGGACCCACCCCGGTTCGCCACGGCGAGGGGTTCTGCGCGGCAGGCCGGTCCCGCCGCCACCCCCGGGAAAACGCGGGTGCCGCGGCGTCGGGACTGGTGCCTACACTGCAGTGAACCGCTTCGAGCGTGGCGTGCACCGGGCAACTCGAGTCGTCCTGTCCCCACCTGCGAGGCGGCGATGCGGTTTCCCGCCGGGCCCACGGCTCGGAACCCGGGAGCCGACTCTCGATGAAGAACACAGACCAGGAGACTTCCACATGACCACCCGTCGCACCCTTCTTCGCACCGCTGTCGCCGGCGCCGCCACCGGCGTCGCCGGCTTCGGGCTCATCGGCCGCGCCCAGGCACAGGCGCTGACGCTCAACGGCGCCTCGCAGTTCAACGACGACCACCCTTACACGATGGCGATGGCGCGGTTCGCCGAGCTGATCAAGACCTACTACGACCAGCCGGTGAATTTCGTGCTGCACAAGAACAGCGCGTTGGGCCTGGAGAAGCAGTATGTGGAGTACATGTCGGCCGGACGCGCCGTGGACTTCGCCGTGGCCTCGCCAGCCCACATGTCGACGTTCTCGAAGTCGGCGCCCTTCATCGATGCGCCGTTCCTGTTCCGCGATCTGGCGCACTGGAAGAGCGTGCTCGACGCCGACCTGTTCAAGCCCATCTCGGACGACATCGCCAAGCGCGCCGGCGTCATGCTGATCGGCTACGGCGGCGGCGGGGTGCGCAACATCTTCGCGAGCCGGGTGGTGTCCAACCTGGCCGAGATGAAGGGCCTGAAGGTGCGGGTGCAGGGCGCCCCGATCTGGAGCAAGACCTTCGCCGCCGCCGGCATGGCGCCCACCGTGATCGCCTACAACGAGGTCTACAACGCGATCCAGAACCGCGTCATCGAGGCCGGCGAGAACGAGGCTGCGGGTGTGGAGCAGATGAAGTTCTACGAAGTCGCCCCGAGCCTGAGCATGACGCAGCACGCCATCACCATCCGTCCGCTGTGCTTCTCGGTCAAGACCTTCCAGCGGCTGCCCAAGAAGCTGCAGGACGCGGTGGTGCGCGCTGGCAAGGAGGCCGGCGCCTACGGTGGCCAACTCGAATCGGGCAGCGACGGCAAGCGCCTGGAGACGCTGGAGGCCGCGGGCCGGCTCAAGCGCATCGCCTTCGCCGACCGTGCGCAGATGAAGAAACTCGTCGACCCGGTGATGGCGGCCTACGCCAAGGAAATCGACGCCTCGGCAGTGCATGAGAAGATCCTCGCGGCCTGAGGCTGCGAACGGATCGAGACCTGTCTCAGGACGCGTCCGGCGGGCCAAGTGGCCTGATGCGCGTCCTGATCCGACAGACCGCTGCTGTCAATCCCTACGACCTGCCCTGATCGGCGGGTCGGCGCCCCCTCGCAACGCGAGTCCGCGCCCAGAACCCGAGCCCCGACCTTGACTTCCCACGACCGCGCCGTCCGGCGGGGTGTCTGGCGCGTGATCAGCGACGCCTGGTACCGCGTCCTGTGCTTCCTGCTAGTGGTCTCGCTGGCCGCCCTGATCGTCCCGGTCAGCCTGCAGATCTTCTCCCGCCACACCTCGCTCATCCCGGCCTACATCTGGACCGAGGAGATGGCGCGGCTGATGTTCGTGTGGGTCATCATGATCGGCGCCATGGTCGGCATGCGCGACCGGCTGCACTTCACGGTGGACATCTGGCCGACGTTGTCGCCCCGGGCGAACGCCTGGCTGGAACTGGGCTCGGGGCTGTTCACGCTCGGCTTCGCCCTGATCTTCATCTGGGCCGGCTGGGAATTCACCGAGTTCGCGATCTACCGCATCTCCGAACTCGCCGAACTGCCGCTGTGGGTGATCCACGTCGCCTGGCCGGTGCTGGGGGTCACCTGGACGCTCTTCCACGGCGAGCACATGTGGCGCATGGCGCGCCTGGCCCTGGGCATCGACCCGCCGCCCGCGCCCACGGCGCCCGCGGCCAGCCACGCCACCACCGGCCGCCAGGGAGCCTGAGATGAGCCTGATGTTCTCGCCCGCGCAGGCCTCGCTCATCCTGTTCGGCATCTTCTTCACGCTGCTACTGCTGCGCGTGCCCGTGGCGGTCAGCCTGGGCCTTGCCTGCATCCCGATGCTGATCCTCGAGGACCAGCTCTCGCTGATGCTGCTGGTGCAGGAGACCTTCAACGCCTACAACTCCTTCATCCTGCTGGCGGTACCGTTCTTTCTGCTGACGGCCAACCTGATGAACATCGGCGGCATCACGCAGCGCCTGGTGCGGCTGTCGCGCGCGCTGGTGGGCCGGATGCCAGGCAGCCTGGCGCAGGTCAACATCGTGCTGTCGATCTTCTTCGCCGGCATCTCGGGCTCGTCGACGGCCGACGCGGCCAGCCAGGGCAAGCTCTTCATCGACGCGCAGGTCAAGGAGGGCTACGACCGCAGCTTCTCGGTGGCCATCACGGCCGTGTCGTCGGTCATGGCGGTGATCATCCCGCCGTCCATCCTGATGATCGTCTGGGGCGGCGTGCTGACCACCTCCATCGGCGCGCTGTTCCTGGCCGGGGTCGTCCCGGGGCTGTTGATCGGCGTGGTGCAGATGCTGACCGTGCACGCCTATGCCAAGCGGCGGGGCTACCCCACCCATGCCGGCAGTGGCCTGAAGGAAATGCTGGTGGCGCTGATCGCTGCCATCCCGGCCCTGATGACGCCGGTCATCATCATCGGCGGCAAGATCTTCGGCTGGTTCACGGCCACCGAGTCGGCCTGCATCGCGGTGCTGTACGCGATGGTGCTGTCGGTCTTCGTCTACCGCGAGATGAACTTCGCCGGCGTGCACAAGGCGCTGCTGGAAACCGGCCGCCTGGCGGGCGTCACGCTGTTCTGCGTCGGCACCGCCAGCGCCTTCGGCTGGATGATGGCCTACTACCAGATTCCGCAGGCGCTGCTCAAGGACATTCTGGCCTGGGGCCTGGGCCCCGTGGGCGCGGGCTTCTTCATCGCCGCGGTGTTCCTCGTCGTCGGCTGCTTTCTCGACGCCATCCCCGCCATCATCATCGTCGGCGCCATCCTGCAGCCGCTGGCGCAGAAGGTGGGCCTGGACCCGGTGCACTTCGCGATGATCGGCATCGTCTCGCTGGCCTTCGGGCTGGTGACGCCACCCTACGGGCTGTGCCTGATGATCTCCTGCTCCATCGGCGGGGTGCGGCTGGGCTATGTGATGAAGGATGTCGCGATCATGCTGATCCCGATGTTCCTGGTGCTGATGCTGGTCATCGTCTGGCCGCAGGTCTCGCTGTTCCTGCCGGGGCTGATTTCGCCGGAATTCCTGCGGTAGCGCGACGGCGGGCCCGGGTTGGCCCGCGTCGATCCAGCACCACGGGTGCCCTGGCGTCCACTGCCGCCGACTGATGCTGACTTCTGCCGACTGATGCTGACTGCCGCCGACTGATGCTGACTGCCGCCGGCTTCTGCCGACTTCTGCCATGAGCGACGACACCTCCTCCCGCGGGCTGCGCAAAGGCCTGACGCAGTACGGCGACAGCGGTTTTTCGCTGTTCTTGCGCAAGGCCTTCATCAAGGGCGCGGGCTACACCGACGACGCGCTGGACCGGCCGGTCATCGGCATCGTCGACACCGGCAGCGACTTCAATCCCTGCCACGGCAACATGCCCGCGCTGCTGCAGGCGGTGCAGCGCGGCGTGATGCTGGCCGGTGGGCTGCCGATGCGCTTTCCGACGATCTCCATCCACGAGAGCTTCGCCGCGCCGACCAGCCTGTACCTGCGCAACCTGATGGCCATGGACACCGAGGAGATGCTGCGCGCGCAGCCCATCGACGCGGTGGTGCTCATCGGCGGCTGCGACAAGACCGTGCCGGCGCAACTGATGGGCGCCGCCTCGGCCGGGCTGCCCACCGTGCAACTGGTCACCGGGTCCATGCTCACCGGCAGCCACCGCGGCACCCGCGTGGGCGCCTGCACCGACTGCCGTCGCTTCTGGGGACGCCACCGCGCCGGTGAGGTCGACGCCGAAGAGATCGCCGCCGTCAACGAGCAGCTCGTGCCCAGCGTGGGCACCTGCTCGGTGATGGGCACGGCCAGCACCATGGCCTGCATCGCCGAGGCGCTGGGCATCGCGGTGCCCGGCAGCGCCAGCCCGCCGGCCGTCACCGCCGACCGGATGCGCGCGGCCGAGGCCAGCGGCGCCACGGCGGTGCGGCTCGCGCGTGAGCGACTGTCCATCGATCGGATCCTGACGCCCGCCGCCTTCCACAATGCGCTGCGCGTGCTGCTGGCCATCGGCGGCTCGACCAACGCCGTCGTGCACCTGGCGGCGATCGCCGGCCGTATGGGCCTGCGCCTGGACCTGGACGCCCTGGACCGCATGGGCCGCGACACCCCGGTGCTGGTAGATCTGAAGCCGGCCGGTGCCCACTACATGGAGGACTTCCACGCCGCCGGCGGCATGGCCACGCTGCTGCGCGAACTGCGCCCGCTGCTGCGGCTGGAGGCCTTGACGGTCACCGGGCGCACGCTGGGCGAAGAGCTCGATGCCGCCCCGCCGGCTTTCCCGCAGACGGTCATCCGCCCGCGGTCACAGCCGCTGTACCCGAACGGCGGCCTGGCCGTGTTGCGCGGCAACCTGGCGCCTGGCGGCGCGATCGTGAAACCGGCCGCCGCCGATGCGGCGCTGCTGGAACACGAAGGCCGCGCCGTGGTGTTCGAGAACCTGCAGGACATGAGCGAGCGCATCGACCGGGACGATCTCGACGTGACACCACAGGACATCCTGGTGCTGCGCAGCATCGGCCCCAAGGGCGCGCCCGGCATGCCCGAGGCCGGCATGCTGCCCATCCCGCGCAAGCTGGCGCGCGCCGGCGTCAAGGACATGGTGCGCATCTCCGACGGCCGCATGAGCGGCACCGCCTTCGGCACGGTCGTCCTGCACGTCACGCCCGAATCCGCCATCGGCGGCCCGCTGGCCCTGGTGCGCAGCGGCGATCGCATCCGGCTGAGCTTGCGCGATCGCGCGCTCACGCTGTGCGTCGCCGACGAGGAACTGGCCCGACGCGCCCAGGCGCTCCCCGCGCCGGCACCCCTGCCCGAGCGCGGCTACCGACGCCTGTTCATGCAAACCGTGCTGCAGGCCGATGAAGGGGCCGATTTCGACTTCCTGCGCCCGCCGCAGGACCGCGGGTCGGTGCCGGGGACGGGTTGATCACGGATGCGCGACGGCGCATCGACGACGCCCGCCTGTGACGCACCGCGATGGCAGGTGCACGGCCCCACCCTCGGTTACGCTTCGCAACCTCGATGCGATCGGATTGGAGCGCGAAGGCGAACCGCGGCAGGCCACGAGCCGGCATGGGTCGCGTTCTGCCGGGCCACACGCGCCACGCGGTCGGGGTTGACGGCTCAGAGCCTGAGAGTTTTTTCGCCGTGCCCGAAAGGCGCACCAAAGCGCCCCGTATCTAGGCGCAAACCACAGCCATAGCTCGGGCTATGGCGCGGATTTGCAACGACGAGACGGGGTGTTTTGGGGTGCAAGGCGGGCATGGGGGAAAGACTCTCTGGCTCTCAGACATCGGACAGGGAAGACGATGCATCAAGACCTGAAGAAGACCCTCTGGGCCGCCGCCGACAAGCTGCGGTCTTCGATGGACGCAGCCGAGTACAAGCACATCGTCCTGGGCCTCATCTTCCTGAAGTACATCAGCGATGCGTTCGACGAGCGCCGCGCCGAGCTGCAGGCCGCGTTTGCCGACGAGTCGCACGAGCTCTACCTGCCCGACCCCGAAGACCGCGCCCCGTCCACCGAGGCGCGCGACTACTACACGATGGTCAATTGCTTCTGGGTGCCGGGGCCGGCGCGCTGGGAGACCGTCCGCGCCAACGCCAAGCAGGCCGACATCGGCACCCGCATCGACTTGGCGCTGGACGCCATCGAGGCCGACAACCCGCGCCTGAAGGGCATCCTCGACAAGCGCTTCGGCCGGGCCCAGCTCGGGCCGGGCAAGCTCGGCGAACTGATCGATCTCATCTCCACCATCGGCTTCACGTCCAGAGAGGGCCACCACGCGAAGGACCTGCTGGGCGAGGTGTACGAATACTTCCTGGGCCAGTTCGCCAGCGCCGAGGGCAAGAAGGGCGGCCAGTTCTACACGCCGGCCAGCGTGGTGAAGGTGCTGGTGGAGGTGCTGGCCCCGCACAAGGGCAAGGTGTACGACCCCTGTTGCGGCTCGGGCGGCATGTTCGTGCAGAGCGAGAAGTTCATCGAAAGCCACGGCGGCAAGTTCGGCGACATCTCCATCTACGGGCAGGAAGCCAACCCGACCACCTGGCGCCTGGTGGCCATGAACCTGGCCATCCGCGGCATGGACTTCAACCTCGGCAAGGTACCGGACGACACCTTCCACCGCGACCAGCACCCGGACCTGAAGGCCGACTACGTGCTGGCCAACCCGCCCTTCAACATCAGCGACTGGGGCGGCGACCGACTGCTGGACGACAGGCGCTGGGTGCACGGCACGCCGCCCGCGGGCAATGCCAACTACGCCTGGCTGCAGCACATCCTGCACCACCTGGGCCCCCGCGGGCAGGCTGGCGTGGTGCTGGCCAACGGCAGCATGTCGTCCAACCAGAACAGCGAGGGCGAGATTCGCCGCGCGATGGTGGAGGCAGATGTGGTCGAGGTGATGGTGGCGCTGCCGCCGCAATTGTTTTTCAACACGCAGATTCCGGCCTGCCTGTGGTTCCTGGCCAAGGACAAGAGCAAGGGTGGGCGCGACCGCCGTGGCGAGGTGCTGTTCATCGACGCCCGCAAGCTCGGGCGCATGGACACGCGCGTGAACCGGGTGTTCGACGACCAGGATGTGCAGCGCATCGCCAGCACGGTGCACCGCTGGCGGCAGAGCGGTGAGGCGGGCTCAGACGAACCGTATGCCGATGTACCCGGCTTCTGCCGCGCGGTGAAGCTGGCCGAAATTGCCGAGCATGGGCATGTGCTGACCCCGGGCCGCTATGTGGGCGCCGAGGCCACATCCGATGACGACGAGGCGTTCAACGAAAAGATGGAACGGCTGACGGCGCAACTGGCAGAGCAGATGGCCAAAGGGGCCGAGCTGGATGCGGTGATTCGTGAGAGGCTCGGAGGGATGGGTTATGCCGTCTGAATGGCAGGACCTGTCACTTGGGGAGTTCGTTCGCCTGCAACGAGGACATGACCTTACGGCCAACGAACAGCGCCCCGGAAATGTTCCAGTGATGGGCTCTGCCGGTCCGAACGGAACACATTCAGAGGCACTGGCCAAAGGCCCTGGGGTCGTCATCGGCCGTAGCGGCTCCTCTATCGGCCGCGTTCACTATTCCGAGCTCGATTTTTGGCCGCACAACACGTGCTTGTACGTAACGGACTTCTTGGGGAATCACCCTCGGTTCGCGTACTACCTCCTGAAGACCCTTGACCTCGCGGGCTACAACTCCGGAAGTGCCCAGCCATCACTGAACAGGAACTACATCTACGGACTGAGACTTCAAGTACCGCCGCCAGCTGAACAGGCGCAAATCGTTGCGGTTCTTCAGACACTCGACGACCGCATCGACCTCTTGCGCCAAACCAACGCCACCCTCGAATCCATCGCCCAAGCCCTGTTCAAGAGCTGGTTCATCGACTTCGACCCGGTGCGCGCCAAGGCCGAAGGCCGCGAGCCCGAGGGCATGGATGCGGCCACCGCGGCGCTGTTTCCGGCGGAGTTCGAGGAGTCTGCGCTGGGATTGATTCCCAAAGGATGGCGGGCCGGAACGCTCGCTGATGTGGTCCACGTCAACCCTGCACGGTCGTTGTCGAAGGGTGTCGAAGCCAAGTATCTCGACATGGCGAACGCGCCGATTTCAGGGCATCGCCCGCTCCAGCCCGTCGGAGTACGCGCGTTTGGATCAGGATGCAAGTTCCAGAATGGCGACACATTGCTTGCCAAGATAACGCCGTGCCTCGAGAACGGTAAAGGCGCCTACGTCGACTTTCTCTACGGAAGCGAGGTGGGATGGGGCTCGACGGAATTCATCGTGCTTCGCTCGAAGCCCTCGATGCCGCCATACACCTCATATCTGCTCTCCCGGCATGAGCCGTTCAGGCAGTTCGCCATTCAAGCAATGACGGGGACGAGTGGGCGGCAACGGGTAGAACTGTCTCGTTTGGCTCAGTTTCAGCTTGCCATACCGCCCAGTTCGGCCATCTCAGGAGCTTCGGACGCCACATTTACCGCGATTCAGACGCGCATCGCGGCGAACTCTCAGCAGGCGGCAACGCTCGCGCATCTTCGCGAAACACTCCTCCCCCGCCTCATCTCCGGCAAGCTCCGCCTGCCCGAAGCCCAGGACCGCGTCGAGGACGCTATCGCATGAAGACAGCAGGTTCTGGGCGGGCAATGCGTCGAACATCTGACGTGATGGAATCCGCCCCATGAAGACCTCCAGCCGCGAGCGGCCGCCGGTTCCGGCCCGCATCACCTACCTCAAGGTGCGGAACTTTCGCGCCCTGCAGGACGTGGAGTTCAAGGACCTGACCCCCCTGACCGTGCTGCTGGGGCCCAATGGCAGCGGCAAGTCCACGGTGTTCGATGTCTTCGCCTTCCTGGCCGAGTGCTTCGAGCTGGGTCTGCGCAAGGCCTGGGACAAGCGTGGGCGGGGGAAGGAGCTCAAGACCCGTGGTAGCCAGGGGCCGCTGTCCATCGAGATCAAGTACCGCGAAGCCGGATACCCGCTCATCACCTACCACCTGTCGGTCGACGAGGTGAACGGCAGCCCCGTGGTGGTGGAAGAGTGGCTGCGCTGGACACGCGGCAAGGGCGGCAAGCCCTTCCGCTTTCTCGACTACCGGCATGGCGTGGGCCAGGCCGTGAGCGGCGAGCTGCCCGACGAGCAGGACCGGCGGGTGGACATCCCCTTGAAGTCGCCCGACCTGCTGGCGGTCAATGCGCTGGGGCAGTTTGCCGAGCACCCCCGCGTGGCGGCGCTGCGCGAGTTCATCACCGGCTGGCATGTGTCCTACCTCGCGGCCGACAGCGCCCGGGGCCAGCCCGAGGCCGGGCCCGAAGAGCACCTGACGCGCAGCGGCGACAACCTGCCCAACGTCATCCAGTACCTGGGGGAGCGCCACGCCGATCGCCTGGAGCACATCTTCGACGTCCTGCGTCAGCGGGTGCCGCGCATCGAGCGGGTGCTGGCCGAGCCCATGCCCGACGGCCGGCTGCTGCTGCAGATCAAGGACGCCCCGTTCAGCCACCCGGTGCTCGCGCGCTTCGCCTCCGATGGCACCCTGAAGATGCTGCAGTACCTGGTGCTGCTGCACGACCCGGCGCCGCCGCCGTTCATCGGCATCGAGGAGCCCGAGAACTTCCTTCACCCGCGCCTGCTGCCGGAACTGGCCGAAGAATGCCGCCAGGCCACGGAGCAGACGCAGCTGATGGTGACCACGCATTCGCCCTTCTTCCTGAACGCCCTGAGGGCCGACGAGGTGCGCGTGCTGTGGCGCGACGAGGCCGGCTACACGCAGACGCAGCGCGCGGCGGACTTGCCCGGCATCGCAGCCTTCATCGAACACGGCGCTTTGCTCGGCCACCTGTGGATGGAAGGGCACCTGGGGGTGGGGGACCCGCTGGTGAACCAGGGCGCGCCGACAACGCCGCTGCGCCGACCAGCCGCCAGGCCGGGTCGAAAGGGCTGACCGATGGCGGACGCTCGCCACATCGTGCTGCTGGTGGAGGAGCCTTCGATGGAGGCATTCCTGCACGCGCTCTTGCCCCGGGTGCTTCCTGCAGGGTGCAGCTTCGAAGTGCGCGCCTTCCAAGGCAAGGCCGATCTGATGTCAAAGCTGGAAGACCGGCTGCGGGCTTATGCGCAGTGGCTGCCCGACGACTGGCGGCTCATGGTGGTCGTGGACCGTGACGACGACCACTGCCTGGCCTTGAAGGCGCGCATGGAAGCCATCGCCTTGCAGGCCGGATTGATGACCAGGACGCGAGCGGCTGCGGGCCAGCGCCGCGACTGGCAGGTGGTGAACCGGATTGCGGTCGAGGAGTTGGAAGCCTGGTATTTCGGCGACCTGGCCGCCGTGCACGCGGCCTATCCAAGAGTGCCGACCACTGCAGCGCAGCGCCGTGGCTTCAGGCACCCGGACGCTGTCGCCGGTGGAACCTGGGAGGCGTTCGAGCGCCTGCTGCAGCGCCATGGCTACTTCAAGGCAGGCCTCGCCAAGATCGAGGCGGCCCGCGCCCTCGGTGCGCATGTCAGCGCCAACCGAAACACCTCACCCAGCTTCCAAGCCTTTCATGCTGCGTTGATGGAGGCGACGGCGTGACCGTGCAGGCATCGCTCCGGCGGATGGTGTTCAACGGCGAGACCGGCTACGTCACCGTGGCCGAAGGCACAGGTGCCCGGACCGTGGCCGTGCTGGATGAAGGGCTTTGGGCGCAACTGGTCGGGCAGGCGTCCGGCGCCCACGAAGAGGAGTCACCATGACCGATACCGCCTCCCCCCGGGCTGCCCGCACCCCGATACCGACGGACATACACGCCCGCCGCGCCGACATCCTGCGTATCGGTAACCGTGCAGCCGCGATCGTGCAGGCGTCCAACCGGCAGCGCGGCATCGCCAACTGGTATTCGCTGCGCGGGTATCTGGTCAGCGACATGCCGCTGCCAGCCGCCCCCGCTACCACCCGGCTGCCCGCTTCCACAGCTTGAGTCTTCGCATGGGCTTGACGGAAGCCGACGTCGAAGCAGCCATGCTCGAATGGCTGGCGGCGCTGGGCTGGGAGATCGGTCACGGGCCGGACGTGTCACCACCCGATGCCAAGACGCCCGGCACCGAGCGGGACAGCTACCGCGAGGTGGCGATGACGCACCGCCTGCGCGACGCCATCCGCCGCCTGAACCCGCACATCCCCGCCGGCGCGCAGGACGAGGCCTGCCGCACGGTGCTGAACCCCAACATCCCCGGCCAGGTGCCGGCCAATCGGCAGACGCACCGCTGGCTGGTGGAGGGGGTGCCCGTCCAGTACCAGAAGGACAGCGAGACCCGCGGCGACCGGGTGAAGCTGGTGGACTGGGCCGACACCGCGCGCAACGACTGGCTCGCGCTCAACCAGTTCAGCATCCAGGGACCGAAGCTCACCCGCCGGCCCGACGTCGTGCTGTTCTTGAACGGCCTGCCCGTGGTGGTGGTCGAGCTCAAGAACCCGGCCGACGAGAACGCCGACCTGTGGGCGGCGTTCAACCAGCTCCAGGCCTACAAGGAAGACATTCCCGACCTGTTCCAGAGCAATGCGCTGCTCGTCATCAGCGACGGCATCGAGGCGCGCCTGGGCTCGCTCACGGCCGACCGCGAACGCTTCATGGCCTGGCGCACCATCGACGGCGTGACCGTGGACCCGCTGGGGGCCATGAAGGAGCTGGAAACGCTGGTGCACGGCCTGTTCCAGCGCGGCCAGTTGCTGGACTACCTGCGGCACTTCATCCTGTTCGAGGACGAAGGCGCGCTGGTCAAGAAGGTAGCGGGCTACCACCAGTTCCACGCCGTGCGGGCCGTGGTGGCGCGCGTGCTGGAGGCGTCCGACCCGAAGGCGCATATCTCCCGTCGCGGCAAAGGCGGTGTGGTGTGGCACACCCAGGGCGCGGGCAAGAGCATCGAGATGGTCTGCCTGGGCGGCATGCTGATGCAGCACCCCCAGATGGGCAACCCGACCCTGGTGGTGGTGACCGACCGAAACGATCTGGACAACCAGCTGTTCGGCGTCTTCGCCGGTGCGGCCGAACTGCTGCGCGAGACCCCGGTGCAAGCCGACACCCGGCCCAAGCTGCGCGAGTTGCTGGCCAACCGCCCCTCGGGCGGCA
This sequence comes from uncultured Rubrivivax sp., assembly GCA_964522465.1. GTDB lineage: Bacteria > Pseudomonadota > Gammaproteobacteria > Burkholderiales > Burkholderiaceae_C > Rubrivivax. The sequence continues at coordinate 1,518 of CAZFVH010000120.1, read as the reverse complement.
TCATCTTCACGACCATCCAGAAGTTCACGCCCGGCGAGGACGAGGACAGCTTCCCCGTCCTCTCCGACCGGCACAACATCGTCGTCATCTGCGATGAGGCCCACCGCAGCCAGTACGGCTTCCAGGCCAGCATGCCCAAGCTGCAAAAGCAGCTGAAGGACGCTCGCAAGGCCGTGGCGACCAGGGACGCGGCGAACGAGCCGAGGGTGCTGCAGGCGGCAGAACCGCCCACCGCGTACGGCGGACTGCGCGAGGCGCCGAATGTTCGAAACCTGCGGTATGGCTACGCCCAACACCTGCGCGACGCCCTACCCAAGGCCACCTTCACCGCCTTCACCGGCACGCCGGTGTCCCTGGAGGACCGGGACACCCGGGCCGTCTTCGGCGACTACGTCCACATCTACGACGTCGAGCAGGCGGTCAAGGATGGCGCCACGGTGCCCATCTACTACGAGAGCCGGCTGGCCCGCTTGGAGCTGAAGGAGGCCGACGCGCCGCTGCTCGACGGCGAGGTGGAGGAGCTGACCGAGGACGAAGAGGACGACACCGCCAAGGCGGCACAGCTGCGCCGCTGGGCCGCGCTGGAAAAACTGGTGGGGGCCCCACCGCGCATCCAGAAGGTGGCGGCCGACCTGGTGGAGCACTTCGAGAACCGCCTGGCCAGCCTGGATGGCAAGGCCATGGTGGTGGCCATGAGCCGCGAGATCTGCGTGCACCTGTTCGATGCCATCGTCGCCCTGCGCCCGGGCTGGCACGACCCGGACCCCGAGAAAGGGGCCATCAAGGTCGTCATGACCGGCTCGGCTTCGGACAAGGCGCTGCTGAAGCCCCACATCTACAGCAAGGACGTCAAGAAGCGCCTGGAGCGCCGGTACAAGGACCCGGCCGACCCCTTCAAGCTCGTCATCGTCCGCGACATGTGGCTCACGGGCTTCGACGCGCCGTGCATGCACACGATGTATGTCGACAAGCCCATGAAGGGCCACAACCTGATGCAGGCGATCGCGCGGGTGAATCGCGTGTTCAAGGACAAACCCGGCGGCCTGGTGGTGGACTACATCGGCATCGCCAACGAGCTGAAGGCGGCGCTGAAGGACTACACGCAGGCCAAGGGCAAAGGCAAGCCGACCATCGCGGCCGAAGAAGCCCTGGCCGTGCTGCTGGAAAAGATGGACGTGCTGCACGACATGCTGCACGGCTTCGAGTACACCGAGTTCCGCACGAAGGCCTGGCAGTTGCTGCCCGGCGTGGCCAACCACGTGCTGGGCCTGGAGGACGGCAAGAAGCGCTTTGCCGACCACGTGCTGGCCGCCAGCAAGGCCTTCGCCCTGTGCTGCACGCTCGACGAGGCCCTGGCGCACCGGGACGAACTTGCCTTCCTCCAGGCGGTGAAGGCGGCGCTCACCAAATTCGGCACCTCGGGCAAGAAGCTCAGCGACGAGCAGAAGGAGCACGCGCTGCGGCAGATCATCAGCAAGGCGGTGATCAGCGCCGAGGTCGTCGACATCTTCAAGGCTG
>CAZFVH010000119.1:0-14600 GCA_964522465.1 uncultured Rubrivivax sp. | reverse complement strand
GGTCTTCAAAGCCACCTTCGCGGTAGAGGCTCACATCCTCATTGGCCGGGATGCTCGCAATGATCTCGGCCTTGTAGTGCTCGCCCAGGCCCTTGAAGTAGGCCACCGCCTCGTCGCGCGGCAGCACGCGGCGCTCGACGCGCTCGTCCTTGCGCGCGAGCTCGCCCATGCGCTGCTCGATCGCGGCCAGATCCTCAGGCGTGAACGGCCGCTTGTAGGCGAAGTCGTAATAGAAGCCGTGCTCGATGACCGGCCCGATGGTGACCTGGGCCTCGGGGTAGAGCTCCTTGACGGCATAGGCCAGCAGGTGGGCAGTGGAATGGCGGATGACCTCCAGGCCGTCGGCGTCCTTGTCGGTGACGATGGCCAACGCCGCATCGGCTGCGATACGGTGGCTGGTGTCGACCAGGCGGCCGTCCACCTTGCCGGCCAGCGCCGCCTTCGCCAGACCGGGTCCGATAGAGGCAGCGACTTCCGCCACCGTCACGGGTTGTTCGAAGTGACGACGGGAGCCGTCAGGCAGCGTGATCTGGATCATCGGGTCACCTTGGGAAACTGAAAAACAAAAAAGCGCGGTCGGATGCCGCGCTTTGCTGGAGGGGAGATCGAATCAGGGACGGGACATGACGGCGCGGCCAGCGGTCAGTGCGCAGGGGCGGGCGGCGTAGTCCGCGGTGTCATAACCAGAATGCCTTTCTCGCTCTTGCCAGTGTGGTTTCGACTCTCCCGTAGTTTAACGGACCACATGGATCTCTCCACGCCCATGGCTCCTGGCGCATCGAGGCGCCGAGCTGGGCACATCGCGCCTGCTGCACGCCAGGCGTGGAACACGGTTGCGCGTCACTCGAGCGCGTCGGCTGCCACCGGACCCGGCCTGTCGACCATCCACGCGAATTCGTCTGCGAGCCGCTCACTCTCGGCCAAGGCCCGCCGCCATACCGACTGCCGTCCGTCGATGTCGTCACCCCAGGCCTTGAAGTCACTGCGATCGGGCAGCTTCCCGCCCGGCAGACTCGCAATCCACTGCGCGCTCGGCGACAACAGCACGACGTTGTCGAGTGCGGCGGTGGCGCGCTGGCGGCCGCTCCACGCCTTGTCGAGCCAGCCCGGCACCACCGTGGGCTGGAAGTGCGGGTACAGGACGAGGCCGTCCTGCATGGCGCTGTAGCGCAGGTGCAGGTGGTAGTCGGTGATGCCGCCGTCCCAGTACGCGCCCGGTGGCGCCCCCGGGATGCCGCTGACGGCGCGCAGCCAGAACGGGATCGAGCAGCTCGCCAACACCGCAGGGCCGAGGTTGACCTCGCGCAAGGCCACCTGCCGGGTATGGAAATCGTCCAACGGCAGTGGCAGCGCTTCACGCGGGTCGCTGAAGACGACGCGCTCGATCCATGCACCGAGGAACTGACGCCCGAGGGCATTGGCGAGAAAGGCCGCGGCGTAGCCCGCAGGCGTACGCCAGCGTCCCTCGCGCGCCAGCAGGCGCCGGCCACGGCTCGCGACGACATGCAGACGCCGCGTCGGGTGGCCCAGGATCTGCACGGCGCGGGGTGCCAGACGTTCGTCGAGCTTGCGACCGAAAGCGGCGCTGACCGTCTGCGCCGTCGGCGGGCGGCCCGGCGCGTGGTCATAGCGCTGCGTGATGTAGTCCTCGGCCATCTGCGCCAACGCCGATGATGCGTCTGGCAGACAGGCGCAGGCCATACGCCAGGCACCGATCGAGGCCCCCACGAGGTGCAGGGTCTGGGGTGCATCGGTCAACCACTGTCCGAACAGAAACCGGTCCAGCGGGTTCAGCACCAGCCCCTTGGGCCCGCCCGCCGCACCGGGGATCACCCGCACATCCTGCGCGCACAGACCCCGCTCGCGCAGCCATCGGCGCGCGCGCGGACCCGCGCGGATCTCCAGCGCCTTCACCCGTGCGCGCGCCGCAAGGCCTGCTCCAGGTCGGCGATCAGGTCGTCGACGTGCTCGATACCCACCGACAGGCGCAGCAGGTCAGGGGGCGCAGGTGTGCCGGCGCCCTCGATGCTGGCGCGGTGCTCGATCAGGCTCTCGACACCGCCGAGCGAGGTGGCACGCTTCCACAGCGCTGTGTGCGCGGCCGTGCCGATGGCTGCGGCTTCACCGCCAGCCACGCGGACAGACAGCATCCCGCCGAAGCCGTCTTGCATCTGCTGCGCGGCCACGACATGTCCCTGCGCCTTCGGAAGGCCCGGGTAGAGCACCTCGACGACGAGGGGATGTCCGTCGAAATGGACCGCGATGCGCAGCGCCGCGGCGCTGGCTGCGCGAACACGCAGGTGCAGGGTACGCATGCCGCGCAGCAGCAACCACGCCTCGAAGGACCCGAGCGTGCCACCCACCTGTGCACGCACGGCGCGCAGCCGCGTCCAGAACGCGTCTTCGACGCGCGTAACGAGTGCGCCGGCGACCAGGTCCGAGTGCCCGTTGAGGTACTTCGTCGCCGCGTGCATCACCACATCGGCACCGAGCGCGAGCGGCTGCGTCAGCACGGGCGTGGCCACCGTCGAGTCCACCGCCAGTCGAGCGCCCGCCGCGTGCGCGATCGCCGCCGTTGCGGCGATGTCGGTCACCGTCCACAGCGGATTGGCGGGCGTTTCAATCCAAACCAGCTTCGTGCGACCGGGCCGTACCGCGGCCTGCACGGCGGCGGGTGAGGTCATGTCGATCAACTCGACCTGGAGCCCCCAGCGCGTGGCGAAGGTCATCAGCCAATTGCGCAACGACCAGTACATGACCCTGGGCGCCAGGACATGGTCGCCCGGTTCGAGCGCCTGGAACACGGCCGTGGCGGCGGCCATGCCGGAGGCGAAGAGCATGGCCCGCGCGCCCTTCTCGAGTTGGGCCAGCACCGCCTCGGCCTGGTCATAGGCCGGGTTGTCCGCGCGCGCGTAGACGCGTCCGCTGCGGTAGCCGTTGTCCGGGTCGCGCAGGTAGGTCGAGGAGACGTGCACGGGCGGCGTGATCGCACGCGTGGCCTCCTCGATCCAGCCCAGGGCCTGAGCGGTGACGGTCTCGGGATGTACGGTCTTCGCATCCATTGCATGGTCCTTGCGTCGTGTGTGGAACTTGATGTCCTGGGCCGCGGCCGACGTGACCCGTCAGGCGCTGGGCTCAGCGCCGCGCCTGCAGACGCGCAAACGCAGCAGCCATCGCACCCTCGGCCTGCGGTGCCGAGCCCTGCGGTCGTGCAGGCGAGGCGCGGCTGCGCTCGCCAGGCGCAGCGGGCCTGAATCGGTTGTCTCCAGACGCAGCGCCCGGGCCTCGGGACGCCCCCTGCCCCGCCGGCACATCGAGCTTCATCGACAGCGAGATCCGCTTTCTCTCGAGATCGACCTCCAGCACCCGAACCTTGACGATCTGGCCCGTGCGGACGACTTCGCGGGCGTCCTGGACGAACTTGTGGCTGAGCTGGCTGACATGCACCAAGCCGTCCTGGTGCACGCCCAGATCGACGAAGGCACCGAACTGTGCGACGTTGCTGACCGTGCCCTGCAGCAGCATGCCGGGCTTGACGTCCCGCAGGTCCTGCACGTCGTCATTGAAACGGGCCACCTGGAAATCCGGCCGAGGATCACGACCGGGTTTCTCGAGCTCACCGAGGATGTCACGCACGGTGATGACGCCGAAGCGCTCGTCGGCGAAGGCCTCGGGCTCCAGCGTGCGCAGCACATCGGCGTGGCCCATCAACTGCGCGACCGCGCGGCCGGTGCGCGCCAGCATGCGCTGCACCACCGGGTAGGTCTCGGGGTGGACGCCTGTGGCGTCCAGCGGTTCGTCGCCGTCCCGGATGCGCAGGAAGCCTGCGGCCTGTTCGAAGGTGCGTGGCCCGAGCCCCGTGACCTGCAGCAACTGCTGCCGGGTGCGGAAGGCGCCATGCGCATCACGCCAACGCACGATGCTCGAGGCCACGGTCGTGGACAGACCGGACACCCGGGCCAGCAGCGGGACGGAAGCGGTGTTCAGGTCGACACCGACGCCGTTGACGCAGTCCTCGACCACGGCGTCGAGCGTGCGCGCGAGCGAGCTCTGGTTGACGTCATGCTGGTACTGGCCCACACCGATGCTCTTCGGGTCGATCTTGACGAGTTCGGCCAAAGGGTCCTGCAGGCGCCGGGCGATGCTGACGGCGCCGCGCAGGCTGACGTCAAGGTCAGGCAGTTCCTGACTCGCCAGCGCGCTGGCCGAGTAGACAGACGCGCCGGCCTCGCTGACCACCACCTTGTCGAGTCGGACCTGGGGTGCCAGCTGACGAATGCGCTGCAGCAGGTCTGCCGCCAGCCGGTCGGTCTCGCGACTGGCCGTGCCGTTGCCGATGGCGATCAGGCTGACCCCATGCGTGCCGACCAGCCGACCCAGCGCGTGCAGTGCGCCTTCCCAGTCGTTGCGCGGCTCGTGTGGATACACCGTGGCGGTGTCGAGCACCTTGCCCGTGTCGCTGACCACCGCCACCTTGACGCCGGTCCGTATGCCCGGGTCCAGACCCATGACCACGCGCTTGCCGGCCGGCGCCGCCAGGAGCAGGTCGCGCAGGTTGTCGGCGAAGACCTTGATCGCCACCGCCTCGGCCTGCTCGCGCACCCGGGCGAAAAGATCGCGCTCCAGGCTCAGGGACAACTTGACCTTCCAGGTCCAGGACACCGTGCGACGGATGAGGTCGTCGCCTGCACGCTGGGCGTGGCGCCAGCCCAGATGCTGGGCAATGCGACCTTCGGCCAACGTGGGCGTCGCCGCGCGTATGGGCGGCTCGCCGGCCTGCGGTGTCGGCGGTGGCGGGTCGATCGAGAGCTTGGCGTCCAGCCAGCCCTGGGTCCGCCCACGGAAGATCGCCAGCGCACGGTGGCTGGGCACGGACGCGATGGGCTCGGCGTGGTCGAAATAATCACGGTAGCGCGCTGCCTCCGGATCCTGAGGGTTCTTGCCGTCGGCCAGCGCGCTGCGCAACGCCCCTTCGCGCCAGAGCCACTCGCGCAGCGACCCGACCAGCAAGGCATCCTCGGACCAGCGCTCGGACAGCAGGTCCCGCACCCCGTCGAGAACGGCGAAGGCATCGGCATACCCGGCCAGCGTGAGCGCCGCGACGCCGCCAGGATAGGCCGCGACGAAGGCCGAGGCCTCGGCCAGCGGCTCCAGCGTGGGATCGGCAAACAGGCGGTCCGCCAAAGGCTCGATCCCCGCCTCTCGAGCGATCATGCCCTTGGTGCGGCGGCGCGGCTTGTACGGCAGGTAGAGGTCTTCCAGGGCCTGCTTGGTGTCGGCCCCTTCGATCGCAGCTTGCAGATCGGGCGTCAGCTTGCCCTGCTCGGCGATGCTCCCGAGCACGGTGGCACGTCGGTCCTCGAGTTCACGCAGATAGGCCAGCCGCGTCTCGAGGTCACGCAGTTGCGCATCGTCGAGTCCGGCGGTGGCTTCCTTGCGGTAGCGGGCGATGAAGGGCACGGTCGCGCCGCCGTCCAGCAGGTCGACGGCGGCACGCACCTGGGCCGGCCGGACCTGCAGTTCGGCGGCGATCTGGGCGAGGATCTTGTCCAAGGAAGGAGGGCGGCCCGAGCGGCCGACAGGCTGATGAGAAAGCGCGGCAGTGTAGCCAGCGCACGCCCGACCAGCCCACCGTGGCGCGCGGTCAGCCCGGCCGATGCGGCGCGCCATGGGGCGACGCCCGAGGCAATGCGCAAACCGCGGGCTAGGCACCGCCCGGCGACCATGCAGCGTCTGGCGCTGCGCCGGGCCTGCCGATCGGCTCGGGTGCGGCGCGCTCCGCCGCCCCTGCGGCCTGTCGGCACCGCCATCGCCGCAGTGCGCCCTGGCCGGCCACCCGGCCGCTGGCCATGCAGGCCGTCAACAGATAACCACCGGTGGGCGCTTCCCAGTCCAACATCTCGCCGGCGCAGAACACCCCCGGCAGGGCGCGCAGCATCAGGTGTTCGTCAAGCGCCTCGAAACAGACGCCGCCCGCGCTGCTGATTGCCTCGTCGATGGGGCGGCATGCCTTGACGGTCACCGGCACCGCCTTCAGCGCGCGGGCCAGCGCCGCGTCATCGCTGACGACCTCACGGGGCAGGCATTCATGGATCAAGGCGCGCTTGACGCCGTCCAGACCGAGACGCGACTTCAGGTGCGTGGCCAGTGAACGGGTCCCGCGTGGATGCGCCAACGCTGCCGCAACCGCCTCCGACGTCCGTCCGGGGAGCAGGTCGACGGTCAAACTCGTCTGCCCCTGGCGGGCGATGCCCTCCCTGAGCGCGGCGCTGGCGGCATAGACCAGGCTGCCCTCGATGCCTCCTTCGGTGATGACGAACTCGCCCTGGCGGGTGTGCAGGGCACCGGCCGACCCAAAGTCGACCGTCGGATCCCGCCACGTGATGGCCACATTCTTCATCGGCGCTCCGGCGTACCGGCTGGCGAAATGCGCGCTCCAACCGACATCGAAGCCGCAGTTCGAGGGCTGCAATTCGCGCACGGACACACCACGGGCCTGCAGCCGGGGCACCCACGCGCCGTCCGAACCCAGGCGCGCCCAGCTGCCACCGCCCAGCGCCAGCACGGTGGTGTGGGAAGACACGACCTCCTGGCCGACGGGCGTGTCGAAGCGCAGGTGCCCCTGCGCGTCCCATCCGCCCCATCGATGGCGCATGTGAAACCGCACGCCCCGATGACGCAGACGGTGCAGCCAGGCGCGCAACAACGGTGCGGCCTTCATGTCACGCGGGAACACCCGACCGGACGTCCCGACGAAGGTGTCCACGCCCAGCGCCTGGGCCCAGTCACGCAACGCGGCAGGTCCGAACGCCCGGATCACGGGGGCCAGCGCGTGGGCACGCTCACGATACCGGCCGACGAAGACGTCCAGGGCCTCGCTGTGCGTCAGGTTCAAGCCGCCTTTTCCAGCCAGGAGGAACTTGCGTCCGACCGAAGGCATGGCATCGAAGACGTCCACCTCGACGCCACTCTCGGCGAGCACCTCGGCCGCCATCAGGCCGGCCGGTCCGCCGCCGATCACCACCGCACCCGGGGCGCAAGAAAAAGCGGGCCGAAGCCCGCTTTCGCTGGTCATGCGTGCATCCGCATCACTTCGAATACTGCTTGACCAGCGCACGCGCGTCGTCGAGCATGGCCTTGCCGTTGCCACCGCGCTTGGTGACGTCGGCGACCCAGGCGTCGTCGAGGTCGGCTGTGGCCTTCTGCCAGCGCTGCAGTTCACTGCCAGGGATCATGCTGATCGTGTAGCCGGGCGTGGCAGCGAAGATCTTGCGGCCGGGGACGTCGTTGCCCGCCTGCTGCGCTGCGAGCGTGGCCGAGAACTCACGCCCCGAGTTCTTGTCGATCACCGCCTTCAGGTCCGCCGGCAGCGACTCGTAGCGCGCCTTGTTCATCGGCACGACGAACACCGTGGTGTACAGCGCGGGGTAGCTCGGGTCGGTCTCGGCGGCGAACTTGGTCAGCTCCTGCACCTTCAGGCCAGGCGCCACCTCGTAGGGGATCACCGCACCGTTGATCACGCCCTTGGACAGAGCCTCGGGCACCTGCGGCACGGGCATGCCCACCGGCACCGCGCCCATGGTCCTGAGCATGCTGGTGACGGTGGCCGTCGGACCGCGCAGCTTCATGCCCTTGAGGTCTTCCATGGTCTTCACCGGCTTGTCACGGGTGAAGATCACGCCGGGCCCGTGGACGTGGATGGCCAGAAGCTTGACGTCCTTGTACTCGTCCATCGCGTGCTTCTGCACGTAGTCCCATGCCGCGCGGCTGGTGCCGGCCGGGTCGGTCATGATGAAGGGCAGTTCGAAGACCTGCGAGCGCAGGAAGCGGCCCGGGGTGTAGCCGGCCACCGTCCACACCACGTCGGCGATGCCGTCCTTGGCTTGGTCGAACAACTGCGGCGGCGTGCCACCGAGCTGCATGGCCGGGAAGATCTGGCACTGCAGCCGGTTGTTGGAGTCGCGCGCGATGGCCTTGCACCAGTCGCCGAGCATGGTCGTGTGCTGGATCGACTGACCACCGAGGAAGTGATGCACCTTCAGCACGATCGGGGCCTGCGCCTGCGCGGCCGCGGCCACAAACGTCAAGGCGGCCGCGACGGCCAGGGGTTTGAACAGGGCTTTCATCGAGACTCTCCTGAGACGGGAAGGACGTGAAGATCGAGACGCCACCTTATCTGCTGCTCGCACCGCGGGCCATCGGGTGAAACCCAATCCGCGCATCAGAGATCGGCAGGCCGCGCCAGCCCCGCACACCCTCCCCACGGCGGCGGGACGGATCAGGGATCTGCGCGCTACAAGCGCAGCACGAACAGGGTGATCGCCGGGAAGGCGACGAGGATCGCGGTACGGATCAGATCGCTCGCCACGAAGGGCATCACCCCACGGTAGGTCTGTGCGATCGGCACGCCGCGCGCCAGGTTGTTGATGACGAACAGGTTCATTCCCACGGGTGGCGTGATCAGCCCGACCTCGACGACGATCAACACCAGGATGCCGAACCAGATCGCGGTCTCCTCCGGCGTCAGGCCGAAGTCGAGCTTCATGATCATCGGGAAGAAGATCGGGATCGTCAGCAGGATCATGGACAACGAGTCCATGACGCAGCCCAGCAGCAGGTAGACCACCAGCACGGCCGTCAGCACCAGCCATGGGTTCAGGCCCTGCGTGCCGACCCACTCGGCCAAGGTCTGGGGCAGCTGAGACAGCGCGAGGAAACTGTTGAACAGGGCCGCGCCCAGCACGATCATGAAGATCATCCCGGTGGCCACCGCGGTGCCGAAGAAGGCGTCGCGCAAGGTGCGCCGTGTCAGACCGCCGGCGGCCCAGGCAGCCAGCCCGGTCCCGAAGGCCCCGACGGCTGCACCCTCAGCCGGCGTGAAGAGGCCGCCGTAGATGCCCCCGACGACCGCCAGGAAGATCACGACCACCGGCCAGACCTTGGCCGTGGCGCGCAACCGCTCGGTCATCGGCACGCGGGCCACGGTGCCGCCACTGCCCGGCACGACGCGGACATAGATCGCGATCACGATGGCATACCCAATGGCCGCCAGGATACCGGGCACGAAGGCCGCCAGGAACAGCTTGGCGATGTTCTGCTCGGTCAGGATCGCGTAGATGACGAGAACCACCGAAGGAGGGATCAGGATGCCGAGCGTGCCACCGGCGGCCAGGCAGGCGGTGGACAAGGCCCCGGAGTAGCCGGCCTTCTTCAGTTCCGGCAAGGCGACCTGTCCCATCGTCGCCGCGGTCGCGAGCGAGGAGCCGCAGATCGAGCCGAAGCCGGCGCAGGCCCCGACCGCGGCCATCGCCACACCGCCCTTGCGATGCCCGATCCAGGCCTCAGCGGCCTTGAACAGCGCCTGAGACAAGCCGCCGAGCGCGGCGAACTGCCCCATCAGGAGGAACAGCGGGATGACCGAGAGGTTGTAGTTGGAGAAGGTGCCGTAGCTGACATGCTTGAGCTGGTTGAGCACCGGCCCCGACTGTCCGTAGAGGATCCACGAGCCCGCCAGCCCGCACAGCGCCATCGACAGCCCGATGGGCAGGCGGATGAAGATCAGGGCGAGCAGGACGGGAAACGACCAGGCGGCGAGTTCGACGGGCGTCATCTCAATGTCCCCCGGTGGATTCGACGGTCCAGCCGGCCGGCCAGTCGGCCAGGCGGAACTGGATGAGTGTCTTGGCCAGGTAGGCCAGGCAGCCGACCACGCCGCCGACGAGGCACACGGCATAGCCCCACCACATCGGCATCATCAGGATGAAGGTGGTCTCGAGGTACTCGCGCTTCTCCAGCATGCCCTCGTAGAGCCGCTCGGTCAGCGTGATCCACAAGGCAAGCATCAGCAGGTCGGCCAGGGTGGTGACGAACCACTTCAGCCGCGGTGGGAAGCGCTCGTACAGCAGATCGACCGACGCGTGCCCACCCCGCAGGTAGCACCATGGCAGGAAGAGGAACACGGCGACAGCCGTGCCGACCTCCACCAGTTCGAAGTCGCCGGGCACCGGGCCCAAGCCGATCGGCACCAGGGCACGGCCCGACACGCTGGCGACGATCATGATCATCACGGCTGCCAGCAACACGCCGCCGACGACGGCAGACCAGCGAGCCAGTTGGAACACCCAGGAAATCATGGCGGCGGAACGGCTGAGGTGGACGAGGTCCGGGCCGGCGGAGCGACAGGCTTCGGCGGTACCCGAAGGCAGGGCGACGGCCTGTGCGCCATGGTTCCTGCACGAACCCGATCACCATAACACTGACATGACGCAAAGAGAAGAATTAATCGACCTCTTGGTCGGTTAATTCTTGGCTCACAGAGGAGACGCGATGTGGTGCGCTCGCGACATTGCGTCACACCCCAGAGTTCGGCGCGCCCACGAAGCTGTCGACGACGGAAGCGTCCGGGCCGCCCTTGAGCACGGGACGCGCGCCGGGGCCTTCGCAGACCCGCACCGGCAAGCCCTTGTCAGTCGCCGAGCGCCCCGACCAGTTGCGCCCGCACGTGCGGGCGCTGGGCAAAGGGATCGCTCGGGTTGCGGGCCTGCATCACATCCTCCAGGCGGGTGGCCACGCCGCCAAGACTGTTCGGATGGCTGTACACGTAGAAGCGGTCCTGGGCCATGGCCTCGAAGACGAACTGCGCCACCTGCGCGGCACTGACCTTCCCGCTGGCGACCGCCTTGTCGCTCATCGCCTGTGCGACGCGCTGGCTGCGGGTCGGCCGGGCATCGGCGGCGGCGAGTTCGCTCGGCCGGTTGCGTTCGCTGCGATGGATGCCGGTGGGCACGAAATAGGGGCACAGCACATGCGCGCGCAACTGCGCCGTGACGAGGCTCAGGTCCTGGTAGAGCGTCTCCGACAACGACACCACTGCGTGCTTGCTGGCGTTGTACAGACCCATGTTCGGCGCGTTCAGCAGCCCGGCCATGCTGGCGGTGTTGACGATGTGACCGCGCCAGGCGGGATCGATGCGGGCCGCCTCCAGCATCATCGGCGTGAACACCCGCACGCCATGCGCCACACCGAGCAAATTGACACCGATCACCCACTCCCAGTCGCGCGCGCTGTGCTCCCAGATCAGGCCGCCAGCGCCAACCCCGGCGTTGTTGAACACGAAGGTCGGGATCCCGAAGGTCTGCCGTGCGGCCGCACCCAGCGCGTCGACCTCGGCAGCCTTGGAGACGTCGAGCTGGAAAGGCAGCACCGCCGCGCCAAGCGCGCGGATCTCGGCCGCCGCGGCCCCGAGCGCATCGGCCTGCACGTCGGCCATCACGACCCGCATCTCACGCCGGGCAGCGATGCGGCAGGCCTCCAGGCCGAAACCCGACGCAGCCCCCGTGACCACGGCGACACCGCCCGGCCCGATCGGATCCTGGTTCATGCGACGCCCCCCTGTTCAGACCAGCTTGACGAGCTGCTTGCCGAAGTTGCGCCCCTTGAGCAGACCGAGGAAGGCCTCGGGCGCGCTGGCCAGGCCTTCAGCGAGGGTCTCTCGATACTTCAGACGGCCGCTGGCCACCATCCCACCCAGTTCCTTCAGCGCCGCAGGCCACAGCTTCATGTGCTCGCTGACGATGAAGCCCTGCAGCTTCAGGCGCGACACCAGGATCAACGACGGGTTGGCCATCGGGATGGGCTCGCCGTTGTAGCCGGCGATCATCCCGCAGAAGGCGATCCGGCCGAAGGCATTCATGCGCAGCATCACGGCATCCAGGAGGTGGCCGCCGACGTTCTCGAAATGCCCGTCGATGCCGTCGGGCGCGGCCTCCTTCAGCGCGCGCAGCATGGACTTCAGGTCAGCATGGGCGCGGTGGTCGATGCACGCGTCGAAGCCGAGTTCGTCCACGACGTAGCGGCACTTCTCGGCGCCCCCGGCGATGCCGACGACGCGGCAACCGCGGGCCTTGGCCAGTTGCCCGACGACGCCCCCCACGGCCCCGCTGGCGGCGTCGACCACCACCGTCTCGCCCGCCTTGGGCTCGATGATCTGCGTCAGCCCGACCCAGGCCGTGACCCCGGGCATGCCCACCGGCCCCAGGTAAGCCGACAGCGGCACGTGCGTGGTGTCGACCTTTCGCAACACACCGGGCTGCGCAGCGTCGACGACGGAGTACTCCTGCCAGCCACCCATGCCGACGACCCGGTCGCCGACCGCGAAGCCCGGGTGGCGCGAAACGACCACCTCACCGACCGTGCCACCGATCATCACCTCCCCCAGCGGCTGCGGCGCGGCATAACTGCGGCCCTCGTTCATCCGCCCGCGCATGTACGGGTCCAGGCTGAGGTAGTGGTGTCGCACCAGCACCTGGCCTTCGAGCGGCTCGGGCACGTCCGCCTGCACCAGACGAAAGTGGTCGGCTGTCGGCTCGCCGACGGGACGCGAGGCGAGCAGGATCTGGTGGTGGGTCATCGACATGTCAGGGGGCTCCGACGGGAAACAGGGAAGGACCGGCTGCATGGCAAGCTGCCTGCAGGGGCCGCGGAAGGATCAGTCGCCGGGATCGTCCGGCAATTGCACACGTGTGCCCACCGGCAGGGCACGCAGGTACTTGAAGGTGCCGGTGGCATGGGCTACGAGGTGCCCGGCGCCATCCCGCACCTCGGCGTCGCAGAAGGCCAAGGTGGCCGTCTGGTGCAAGCGCCGACCGTGCGCGCGCAAGGCGCCGCTGCCCGGCCGCATGAAGCTGGTCTTCATCTCCACCGTCACGACGCTGCGCTGCGGCGGGCCGTCGGGCTGGGCGGGACTGCGCGCCGCGCGGGCCATCGCCACGTCCAGCAGTGTCATCAGCAGCCCGCCGTGCGCCACGCCCCAGCGGTTGGTCAGCTCGGGCCGGACGGCAGCGCCCAGTGTGCAATGACCCGCGCCGACATCGATCAACTCGAAACCCAGATGGTCAACGAAGGGCACGGAAGCGTGCAGGTCGGGCGCCAGCGCCGACGAATCAGCCATAGTGCACCGCGCTGATGCCGCCGTCCACGGCCAGCACCTGGCCGGTGATGTGCTTGCCCGCGGCGCTGGCGAACAGCAGCACCGCGCCCTTCAGGTCGTCGTCGTCGCCGATGCGGCGCAGCGGCACGGCCTCGCAGAGTTTCTCCACGCCCAGCTCGGCCAGGGTCGCGCGCGTCATCTTGCTCGGGAAGAAACCCGGCGCCAGCGCGTTCACCGTGATGCCGTACTCGCCCCACTCCCCGGCCAGCATGCGCGAGAGGTTGATCGCCGCGGCCTTGCTCGTGCCGTAGGCGACGAAGTCGACGTTGATCGAGCCCGCCAGCCCGGCGACCGAGGCCACGTTGACGATGCGGCCCCAGCGGTTGGGGATCATCCAGGCCTTGGCCGCCGCCTGCGCGTACAGGAACAGGCTGCGCACGTTCAGGTTCATCACCTTGTCCCAGGCCTCGAGCGGGTGGTCCTCGGCCGGCGCGCCCCAGGTCGCCCCGGCGTTGTTGATCAGGATGTCGATGCGGCCCAGGCGCTGCATGGTCTCGTCGACGACGCGGCGCACCTGCGCCGGGTCGCTGCTGTCGGCGGCCACCCAGCGCGCGGCGATGCCCTTGTCGGCCAGGTGGGCCACGGCCTCCTCGAGCTCGGCGGCCTTGCGCGCCGTCAGCATGATCTTCGCTCCGGCCTCGCCCAGGGCCTCGGCCATCTGCAGGCCCAGGCCTCGTGAACCACCGGTCACCAGCGCCGCGCGGTCGCTCAAATCAAAGAGCTTCATCACAGGGGTGCTCAAACGTTCTCTCCTCGTCGGGGCCGCGCTTGCGGGCAGCCGGGTTTCATAGAGACGGCGTCAGGCGCTGCGGGCCACGCCGGTTCGGGATCATCGGTCCATCCTGGAGCGCACCCAGATCAGCGCCACGCCGACGCTGGCCGCCACCGCGCCCAGCGCCACCAGCGGCCAGCCCAGCGCGTCGTCCAGCCGCACCACCGCCAGACCCAGCACTGCCAGCAGTAGCCCCGCGTAGATGAGCACCCAAACCAGCGTCTCGACGGTGGCGGGTTTCATCAGGGCTCCAGACTCTGCGAGTCGATCTCGCGCACCAGCGCCTCGCGCCGGGCGACCACGCCGAGCCAGGCGTCGATCTTCGGCAGCTCGTAGGCAAAGAAGTAGCGCATCGCGGCCAGCTTGCCGGCGCGGAAGGCGGCATCACCCGGGGCTTCGACCACTGCTGCGTTCACGATACCGTCCACGCGGCCTGCGGCACCAGAGGCACCGGACGCCATGGATACGCCTTGAGCGCCTGGAACGCCTGCCGCACCCGAGCTTGGCCGCGCGGCCACCAGCGCCACGTCCAGCCACACCCAGGCCAGCACCACGTGGCCGAAGGCCTGCAGGTAGGGCGTGGCGTTGGCCAGGGCCTCCTCGGGCACGCCGGTGGCCCAGGCGGCCTTGGTCGCCGCGCCCAGGCGCTGCAGCGCGCCGGCCAGCGCGTTGGCGGGCTCGGCCAGGCCCGGCACCTGCCCGGCCGCCTGCGCCGTGGCGCTCATGCGCGTGGCCAGCAGCTTCAGCCCGGCGCCGCCGTCCATCACCACCTTGCGGCCCAGCAGGTCCAGCGCCTGGATGCCGTGCGTGCCCTCGTGGATCATGTTCAGGCGGTTGTCG
>CAZFVH010000118.1:0-14656 GCA_964522465.1 uncultured Rubrivivax sp. | reverse complement strand
CATTGGCTTTCGCCTTCAGATGCCCACGCTTATCGGCTGTATGTTGTTAAAGAGCGCTTGCTTCAGAACGTCGTCATCAGCAAAGACCACGATTCTTGCACATTTTGTTGACCCTGTCAAGCGCTCAACTACTCTGTGTTTTGCGCCGCCCCGTGGCATCTTGCGCAAGAACCCCCGACTGCCAAGCTTGTCGACGCCGAAGCTGCCGACTGTTTGACTGGACTCAGCGCTTCTGCGTGTCATCCGTCGAGCCCGCCAGTGTAGCGGAGTTTTCGCAGTGAGCCGAATCTTTTTTGCAGGCGAGTGAGAGAACCGCTCGCCAAACCCCACGCACGCTCAGGTCAGGCCCAGGGCAGCTGTTCCGTCGCGGTGACACGCACTCATTGCCGCAGCCGGTTCGTCGGCGCTCAACGCCGCGGCGGCGACCACGGCCAGCCGCCGGGTGTCGCTGCGCAGCAGCCGTTGCTTCACGGTGGGCAGCTGTGAGGGCTGCATCGAGAAACTGCGCAAGCCCATCCCGAGCAGCACGTCGGTGAAGCTCGGGTCGCCGGCCATCTCACCGCAGACACTGACGGGCTTGCCACGCGCGCGCGCACGATCGATCGTCATGGCAATCAGTTGCAGCACCGCCGGGTGCCAGGGATCGTACAGGTGCGCCACCGCCTGGTCGCATCGATCGATGGCCAAGGTGTACTGGATCAGGTCGTTGGTCCCGATCGAGACGAAATCGAAATGCCTCAGGATCACGTCGACGCTGAGCGCGGCGGCTGGCACTTCGATCATGGCGCCGAGCTGCATCGGGCCATGGGCCTTCCCACAGCGGTCCAGGGTTCTTCGTGCCAGCTCGACGGCACGCAACACCGCCTCCATCTCGCTACGATGCGCCACCATCGGCACGAGCATCCTCACCTTGCCGTGGACCGCCGCGCGAAGAATCGCACGCACCTGCTGCTGGAACATGTCCGGCTCCGCCAAGCTCCAGCGGATGGCTCGCAATCCGAGTGCAGGATTGAGCGCCTGCTCGTGACGTCCGTGGAGCACCACGCCTTCGTGGTCCAGCGGCTTGTCCGCGCCGACATCCACCGTGCGGATGGTCACCGGCATCCCCTTCATGCCGAGCACCGCGGCCCGATAGGCCAGGTATTGCTCCTCTTCGTCGGGCAGGCGCCCTTGCCGATTCATGAACAGGAATTCACTGCGAAAGAGCCCGACGCCAACCGCACCTGCGGCGAGTGCCGCCTCGACATCGGTCGGCAACTCGATGTTGGCCAGCAGTTCGATCGGCTCGCCGTCGAGTGTGACGGCGGGAGTGTGGCGCAAGCGGTCCAGCCGCGCCCGCTCGAGTTCGCTCTGCCTTTGACGGAAGCGGTACTCCTCCAGCACGATGGGCGACGGGTTGACAACGGCCACGCCGGCATCCCCGTCGATCACCACCCAATCGTCCTGGCGGATGAGACGACTGGCTTCGCGTGCACCGACGACCGCTGGGATGTCCATGCTACGCGCCAGGATCGCTGTGTGCGAAGTCCGGCCACCGACATCCGTGATCAGCCCTTCGAAGACACTCGACCGCATCTGCAGCATGTCTGCAGGCGAGATGTCGCCCGCAACCAGCACGAGTTTGTCGGCACCGGCAGCCCGCGCCAGCGCCCGCGCGTCCATCGCCGCACCCGACCCGCCCTGCGCAAGCGCCTTGAGCAGGCGCTCGACCACCTGCTCCAGGTCGGCCTTGCGCTCGCGCAGGTACTCGTCCTCCATGTCGTCAAACTGACGCGCCAGCACCTCGAACTGCGCCGACAGCGCCCATTCGGCGTTGTACTTCCGCTCGAGGATCCAAGCCTTCGTCGCTTCGGCGAGTGAATCGTCTCGCAGGAGCATCAGGTGCACGTCGAGCAAGGCCGACAGCTCGGTCGGCGCGTCCGCAGGCAACTCACGCTGAAGGGCCTCCAGGGACTGCGCCACGCGATCCCTGGCTGATCTCAAACGCGCGATCTCCTGCGCGACCTGCTCTTCCAGCACGAAGTAGTGCGCCACGTCCACCCTGCTCGACGAGACGAGCACGGCGCGGCCGATCGCGATCCCGCGGGAGACGGCGGCGCCAAAGACCTGAAAGCTCATGCTGCATCCCTCGGTGGGCTGTACGGAGCATCGACGGCGGACGTTCGTCCCCGGCTCAGATGTGCGGGGCTAGTCGGGCTCGCCGAAGCGGCCTTCGATCAGCCCCCGCAGCGCCTGCATTGCCACCTGCTCGTCGTCACCGTCCGTCTCGATCTCGACTTCGCAGCCCTGTCCGGCGGCCAGCATCATCACCCCCATGATGCTCTTGGCGTTGACACGCCGTCCCCCGCGACTGAGATGGACTTCGCAGCGAAAGGAAGCCGCAAGCTTGGTGAGCTTGGCCGAGGCTCGGGCATGCAGACCCAGCCGGTTACTGATGGTGATGGTGGATTTGGTCATGATGACGCGCAGCCGGGCCCTGGTTCTGCGGTCGCGTGACCGCCACTTGCATCACACCCTGGGTCGCGCCGTCCACGGCTCGCGACACCAGGCGGTCCAAGGGCTCTGCGCCATAGCACAGGACCCGCCAGACCATCGGGACGTTCACGCCGGCAACCACGCGCACGCGCACGCCATCGGCCACGCGCACCGCGGCATTGCAGGGCGTAGCGCCGAAGGCATCACTGAGGATCAGGGTGTCTTCTTCGGACAAGACGTCACGCAGCCGCTCCACGGCCACGGCCAGGTCATCGGCGGGCTCGATATCCACCGTCCTCAAGGTCGCAGCGCATTCCGGAAACGCATGCCGCGCAACCGCAGCGAGTGCGGAAGCCAAAGGTGCGTGGGCAACGACAACGACGCGGGTCATGGGTCAAGGGCGAGTGCGTGGAGGGTTCCCCGGCAACGAAGAACCGGCACTGTCCGACTCGGACGCTCGTCGCGGCGCCACGAACCACAGATAGGCCGCGATGCAGCATGCCAGGTGGATGGCCAACGTGGCGCGGAAGGCCTGCCCGACATCCCAACCGAGCGCGCTGAACGCCTCGATGCCCAGACCGATTCCCCACTGGATACAGAACACACCGGAAAAGATGACCAGGTTGAAGGCTGACAGCGCACGGCCCGCAAGGGCTGGAGGAAACGCCTGGCCGACCGCCGGCTGGCTGACCGACACGAAGGTGCAGCTGACGCACCACAACGCCCACATCATCGCGCCCGCCGGCTGCGGGTCGATGATGATCCAGCCCAGCAGAAGCAAAGGCGCTGGCAAACCCCAAGTCATCAGGCGCTGCGCACCGATGCCTCGGCTGACCAGACGCGGCATCACCGCGCCCCACGCCATGAAGGCCAGCAGCATCGCCACGTTGATGAGGAACAGCCCCCCTGCGGCATCCTGCGCCGTCCAGCCCGCGACCTGGGTCAGCCACGGGCCAGCCCACAGCGCCTGCACCGCGATCAGACCCCCGTAGACGAAGAAACCCAGCAGCACGCTGCGCACGAACACAGGATGGCGAGCCACAGTGCCATAGCCGCCCGGGGTGTGGGCGTCTTCCACCCGGCCCGCCCCACCGGGTGGCGCGCCGCGCGGCGTATCGGCGGGTATCCACCACCAGGTCAACAGGATGACCCATGCGAGCCCCAATGCCATGATCCAGAACAGGCCTCGCCACCCAGTCACCGGAAGCAGCCATTGCACGGGCAGGGTGGAGGCGACCATCCCCAGTGAACCGCTCATCAGCATCCACGAATTCGCCCGCAGTTGGGCAGCCGGGCTGAAACACAGACGGAAGCTGGTCAACGGCGCCATCAGGCAGGCGGCGACACCCATGCCGATCAACGCACGCGCGACGATCAGCCCCGCCACACTCTGCGCGATGGCAAAAGCGGCGCAGCCCACAACGCCGACCGCAAGCAAGACCATCAGCACTCGCTTGGGCCCGAACCGGTCCAGAGCGCTACCCAAGGGAAGTTGCAGCAGTGAGAAGCCGAGGAAGTAGGCGCCAGCCAACAGCCCGAGGTCAGACGGCCGCAGTCCCAGTTCCTGGCTGAAGGTCGGCGCCAGCGTGGCGGTGACCGCACGCAGCAGCGCAGACAGGAAATACCCGCAGGCAAACGCCAGGAAGATCCTGATCGCCAGGACACGCGGCACCAACGCGGCATCGTTCATCGGTCAGCGCTCGAAGGGGGACGAAGCGGCTCGGTCAGACACCCAGCCTGACCGAGGAGAAGAAGGTGGCCGCCGAATCCTCCTGGGCAGGCCTGCCGAGCATCGTGACCTGGAAGACGACGGTGCCGCGGGAGAACACTGCCACCTGTCCACTCACCGGCTTGCCATCCGGCGTGCGGCCGGAGAGCGTCTGGCGCAGGCTGTCAGGCTGCGGGGTGGCACCCGGCACGCGCAGCGGCAGGTCCTCGCCCGCCGAGGCGGAGAGGTTGTCGAGCGCAGACTGCCGCAGAGCACGCAAGGCCAGCGGGACTCGCGCCGGATCGCCGACATCGGCCCACGACAAGCCCCAGGTCACGCCACCGGCGTCGCAGGCCTGCAGGGTCATCCGCACCTGCTCGCCAGCCAGGCGCACCATCCGAGCGAAGGAGGATGGCTTGCAGGGGAAGAGCATCACCGCGCCCTGGACATCCGGCCGGACTTCACGCCAGTTCATCGCCGGCGCGCAGGCCACCAGGAGCACTGCCGAAACCGTCAGGGTCGCGCGGCCGGTACCGAAGAGGCCTCGTGCATTGCCACCACGGGTGTCGGAGGTGCGCCGGACCGACCGAAACACCGCTGCGCCACGCGCCGCGAGCCCAAGGTTCGACCCTGGCACCCGCGTGCGACTCCGAGGCAGACCGCAGAACCGGGTCCGCGCAACGACGTCTTCAGGCCAGCGCACCGGACACGCCCGCCGCATGGGCCTGCTGATCGGCGTGGTAGCTTGAGCGCACCATCGCCCCGACGGCCGCGTGGGTGAACCCCATCGCACGTGCCTCACGCTCGAACATGGCGAAGGTGTCGGGATGGACGTAACGGTGCACCGGCAGGTGATGGCCGCTGGGTGCCAGGTACTGGCCGATGGTCAGCATGTCGATCTGATGGGCGCGCATGTCGCGCATG
Organism: uncultured Rubrivivax sp.; assembly: GCA_964522465.1. Classification (GTDB taxonomy): domain Bacteria; phylum Pseudomonadota; class Gammaproteobacteria; order Burkholderiales; family Burkholderiaceae_C; genus Rubrivivax. The sequence goes on along the minus strand of CAZFVH010000118.1, from coordinate 9,549 downwards.
GCCTGGAGGATCTCCTCGTCGGTTTCCCCCAGACCCACCATCAGGCCGCTCTTCGTGGGCACGCCAGGCACGGCCTGTTTGAACCTGCGCAGCAGGTCCAGGCTGAAGAGATAGTCCGAGCCCGGACGCGCCTGCCGGTACAGGCGGGGTACGGTCTCGAGGTTGTGGTTCATCACGTCTGGCGGGGCGGCCTTCAGGATGTCCAGGGCCCGGTCGAGGCGGCCCCGGAAGTCCGGCGTCAGGATCTCGATGCGCGTGTCGGGAGAGGCCTCGCGCACCCGGCGAATGCAATCGACGAAGTGCGCCGCGCCGCCGTCGCGCAGGTCATCGCGGTCCACACTCGTGATGACCACGTAGCTGAGCCGCAGTGCGGCGATGGTGCGCGCCAGGTTCTCGGGTTCAGCCGGGTCCAGCGGGTCCGGACGACCATGTCCGACGTCACAGAAGGGACAGCGACGCGTGCACTTGTCGCCCATGATCATGAAGGTTGCGGTGCCCTTGCCGAAGCACTCGCCGATATTGGGACAGGACGCCTCCTCGCACACGGTGTGCAGCCGGTGCTCCCGCAAGATCTGTTTGATCTCGTAGAACCGGCTCGAGGGCGACGCCGCCTTGACGCGGATCCAGTCCGGCTTCTTCAGCACCTCTGCCGGGACGACCTTGATCGGGATGCGAGAAGTCTTGGCCTGCGACTTCTGCTTGGCGGTCGGGTCGTAGGCGGATGTCGGTGTGTCGTTCATCATCTGCTCGGCGCGAGCCCACGGCCCTGCGCCGTCTTCGAAGATCGGAGCCCGATCGTAGCCGTTGCATCAGGACCGCGCATCGAGTCAGGACTCCAGCTGTGCGGCCAATCGCTGCGCCAGGTGCTGCGCCACCTCGTCCCAGGAAACGTCCACACCGAGCGTGCGCAGGTCCACGGTGCGCAGACCGGCGTAGCCACACGGGTTGATGCGCTGGAACGCGGACAGGTCCATGGCCACGTTCAAGGCCACGCCGTGATAGGCGCAGTGACGACTGACCTTGATGCCCAGAGCGGAGATCTTGCCCAGACCGCCCAGGGGATCGACGCCCGCGGGAGGGGAGGCGAGCGCACCGTGCCCGAAGGGATCGTCCAGGCGCACATAGATACCAGGCGCGCCGCGGACCCGATGTCCGGTGACTCCGAACGCAGAGAGCACCTGCAGCACCGAGGCCTCAAGACGGAACACATACTCCTTGACGAAGATGCCCAGACGCCTCAGGTCCACCAGCGGGTAGGCCACCACCTGCCCCGGTCCGTGGTAGGTGACCTGGCCGCCGCGATCGGTGCGAATCACCGGGATGTCGCCCGCCGAGAGCACGTGCTCGTCGCGCCCGCCGACGCCCTGCGTGAACACCGGGTCGTGCTCGACCATCCAGAGTTCGTCCTCGATGTGCGCGTCGCGCCCGTCGGTGAAGGCACGCATCCGAGGCTCGATGTCCGCATAGGGACAACGTCCGAGCCAACGAGTCCTCATCGGGCGCTCCCCCGACCCATGGACTAGAGCACCACCTTCACCATCGGATGTCCCGAAAGCGCCCGATAGAGGTCGTCGAGCTGCTCGCGGCTGGTGGCAGTGACCGTCAGCGTCAATCCCAGGTAGTTGCCCGCCCGGCTGGGTCGGCGCTCGATGCCCGTCGGGTCGAACCCTGGATCGAATCGGCAGGCGATCTGCACCATGGCCTCGACGAATCCCTCCACGTGGGCGCCCATCACCTTGATCGGAAAGGCACTCGGGTATCGGATCAGGCTGTCTTCCGGGCGGGGATCCTGCATTTTCGGTGCACCTGCGCCACTGTTGGGGCTGTCCATGATGTGGTACCTGGTCGTCCGACGGCTCCGGCTGGGTCGTCAAATGGACTGCAGGCGTTTGGCCTGCTGATATGCCTCGTACAGCCGGGCGTACACCGGTCCCGGGCGCCCTCTGAGCGCACCATGGCCCACGGGCTGATGATCGATGGTGGTCACGGCCAGGATTTCCTTGGTAGCCGAGCTGAGCATCACTTCATCGGCACCGAGCACCTCTGCCTCCGGGATCGGCCGAAGGTGGTAGGCGATGCCACATGCCTCGCACAACTCACGCAGCAGGTCGAACCGTATGCCTTCGAGCACGTGACCGCTCTTGGGTACGCCCAGCAGCGCCCCGTCGCGCGCGATCCACACGTTGCTCGCAGCCGCCTCGGTGAGATAGCCGTCGCGGAACATGAGCGTCTCGGCCGCACCCGCATCGGCGGAGATCTGGCGCGCGAAGACATTGCCCAACAGCGACACACTCTTGATGTCGCCTCGCTCCCAGCGGAAGTCACGTGCCGTCACACAGGCCACGCCCTTGTGGCGCTGATCCATCGAGACGGGCTTCATCGGGTTGACCATGACGAACACGGTCGGCTGCAGGCCCTGGGGCATCACGTGGTCGCGCACCGCCACCCCACGGGTCACCTGGATGTAGACGAGCTGATCATCGGCACCACAGGTCTCGGCCAGCCGCGCGATCAGCGGCCGGATGAGGGCCAGCCATCCGTCACGTTCGTGGGGATTCGCGATCCGCACCTTGCCCAGGCTGCGGTCGAGCCGAGCCATGTGCTCCTCGAAACGGAACAGCCGACGCCCGTACACCGGCACAACCTCGTAGATGCCGTCGCCGAAGATGAAGCCCCGGTCGAGGACGCTGACCTGCGCGTCTCGAAGCGGCAACGTCCGGCCGTTCAGGTGACAAAGGGTGTCGGGCAGTTCCATGTTCGACGTCCTCGGGTTTCACTGGATCCACAACCGCAGGGCATCCCACGCGCGTCCCAGAAGGCCGGCCAGCTCCACCGGTTCCTGCACGACCAGGGGCATGGATGCCAACGGGGCGCCCGCAGCCGTGAGCACGCGGATGGTGCCCACACGCTGCCCTGCCGACAAAGGCGCTACCAGCGGGTCGGTGCGCTCAATGACGGTACGCATCCGCGCCCCCTCACCGCGCGGGACGGTGACGAAGACCGCCCCTCCCTGCGCGCCGAGCTTGGCGACGTCGACCGCGCCCTTCCACACCGGCACCGTGGCCACAGGCTTGTCGGTGTCGAACAATCGCACGGCGTCCCAGGCCTGCCAACCCCAGTTGAGAAGCTTCTGGCTCTCCGCCGCCCGCGCCTCGCGCGAGGGGGTACCAAGCACGACAGAGATGAGCCTGCGCTTGCCGTTGGGCATGTCGCGTGCCGCCGTGGCCACCAGGCAGTAACCAGCCGCTTCGGTGTAGCCGGTCTTCATGCCGTCGACCGTCGGGTCGCGCCCGAGCAGCATGTTGCGGTTGTCCTGCCGGATGTTGTTGAACGTGTACTGACGGATCGAATAGTAGGGGTGGAAATCGGGGTGGTCGGTGATGATCCGCGCGGCGATGGTGGCGACGTCGCGGGCGGTGCTCTGATGGCCGGCCTCGGTCATGCCAGTGACGTTGCGAAAGCGCGTGTTCTTCAGACCCCAGGCCTGCGCCTGGCGGTTCATCGAGTCGACGAAAGTCTCGACGCTGCCAGCCACGCCTTCGGCGAGCGCGACGGCTGCGTCGTTACCGCTCTGGACGATCATGCCCTTGAGCAGTTCTTCGACCGTGGGATTCATCGAGGGGTCGATGAACATCAGCGAGCCCCCTGCCTTGCGCTCGGCCCAGGCACGAGGCGAGACCGGCAGCTTCTGATCGAGCGTCAGCTGGCGTGCCTTGATCGCGTCGAAGACCAGGTAGGCCGTCATCAGCTTGGTCAGGCTTGCGGGGTCGGCCGTGACGTCGGCGGCTCGCTCGGCCAGCACCTGCGCACTCGAAAGGTCGAAGAGGATGTACTGTCGAGCAGCGATCTCGGGAGGCTGCGGCGCCTGCGCACGCGCCGGCAGGCTGGCCAGGACACTCAGGAGGAGGAGGAAGATGCAGCGGAACATGTTCGAGTTCAATGGGAAGGCGCTGGACCGATGGCGCGTCCGCCATCGATCACGAGACGCTTGAGCAGCGCGAGCTGGCCGTGGAAGAAATGTCCGGCCCCGGGCACCACGGTGACCGGCTGAACCTGGGGCCGGGCCCAATCGAGCACCGACTGCAGCGGAACGACATCGTCGAGCTCCCCATGGATCACCAGGGTACCCTCGGCAGCCGGAGCCACGGGGAAGTTGGCGACTGCAGGGCCGACGAGCACCGTCCACGTCGCCCGATCAGCATCCCCGCTGCCGGCTGCGACGCGGGAGGCCACATAGCCACCGAAGGAAAAACCCGCCAGAACCAGCGGCTGACCCGGCTGCCTGAAAGCGCCGACCACCGCTGCGGCGTCCTCCAACTCGCCCCGGCCTGCATCCCACAGGCCCTCGGACGCCCCGACGCCGCGAAAGTTGAACCGCACGACTGTCAGGCCGAGATGGACGAAGGCGCGGGCCAGCGTCTGCACCACCTTGTTGCCCATCGTACCGCCGTGCAAGGGGTGCGGGTGGCAGACCACCGCCAACCCACCGGCCAGTGCGGACACCACCGACGTGGCGGCGGGTGGATCGATCGCGCACTCCAGCCGCCCGACGGGACCGGCCACCCAACGCTGCTCGGTGTGGCCGTTCATCAGCGGCCGACGTCCGGCGCCAGCCGCAAGCGGTCCACCGGCTCACCTTTGCCCAGATGGCTTTCGACGATCTCGTCGATGTCGCTGTGGTCGACGTAGGTGTACCAGACCGCCTCCGGATAGACCACCGCCACCGGACCACCGGCACAACGGTCCAGGCATCCCGCCTTGTTCACACGCACGCCACCGGGTCCGTTCAGCCCTGCGGCCTTGACGGCCCGCTTGCAATGGTCGAAAGCCGCCTGCGCGTCGTGTTGCGCGCAGGCCGCCTGCCCGTTCTCACGGGCGTTCAGGCAGAAAAAGATGTGGTGGCGGTAGTAGCTCATGCAGGATCCACGGGAAGCCACCGGCGCGCCGTGCGCTGATGCTCCAAGCCATTCTAGGAGCCCGTGGAATCGGCAGTCGCCCTGCGAAGGCGATCAGAAGGGCTTGACGACCACCAGGACGACGATGGCGATGAACGCGAGCACCGACACCTCGTTGAACACGCGGAACCACCGGTGTGATCGCCGATTCTCCATGCGCTCGAAGCCCTGCAGGATGGAGCGGCATCGCAGGTGATAGGCGATGACCGCCACCACCAGAAGTAGCTTGGCATGCATCCAGCCGTTGCCAGCGCCGAGGCCGATCCCGTAGCCGAGCCACAACCACAGACCCAGCGCGAGCGCCGGCCACATCAGCAGGGTGGCAAATCGATACAACTTGCGCGCCATCAGCAGCAGTCGCTCGCGCTCCGCGTGGCTGTCGGCCGGCACCATCGCCAGGTTGACGAACAGCCGCGGCAGGTAGAAAAGCCCCGCGAACCACGACGCAACGAAGACAATGTGGAACGCCTTGACCCATAGGTAGCCGCTGCTCATGGCGGGATTATGGGCGCAGGAAAAAAGAGCCCCGGCCTGGGCCGGGGCTGCAACGCCACGGCGCCCACAGAGGCGACATGGCACCTGCTCAGGGAGGAAAAGCAGGGGAGTGCTGTCTCGCGACAACCCTCCACTATCAAATTTAGCATATTGAGGTTCAGCTGTGAATCGAGTGTTCGCCCCTTACCCCGCCAACCGGCCACGGCGGCTGCGACGTGACGCCGCCACCCGGGCGCTCGTGCGCGAGCACCGGCTCGCCCCCGAGGACTTCATCCTGCCGGTGTTCGTCCTGGACGGCGCCGGGAAAGCGCAGGACGTCGCCAGCATGCCCGGCGTGCAGCGCCTGAGCGTGGACCGCCTGCTGCCGGTGGCCGAGGAATGCGTGCGCCTGGGCATCCCGGTGATGGCCTTGTTCCCCGTCATCGATACCGCCCTGAAGACGCCCGACGGCCGGGAAGCCACCCACCCCGACGGGCTGGTGCCACGCGCGGTGCGGGAGCTCAAGGCCCGCTTCCCGTCGCTGGCGCTGCTGACCGACGTCGCGCTGGACCCCTACACCAGCCACGGGCAGGACGGCCTGCTGGACGACACGGGCTACATCCTCAACGACGACACGGTGGCAGTGCTGCGCGAGCAGGCGCTGGTGCAGGCCGCCGCCGGCGTGGACATCGTCGCCCCCAGCGACATGATGGACGGTCGCATCGGCGCCATCCGTGCGGCCCTGGAAGGCGCCGGCCACATCCACACCCGGATCATGGCCTACAGCGCCAAGTACGCCAGCGCCTTCTACGGCCCCTTCCGCGACGCCGTCGGCTCGGCCTCGAACCTGGGCAAGGCCGACAAGAAGGTCTACCAGATGGATCCGGGCAACACCGACGAGGCTTTGCGCGAGGTGGCACTCGACATCGCCGAAGGCGCCGACATGGTGATGGTCAAGCCCGGGATGCCGTACCTGGACATCGTGCGCCGGGTCAAGGACGAGTTCCACGTGCCGACCTTCGCCTACCAGGTCAGCGGGGAATATTCGATGCTCAAGGCCGCCGCCGCGCAGGGCTGGCTGGATCACGACGCGGTGATGATGGAGTCCCTGCTGGGCTTCAAGCGTGCCGGCGCGGACGGGATCCTGACCTACTTCGCGCTGGAAGCCGCGCGGCGCCTGCGGGCGGCCTGAGCGGCCGGCGGCGCTTGCGGCGCTTGCGGCGGGTGCGCAGGCAGGCCAGCACCACTGGCCTGCCCGTCGTCCCAGGGATCGGGCAGTCCCAGGGCGCGCATGAGGCGGCTCTCGAGGCCCTCCATCTCCTGCGCGCGAGCGTCGGTGTCATGGTCCAGGCCCTGCGCATGCAGCGCGCCGTGGATCAGCAGGTGCGCGTAGTGCGCCTCGATCGGCCTGCCTGCCTGTTCGGCCTCACGCTCGACCACCGGCGCGCACAGGACCAGATCGGCGCAGACCACCGGCTCCCGCGCGTAGTCGAAGGTCAGCACGTTCGTCGCGTAGTCGCGGCTGCGGAAATCACGGTTCAGGGCGCGGCCCTCCTCCTCGTCGACGATGCGTACCGTGATCTCGGCCGGGGCCTGCAGGGCCGCGCGCAGCCAGCGGCGCACCCGGTGGCGGGGTAGTTGCGCGCGATGCCGAGCATCCGGCATCTGCAGAGACAGCGAAAGCGTAACCGGCCCTGGCGGCCGCATCGCGCCGGCAGGCCCCTCCTCGCGCGGCCGCGACGCGACACCGGCGGTTGGCAGACGGGCCATCAGGTGGACTCCCCGTGCGTGCCAGGAACACGTGCTCGGGCGGCACCGACGGCCCTTCGGGGTGGAGCACCGCCGCCCTGGTGGGCGACGGTGTGGGATCCGCCCGCGCCGGGTCCCGCCTGGGCCGCGTCGTAGGCCTCGACGATGCGCGCCACCAGCGGATGGCGCACGACATCGGCCGAGGTGAAGTGCGTGAACGCGATCCCGCGGACGTCCGCGAGCACCTGCGCCGCGTCCACCAGCCCGCTGCGCACGCCGCCGGGCAAGTCGATCTGGCTGACATCGCCGGTCACGACGCACTTGGTGCCGAAGCCGATACGGGTCAGGAACATCTTCATCTGCTCGCGCGTAGTATTCTGCGCCTCGTCGAGGATGACGAAGGCATGGTTCAGCGTGCGCCCGCGCATGAAAGCCAGTGGCGCGATCTCGAGCTGACCGCGTTCGAAGGCGCGGGTGACGCGGTCGAAGCCCATCAGGTCGTACAGCGCGTCGTACAAGGGCCGAAGGTAAGGATCGACCTTCTGGGCCAGATCCCCGGGCAGGAATCCCAGGCGCTCACCCGCCTCGACCGCCGGCCGCGTCAGCACGATGCGCTGCACGCCCTGACGCTCGAGCGTGTCGACCGCGCACGCCACGGCGAGGAAGGTCTTGCCCGTGCCGGCCGGACCGATGCCGAAGGTGATGTCGGTGTCGAGGATCTGCCGTAGGTAACGCAACTGGTTGGGTGTGCGCCCGCGCAAGTCGCTGCGACGGGTGTGCAGCGTGATCTCCGGTTCGGCCCCTTCCGGCGCGTCCGACCCCGGCACCTCTTCCCGCGCCGAGGCGCGGGCTTCGGCCAGCGCCAGCTGCAAGGTACGTGCGCCGATCGGACGCCCCGCGCGCTCGTGCAGGCTGCACAGCAGGGCAAGCGCACGCTGCGCCTGACCGCGAGGCCCGTGGACCTGGAAGTCATCACCGCGCCGCTCGAGCCTGACCGACAGTCCCGCCTCGATCTCGCGCAGGTGGGCATCCAGCGGGCCGCACAGGTTGGCCATGCGCCGGTTGTCGGAGGGCTCGAATCGGTGTCTCAGGATCACTTCAGGCCGTTCAGGTAGATGGGCAGACGTCGATTGTCGACCCATGACGGACGATCGCGGCCATCGGCGGCCCGACCCGCAGGTGGGCAGCCGCAAGGCAAGTGCGTGGCAAGCCACAATCGCGCCCCATGATCGGACGCATCAGCGGCCTGCTGGCGGACAAGGCCCCGCCCCTCGTGCTCGTCGACGTGCAGGGCGTGGGCTATGAAGTCGACGTACCGATGAGCACCTTCTGCAACCTGCCGGCGCTGGGCGAGAAGGTGACGCTGCTGACGCATTTCGTCGTGCGCGAAGATGCCCAGCAGTTGTTCGGCTTCCTCACCGCGCGCGAGCGCGAGGCCTTCCGCGAGGTCATCAAGGTCAGCGGGATCGGGCCGCGGACCGCCTTGTCGCTGCTGTCGGGGCTGAGCGTCGACGATCTGGCACAGGCCATCAGCCGCCAGGAGAGCGCGCGCCTGATCAAGGTGCCAGGCATCGGCCGCAAAACCGCCGAGCGACTGCTGCTGGAGCTCAAGGGCCGGATCGGCGCGGTGCTGCCCGACGCGGCGGCCCCGCCGGCCACGCGCAACGCTGCGCAGGCCGACATCGTCCAGGCGCTGGTGGCGCTGGGCTACTCGGAACGCGAGGCCGATGTCGCGCTGCGCACGCTGCCGGGTGATGTCGGCGTCAGCGAAGGCATCCGTGCCGCGCTGCGGGCCTTGACGCGCTGAGCCTGGCGTCCCGACCCGCCGGATAATCCGGGACATGTCCATCCAGACGGACGATCTCGGATCGTCACGCACGCCCGCTGCGCGCGTGGTCAGCGCCGCGCCCGCCTCCGTGACCGAAGAGGCGATGGAGCGCGCGCTGCGCCCCAAGGGCCTGACCGAATATGTCGGCCAGGCCAAGGCGCGCGAGCAACTCGAGATCTTCATCGGTGCAGCCCGCATGCGCGGCGAGGCACTCGACCACGTGCTGCTTTTCGGACCGCCGGGGCTGGGCAAGACGACGTTGAGCCACATCATCGCCGCCGAACTCGGGGTCAACCTGCGCCAGACCTCGGGCCCGGTGCTGGAAAAGCCGCGCGATCTGGCGGCGATCCTGACCAACCTCGAGCGCAACGACGTGCTGTTCATCGACGAGATCCATCGCCTGTCGCCGGTGGTCGAGGAGATCCTGTACCCGGCGCTCGAGGACTACCAGATCGACATCATGATCGGAGAAGGCCCTGCAGCGCGCTCGATCAAGCTGGACCTGCAACCCTTCACGCTGGTGGGCGCGACCACCCGCGCGGG
>CAZFVH010000117.1:0-15460 GCA_964522465.1 uncultured Rubrivivax sp. | reverse complement strand
CCCGCTCACGTTGTGGGTAGCGCCGCCGACCAAGATGGACCAGGCCGAACTCACCAAGGAAGGCCACTACGCCAACTTCGGTACGGCCGGTGCGCGCACCGAGCCCCCGGGCTGCAGTCTGTGCATGGGCAACCAGGCGCAGGTGCGTGAAGGCGCCACCGTGGTGTCGACCAGCACTCGCAACTTCCCGAATCGGCTGGGTCGCAACACCAACGTCTACCTGTCTTCCGCCGAGGTCGCGGCCATCGCCTCTCGACTCGGTCGTCTGCCCACGGTCGCGGAGTATCACGCCGACATGGGCGTGATCAATGCCGATGCGGCACAGGTTTACCGGTACATGAACTTCGACCAGATCGAGGAATACGCCCAGACCGCCCAGGCGGTGGCCGTCTGACGGTCCGGGTTCCGCGCCCGCGCCCCCCGGGAACGGATCGAGATGGCCCGCCTCGGCGGGCCCTTTCGTTTCTCGAGCCCGCCCCTCCGAACCCTGTCCACCCCGCCAGCGCAGACACGATGAGCCAGCAATCCGTCGCTGAATTCTTCGCACGTCAGGGTGTGAGCCTGGAGATCCTGGAAACGGCCGAGCCGACACCGACGGTCGCATCGGCGGCAGCCGTTCACGGAGTTGAGCCGGGTCGCATCGCCAAGACCCTGGCCTTTCGCCTGAAAGATGGCTCTGCGGTGCTGCTGGTCGCACGTGGTGACGCTCGCATCGACAACCGGAAGTTCAAGGACAGGTTTGGACGGGGGCGGATGTTGCCGCCGGACGAGGTGGCCTCGATCACCGGTCATCCGGTCGGTGGGGTGTGCCCCTTCGGATTGGTGCAGCCGCTGGCGGTGTACGCGGATGTGCGTCTGCGTGATTTCGACACCGTGTTGCCAGCGGCCGGGTCGACACACAACGCGGTCCGCGTGACGCCGCAACAACTGGCGGAGCTGACACAGGCGCAGTGGGTCGACGTCTGCGAAAACGGCTGATGCAGCCGAGCGCCAGTTGCACGAGGACTTGGCCGTTCAGGCCCGATGGTCGCGCGAGCGACGCATCCGTCTCCACAGCAAGAGCACGATCGTCAGGTTCAACAGGTTCCACACCAACCCGTTGACGAAGGCCGCGGTGTATGAGCCGGTCAGGTCGAAGACCTTGCCTGACATCCAGCCCCCCAGGGCCATGCCGAGCATGGTGAACATCAGCACGGTTCCAACCCGCGCGCCGGCCTCGGCTGGCGCGAAGTGCTCCCGCACGATGATCGCGTAACTCGGCACGATACCCCCTTGGAACAAGCCGAACATGGCCGAGATGAGGTAAAGCGAAGCCAGCGAGTCGAAGGGGATGTACAGCAGCAGCGCAACCCCCTGGAGGACCGAGCCCACCAGCAACGTGCGCATACCGCCGATGCGGTCGCACAGTGCGCCGAAGACAAGGCGGCTGATGATGCCGAAGGCCAGCATCAGCGAAAGCATCTCGGCCCCGCGGGCGGCTCCGTAACCCAGATCACCGCAGTACGCCACGATATGCACCTGCGGCATCGACATGGCCACGCAGCAGCCGACGGCTGCCACGCAAAGAAACGCCTGTGCTTGCCGAGGGCTCATGCCGAACGGCCGATCGGAATGCACCGCCGACGCTGATGCGTCTCGCAAGGGCGAAGCCACGGCTGCGGGTGGCCGGGGCCTCAAGGCCAGTGACAGCAGCGGGATCAAGACGGCACAACACACCCCGAGGACCAGATACGCGGTGCGCCAGCCCTCGGTCTCGACCAGATGCTGGACGATCGGCGGCCACACCGCGCCCGCCAGGTAATTGCCGCTGGCGCAAATGCCGACGGCAATGCCACGGCGGCGCACAAACCACAGTGAGGTATCGGCCACCAGCGGAGCGAACGTGGCAGAACTCCCGAGCAGTCCCAGGCCGATACCGTGCGCCAGGGAGAACCACCAGATGTTCGACGACAAGGCCGCCGCCCCGTAACCCAGCGCCAGCCCGACGGCACCCAGCAGGACCGCCACCATGACCCCGTGGCGGTCCGCCAACCGGCCCATCAGCACCCCGCCGAACCCGAAGCCGATCATCAACAGGGTGTAGGGCAAGGATGCATCGGCACGGGCCACACCGAAATCGGCCTGCACCGCCGGCAGCACGACCGCGATGACGTACATCGCGCTGCTGCCCACAGTCATCAGGCCCAATGTGGCGAGCAGTCGCAGCCACGCATAGGTGCTGTCCGCAGCGTACGCGTGACTCGGAGGTGAAGATGCAAAGGCTTGCAAGATAGGCCGTGGCGTACGACTACCGACCTGAGCGTGGCAGCGCAGCGACATTCAAGTCAGCACGCAGACGGCTGAAAGACGCCCGGAACCGCTTCTGCCAGAAACGGGGCCGTTCGATTTTGATCGTCGGGGTGGCGGGATTCGAACTCGCTATCCCTCGCACCCCATGTTCCACGACGACCCGCAGAGCGGCTACCCGCCCAAGTCGCTGGCAAGGGTGCGCGAGCAAGCTGAGCGGCTTTGAAGTCTGCGCAGCCAAAGGTTGGACCCCCGAGCGCAGCGGCGGCGCCTGATCGAGCCGAAACATCGGGAGGAAGAGTCTGCCCGTCTGGAGAAAGCGAGGCTGCTGAACGTCCGCCAACTGTTCGACCGCTGGCGCGACACCGAGATCCAGCCCCGCCTGCGCGCCGATGGAAAGCGCACCGGTCGCAAGGACGGAGGGCAGTACGTCTTCGAGCAGTTCACCCGACATGTTCGCCGCATGATAGGGCAGATAGCGCTCGACGGCTTACGCAACACGGACCTGCTTGCCGTGCTGGACGCACAGATCGCCACCGGGAAGCTGCGTACGGCCGACGTGTTGCTGACCGACCTCGAGCAGAGACTGGACTTCGCGCTGGAGCGCGAGCTCATCGCCGAGCATTCGCATGCGAGCGTGAAGAACGGCAAGGTCGGCGCCCCCCCGTCGAACCCGAGCGCGCGCTTTCCGAAGACGAGATCAAGAAGCTGGCGGAGCAACTACCCTCCTCCAAGCTGCACATCAGAGCCGAGACGGCCATCTGGCTGATCTGACCTTCGTCGGGTCGCGTCGTTTCACCGCCAGACCAGCGGCTGGAGGCGATGACGATGACGAAGACGCTTGGAGTGCCGAGGGAGGATCAGACAACGACGATCGCGTCCTCATCCAGTCGCCGTTGAACCAGGCCGTCACGCGTCACGGCGTGACGGTGAATGTTCATATCTACGAGGGTGCCGAGAGCAACTGGATCCTGGAGATGGTGGACGCCGCTGGCACCTCGCACGCGTGCGACAACGAATTCGAGACCGACCAACAAGCCTTCGACGAAGCCGTGCACGCGCTCGATGAGGAGCCGCTGGCCTTGATGGAGCCGACGCCGGGCAGCAAGGCGAATTCGCGCGGACTGGGCGCGGCGCGGCTACGCCAGCACCGCGTTGTCAGCACCTTGCCCAGGATCGTCAGATGCCCGTGGTGTTCCGCTACAAGGGCGTTCGCTCGTTCTTCTATTTGAACGAGGACCATCCGCGGGAGCCGGTGCACGTGCACTTGCGAACCGGCAGCAGCGAAGCCAAACTCTGGCTCGACCCGCAAGTCAGGACCGCGACCAGCTATGGCTTTGACGCCGCGACACTGCAAGAGTTGGTTGAGGTGGCGCAGGCCAACCGTGAACTGATCGAGAGGGCTTGGCATGACGACTTCGACTGGGGCGGTGCGTTTTGACGACGACAGCATGTGGGTCCACTTGGAGGATGGCCGGGTCGTGGCAGTACCCCTGGGATGGTTCCCTCGCCTGCTGGCAGCGGCCCCCGAGCAGCGAACCCAGTACGTGCTAAGCCCCCGCGGAACTCGCTGGAAAGCGCTGGACGAAGATATCTCCGTCGACGGGCTGCTGGCGGGTCAGGGCGACCTGACCCACAGGCGGAGCCTGACTGCCGATGGATGACGGGGCCACCGGCGCATCCTGCACGGACACCACTCCACCACCCTACCCTGCAGCCCCCTCCTCCGAGCGCTTGATCGCCTGGATCACGAACGGCTGCGGCTCCATGCCCGGCACGCACAGCACGACGGTGTCGCCCACGGTCGTGCCCAGGAGGACGGAGCCCAGGGAAGTCCCCTCCTGGCCATGGCGAGGCAGCGCGTGCAGAACTGCAAAGGAAAACGCGAATTGCGGCGGTCCGTCGGCCCGCGATGGCGAACCGAACCGTCGTGATGCGAGCAGCACGCTACTTGAGGCGCTGCGCCTCCCAAGCCAGCCTGCAGTCTCCCACCGTCCCCTCCTCCTCCCTCACGCCGAACCACCCCCACCGCGCTCGCTCCACGAGATCCACGCCACGGCCCCAGGTGCTTGCGGTCTCGAAGCGACAGTCCAGCAGGCGCAGCCAGCGGGAGGCCTCGGGCAGTTCGCCCTGCGGGGTGGTGATGCGCACGAGGCGCGGGGCCTCGTCGCCGGGGAAGGTGATCAGCTGTACGGTGGCCTCGCGAGCCATGCCCGAGCGCACCACGGCCAGCGCCACGCGGCGCGCGAGCAGCGTGCCGGCCCGGTCGGGCTTCCAGAAGTCCTTGCCGCTGAGCGCGGTGCCGCCGATGGGCACGCGCGGGCCGTAGTGGTCCAGCAGCAGCTTCTTGCCCGACAAGCCGTTGTCGCCCTCGGGACCGCCGATGGAGAAGGTGCCGCTGCCGTTGACGACGAGTTCGTACGGCTTGGTAGCCTCCCGTGCTGCCGGCACCTCACGGCCCTGCCTCGCCTCGAACCCCGGCAGCCTGCGGGCCAGATCGCACGCGGCCTCGCGCACGGCCTGCGCCGCGGCGCGGTGCAACGCCACATCCCCGGCCTGCGCCAGCAGCGAGCAGGAGACGGCGTGCAGCCGCCAAGCGCCGGGCGCGCCAGCCGCCGACACCTCCTCCTCCAGCACCACCAGCACCTTGCCGTCCGGGCACAGGGCCAGCGGCGAGCGCACGAGCGCAAAGAGCCGCCGCGCCACCTCCCGCGCGAGCCACTGCTCGGGCGGGATGCAGCCGATGCCGGGCAGGTCCACCGCGTAGCCGGTGACGATCGACTGGTCGTCACTGATGTGGCGGATGTGCTCCTCGCCGGGCACCAGCGGCTCGAGGCAGAGATTGCCGCCCACGCTGATCTCGTGCGGGGCGGGCCGCCAGGGGCCGTGGTCCGCAACACCGCCCGCGCCGTAGCCGGCTGACTGGTAGACCCCCTGCACGAGTTCGCGCAGCGGCAGCTGGTCGGGCCCTTCGCAGGCCAGGCGCCCGGTGAGGTAGACCTGATCGCGGTGCACGGCCACCTCGATGGCGCACAGGGCTTCGGGTTGCCTGAGTTGCGCGGCCTGCACCAGGGCGTCGGCCACGGCATCGGCCAGCTTGTCCGGGTGGCCGGGCAGCACCCACTCGGCGGCGCGCAGGATCACGGTCGGGTTCATGGTGGTTCCTCCTTGCCGGTCAGGCCTGGATGGGCAGGCGCACGCAGGCGTCCGCATACGGCGACAGCGCGCGCTCGTCCGGGTACTCGCCCAGGTACCCGACGCCCAGCCGGGCGGCCCGCAGCACATCGGCTCCCACGGGCCCGGCCTGCCCCACGTAGCCGTCGGTGAGCACCACGGCGCGGCGCACCCGGTGTCGCGCCATGTGGCGCGTGACGCACTGGATGTCGGTGCCGCCGGTGCTGCGGCACAGCCCTGCCCGCATCTGCGCGGGCGTGACCTCGGCCACCTCCGTGGAAAACAGGTGGACCTGCGGGTGCACGAGCGCCTGGCAGTCGAGCACCGCCCCGTAGAGCGGGACCTTGATGCCTTCCATGCTGCCGGAGACGTCCACGTACACGTGCACGCGCTCCTGCACGGGCAGCCTCTGCAGGGCGGGCACCTCGCCCCGGTAGAGCAGCGGCGTGAGGCCGAGCGCGCGGCAGGTGTTGGCGCGCCGGTCGGGCACGGGGATGGGGGTCTCCACCGCCAGGGGGGCAGGCACCCAGCGGCGCACGCTGCGCTGTTCGGCCCCGCCCCGGGCCACGCGGGAGATGAGGTCGCGCAGCAGGCGGCGGGCGCTGGGCGGGCGGTGCACCTGCAGGCGGCTGTCGCGCAGAAGACCCTGCAGCGAGGTGCCCTTGATCGGGTCGGGCGGGGCCGGCCAGTGGCGCACGATGTCGGCCACGCCTTGCGCGAAGGCGCCCGCGCTCGCGCTCGAGAGGTCGGGCTCGCCCTCGTGGCTGCCGAGCAGCGGCACGCCCTGCAGCGCCTTCTCGCGCCGGGCCAGGAAGGCGCGCAGCACGTGGCGCACATCCTCGTAGCTCGCGCCCTCGGGGCTGTAGAGGCTCTGGTAGACCTGCCGCGCCGGGCCCATGCCACGCGCCTCCAGGGCCGGGGGCACCGGCACCACGCGGACCCGCGGGTCCCAGCCCTCGGGCGGGCGCAGCAGGCAGGCCGGGAAGGCGTCGTCGGCGTAGAAGTCCCGAAACAGCGCCGTGTAGCCCGGCTGCGGGAACATGCGGCACAGCAGCGCGTTGATGACGGCGTCAAACACGAAGTTGTCCGTGGGCGTGGGGCCGGACAGGCGCCGCGTGTGGCCGAGCAGCACGTGGTGGATCTCGTGCAGCACGAGCATCATGAGCTTCTCGGGCGTGGCCGCGTGCCGCGCCACGAAGGCGGGGTTCACCAGCAGCCGGGGCTGCGCGTGGCACTCCACCGCCGCCGTCGGGACCGTGTCGGTCTCCACCACGTCCAACAGGCGCAGCAGACCGGCCAGGGCATAGCGGCCGGCGGGCAGACACTCGAAGAGGCGGTTCTTGAGGGTCGAGGGGGTCGTGAAGGTCGTGGAAATCGTCGAAGTCATGTCGTTCTCCTGATGAGGTTTGAGGGTCGCGTGGCGGGCCAGGCGGGCCCTCATGCCGTGCGCCCGGGCGCCTTGGGCGTGCCCAGGCGGGAGAGCAGTTCCTGCGGGATGCCCTGCGGGAACCACAGCGCCTGATCCCACCGCACGCCGCGCATCGGGGTGCTGACGAGTTCGATGAGGGTGGGGGCGTGCAGCGGGGCGAGATGGGGGCGCCTGTCGCGCAGCCAGAGGCTGCCGGTGCACTTGGCCAGCGCCACGAAGGTGGTGCCCACGTGGTCGAGCTCCACGCGCAGGTCGCTGGGCTGACCGCGGGCCGAGCCGCCGCGCCCGGCCAGCAGGCAAGGCGGCCAGGGGCTGCGCGCCGTCTCCTCCTCGATGAAGGCCACGAGGCGCTCCTGCGCGGCGGCCTCTCCCAACCCGTGCCCGGGCTCGGCCAGCTCGAGCAGGGCGCCGGCCGTGTTCCAGTCGCGCCGGTAGCGCTCATCGCGTTGACCGATGGAGATCGTGAGCTGCAGCCAGGTGCCGCGCGGGCCTGTGGCAGCAGGTGTACCCCCGCTTGCGCCGGCCCCCGCCCCCGTGCCCGGGCCGCTGCCGCTGGCCGTGCCGAGGGCGCCGCGGCCCAAGCCGCGCCAGCTGATCGTCGCCCGCGGCGGGCCGCCGATGTTGTGCAGCAGGCCGGGCGCGGGCTCACCTTGACGGCGAGCCGCCCACGCACCGCCGCTCATGCCGCCACCTCGGCCTTCAGGCCCGAGGGCATGGACCCCAGCAGCTCCTGCCGCGTGCTCTGGTAGCGCTCGAGCACCACGTCGACGTCGGCCACGGCCTGCAGCCTGCCGGCAGCGAAGAGCGCGGCGAGCAGGTTGCCCTGCCGTTCGGCGGCCTCGGGGTCCATCGACCCGAGCCGCTGCTGCAGGTGCTTCCAGATGCGGTGCCGCGGCCCGTTGGGTTGCACCTGCTCGTGGATCTCCTGCACGCACAGCACCTCGCGCACGGTCTCGGCCACGGCGTCGGCAGCCACCACCGACAGGCGCGAGAGCGCGCCGCCTTCACCCCCAGAGGCGGCGCCGAACAGCCACTCCGCCAGCGCGTGCCGCCGCCCGTCCGGGCAGGAGGCCAGCGCGTCGGTGACGATGGTGGTGAGTTCGCCATCGGGCAGCCCCGTGGCGGCCAAGGCCAGCTTCACACGGGCCACGGGGTCGCGCTCGGCCAGGATGCGCGTCATCGGGTCGTCGGCCTTGGCGGCGGCCTGGCGCCAGGCCTCGCGGTGACAGGCCAGGAGCTTGGCGTCCTGGAGCGTCCCGCCCGCCGCCGCAAAGGGCATCGAGTGGAGCGCGGCGATGCAGGCCGAGTCCTCGATGCGGGCGGCGTCGTCCAGCGCCAGGCGTGCAGCGTGGATGGCCAGCACGTTGCCCGCCACCATGCCGGCGCGCCGGGCGCTGAGCAGCGCGCCGCCCTCGGCCAGCAAGCCGGCCAGCAGCCGCACGTAGCGGGCCACCGGGGCACCCCACTGCGCCTGCACCATCGGCAGCCGCCCGCGGGTGGCCTGCAGCGCCGCAGCCCAGTGCGCGCCGGCCTGCGCACGCGCCGCCTCGTCGGGCTGCACCTGCGCGGCGCGGATCACCGCTTCCTGCTCGGCCTCGCCGAAGGCGCGCCAGTCGGGCACGCGCACGTGCAGCGCGAAGCGGTCGGCCAGGGCCAGATCCAGCGGCTGGCTGCCGGCGTAGACGGGTGAATCGTCAGCGTCGGCATCCTCACCCCCGGGCGGGTTCATCGCCGCCCAGCGGTGCTCGAGCGACTCCAGCGCGATGCCCTGCACGCGCTTCTCGTGGATGATGGGAAAGAGCCGGTTCTGCACGTCCAGCCGCGCGCGCGAGATCTCGTCGATGAACACGCACTGCGCGCCCCACACCGAGGCAGGCGTCTGCACGAAGCGCAGCTGCCCCCGCTCGTCGGGCAGCGGGTAGCCCACGAGATCGTCGAAGTTGACGAGCGCGGCGTTGTAGTGCCGCCAGGCGAGCCCGAGCGCCACCGCCAGCCGCTCCAGCAGCAGCGACTTGCCGCTGCCGTGCGTGCCGATGAGCAGCAGCGGGCTGCGGGTGGCCAGCGAGGCGAGCACCACCGGCTCGAGCGATGCCAGGCCCACGAGGCCCAGGCGCGCCATCAGGTCACGCGCGGGCGGGGGGGTGGATGCGGCCGAGTGGGCCTGCGAGGTGGCGGCCGAGGCCGCCGATCGAACCGCGTTGCCGGTGGCGGAGATGGCGCCGGCGACCGGGCCAGGTGACCGAATGGGCATGTGAGCACTCCTGATCGTCCATGAACCGCGATGCGCGGATCGGCCGGACGACAGGAGGCCTCACCGACGCTTTAGCAGCACTTGGTGAGTCGCCCTGCAAGTTGTCACTTAAATCGGCGACGCCCGGGGATGTCGGGGCCGTGCGCCCCGGGGCTCTCGCAGCGGGGCACGCGCGTGGCGTAAGCCCCAAATGAAAAAGCCCTCCACCATTCCGGGGAGGGCCGACGCTCTTGCTTCCCGCTTCGTTGCCCTTCTGGGCCACATCTGCCTTCGGCGTGTCCACCTTGCCCGGTAGGCAGGTTGGCGTGGGCGTCAGCCCAACTCGGAATGTGCGCGGGAATGTAGCACGTGTTGCTAGGCCCGCAACCGGTGTTGCAGCAACTCCGCCACCTGCTCGGACACCACCCACTCCACCCGCATCCGCGCCCGCGTGAGCCCCACGAAGAGCAGGCGGCAGGCCTTGTCGTCCCACTGCGCGAAGTCGCACTCGGTGAGCACGACGGCGTGGGCGGCCTGGCCCTTGAAGCGGTAGACGGTGTCGGCCAGCAACTGCCCCTCGCTCCACCGGGGCGAGCCGGCTTCGTCGTACCCGCCCGTGAAGCGGCGCAGCGCCCAGGGCCCGAGCGTCTGCAGGGCGAGGATCTGCGAGGAGGCGCGCCCGCGCAGCGTCACGAGCGCGATGTCCTCGATGGCGTGGCCTGCGTCCAGGCAGCGCTGGACGGCCTGGCGCGTGGCCGTCTCCAGGCGCGGCTGCCCGGCGCCGCCGTAGACGATGGGGTCGGGCACCTCGCCCTCGTGCGGGCCCAGGGCTTCCACCGGCTCGGGCGTGAGGCCGAGCAGGTTGCACAACTGCACGATCGATCGCGGCGAGCGAAAGTTCTCGCTGGAGGTGATGACCACCTCGCCCTCCACCGAGAAGGGCTCGCGGTTGCCGTAGAGCCGCTGGCTCGGGTCCTCCAGCAGGAACATGCGCCCCAGCGGGCGAAGCCGCTGCGCGAGCATCTGCACCCAGGCCGGCTGCATGTCCTGCATCTCGTCGACGACGAGCAGGTCCAGGTCCGGCTCCTTGCCGGCCAGGATCTGGGCGGCCTGCCCGGCCATGGTGTCGAAGACGCCCTCGGCCGCGTAATCGAGCGCAGCTCCCGCCTGGCGGCACAGATGATCGGCGTGCTGGTGAAAGGTCTCGGCCTCGCACTGCACGGGCGCCACCCGCGCCATGTGATCGGCCAGCGCCCGGTTGAAGCAGAAGTAGGCGGCGCGTTGCCTGCGCCCGGCCGCCTCGCGCAGCAGCCGCAGCGCGAGCTGCGTCTTGCCCGAACCGGCCGTGCCGACCACGCGAACGACGCCGCCGGGCACCTGCATGCGCGGCACCCAAGTGGCCAGGCCGGAGGACAGGCGCGAGCTCGCCTCGAGCAGGCGGCCGGCCAGGGCAGAGACGTCGGGCTGAACCTTGAAGACGTTGCTGAAGAAGTCGAGCACGGCGCGATGGCGGTCCGCATCCGGCAGGCCCGGGCCGAGCTCGCCTTGCACACGGGCGGGCAGGTCCGCCAGCTCGGCGCTGTCGACGATGCGCTCGCGCGGCCAGCGCACGGTCTGCCCGATCGCGCGGGCGTCCGTCAGCACGAGGAGCTGGGCGAGGCGGACAGGAAGGCCCGCCGCGTCGAGGCGGGAGCGCATGGCGCCGTACTGCGACCCGAGCTGCGCCGAGACATCCTTGACCTTCGGCTGGGCGGCGCCGTAGGTCTTGTGGATGCCGCGCTCGCTGAACGTCACGGGCCCGGACTTGACCTCGAGCTGCATCACGTCACCCGCCTGGTTGACGATGACGATGTCCAGTTCGCCGTGGTGCACGGCCGCGCAGTGAGCGTCGGTGTAGTCCACGCTGTGGAAGAGCGTGTAGGCCGCGGGCAGGTCTTCCTCGAGGCGCTGCAGGACGTCCCGCTCGGCGCGCGCACCCGCCGTGATCGCGGTCACGTCACGGGGCGGCAGGCTGGGATGCAAGCGGGCCATGGCGGATGGTAAGGCGCGGCGGGTCTTCTTGCTCCAAAGTTCAGGGCTGAACGCGCTCCAGAAACTGGCGAGTCCGGCTAGGATCCGGTGCCATGACCGGTGTGGAGCCATGCCCCTTCTGCAGCCTGCCTGACGACCGTGTCGTCGCCGTCAACGCCTCCGGCATCGTCATCCGCGACGCCTATCCCGTCTCGCCGGGGCACACGCTGATCATCTCGCGGCGACACGTCGGCAGCCTCTTCGATCTGACCCCTTCCGAGCGCGTCGACCTGCTCGCCCTGCTCGACCAAGCACGGGCAGACCTCGAGCCCTCCTGCCACCCCGATGGCTACAACATCGGCATCAACGACGGGCCGGCCGCGGGCCAGACGGTGCCGCACCTGCACATCCACCTGATCCCGCGCTACCGGGGCGATCAGGCCGACCCGCGCGGCGGCGTGCGCTGGCTGTTCCCCGACAAGGCCGACTACTGGACGGTTCGGCGTGACGCCGCGCAGCCGTGAGAAGCTGATCCGGGACCGTATCCCGGACCTGGCGGCCGCAAAGGGCCGCCGCCTCGCGCTGCGCACCGCTGAACCGGCGGAGATGGCGCGCCTGCTCGGGCTGAAGTTGGTCGAGGAAACGCACGAGGTGCTCGATGCCATCCGCGCCGGCCGCCCGGGCGAGGTGCTCGACGAGCTCGCCGACCTGCAGACCGTGATCGACGCCATCGCGGCGCGTCATGGCCTGAGTCGGCAGGATATCGACCGGCGGGCCGAGGAGAAGCGCGCGCTGCGAGGCGGCTTCGACAGCCGCCTGGTGCTGCGAGGCGCACCACCCTCGCCCGGCAGGTTGCACGTCGGCGGCGGCAGGTCGCTGCTGGAGGCCCTGAAGCAGGAGTTCGAAGCCTGCGCCGTCGCGCGCATCGCCGTCGCCTTCGTGATGAACAGCGGGCTGGACCTGATCGAGGGCCCGGCGCTGGCCGCGCTGCTGCGGGGCGCAGAGCTGAGGCTGCTGACCACGGACTACCTCGGCGTGACCGAGCCCGAGGCGCTGGCGCGCCTGAGCGGCTGGCACGGCCGGCTGCAGGCCAAGGTCTACAGCCACGGGCGGCGCAGCTTCCACCCCAAGGCCTACCTCTTCGAACGCGGCGACGGCAGCGGGCGTGCCTTCATCGGATCGGCCAACCTCAGCCGGATGGGCCTTACCGAAGGGGTGGAGTGGACCTGGACCGTGCTCGACGTCGATGCCGGTCAGCCGATGCACGAGCTGACCACGCGCTTCGAGGAGCTCTTCGACGCCGCCGAATCGGAACCTCTGTCCCCGAACTGGATCCGCGACTACGCGCAGCGCCGCATCGTCCAGGGCGGCGCGCTGGTCTTCGAGGACCCACGACCGCCCTACCGGGTGGAGCCGCTGGAGCCGCGCGAGGTGCAGAAGCTGGCGCTCAGGGAGCTGGAGCGCCTGCGACAGGATGGCGAAACCCGTGCACTGGTGGTCGCCGCCACGGGGCTGGGCAAGACCTTCCTCGCCGCATTCGATGCGCGCGACGCCGAGCGCGTGCTGTTCATCGCCCACCGGGAAGAGTTGCTGCGCCAGGCCGAGGACGCCTTCGAACGCGTGTACCCGGCGCGCACGCGGGGCTGGCTGGCCGACGGGCGCGCCGAGCTGGACCGGGACGTCGTCTTCGCCTCCATCCAGACCCTGTCCCGGCCGGAGCATCTGGCTCGCCCCGAGCTGGCGCGCTTCGACCACGTCGTCGTCGACGAGTTCCACCACGCCGCCGCCGACACCTACCAGCGGGTGCTGCAGGCCCTGTCGCCACGCTTCCTGCTGGGCCTGACGGCCACACCCTTTCGCGCCGACCAGCGCGACCTGCTGTCCCTGTGCAACGGCAACCTCGCCTACCAGGTGGGCCTGCTGGAAGCCATCGCCTTCGGCTGGCTGGTCCCTTTCCGTTACCACGGCATCGCCGACGTCGTGGCCTACACCGACGACCTGCTGACCACGCGCAAGACCTACGACACGGCGCGTCTGACGCTGCGCTTCAACACCCAAGAGCGCGCCGACCTGGTGATCCGCCACTACCGAGCGCATGCGGGCCGCGCGGCCCTGGGCTTCTGCGTGTCCATCGACCACGCGGACTTCATGGCGGCTTGCTTTGCGGCGGCTGGCGTCGCGGCGGCGGCGGTGCATTCCGGGGCGAGCTCGATGGACCGGGTGGAGGCCGTCCGGCAGCTCGCACAGGGCCGACTGGCCGTCCTGTTCACGGTCGATCTCTTCAACGAAGGCGTGGACATTCCGGCCGTGGACCTGGTGATGTTCCTGCGGCCGACGGAGTCGATGACGATCTACCTGCAGCAGCTCGGGCGCGGCCTGAGGCTTCACGAGGGCAAGGCCCATCTCACGGTGCTGGACTTCATCGGCAACTACCGACAGGCCCACCTGAAGCTGCCGCTGCTGGTGGGGCAGGACCTGACCCAGGACCAGGACCCGGGCCGCGCGCTGAAGGCCTTGACGCGATGGCAGGTCGACGGGATCCGCCCCGACGGGGTGCCGGATGGCGTGTAGGTGACGCTCGAGCCGGTGGCGCTTTCGGCCTTGCGCGAATCGCTGCAGCGCGCCAGCCCGCTGCGCCAGCTGGTTCTGGACGACCTGCAGGAAGTCGCCGACAGGCTGGGGCAGCCGCCCACGCTGACGCAGTGGCAGGCGCTCGGGCGGTACTCCCTACGCACCGCCTGTCGCGCACTGGGCGTGGATCGCTGGCACCGCGTGCTGCAGGCGGCCGGCCTGGCCAGCGACGAGGACCGGGCCCTGGAGGCCGCCGTCGGTGACTTCCTGCTCGAGATCGAGACGACCGTCATGACCAAGTCGTTCAAGATGGTGGTGCTCGAGGCGATGTGCGACGGGCATTCGTTTCGATCCTCCGTCCACGGCGCCGACCTGGTCCGCGCCTTCCGCACCTGCTTCAGCGAGGAAAGGCATCGGGACGATGTGGCCGGCACGGAGGTCGAGCAGGTCATGGCGGTGGACGACCGGGCCTGGCTGCGCTACATCGACAAGAACCCGATCGCCGCATGGGTCGGGCGCAACACGGGCAGGTCATCCGCCTTCTTCGCATGGCAGGAGGCGACTTCGACGTTCCGCTACATCGGCCCCCGCCCTGCCGAGCCTGCCCTTGAGCGGCATTTCGCCCGAGCGGTCTTCGACCGGGCCTCGGCACGGCTCGCCGCCTACTGGCAGCGCCCCGGGCCCGGCAGACTGGTGTTTCCGGTGATCCCGGCAGGCAGCGCGACCGCCATCCCCGGGGCTCCGGCCGGCGAGCGCAAGGTGTGCATCATGTTCGGCCATCACCGACAGGGCTTGCCCAACGGGTGGCATCTGGTCGCCATCAATGGCCGCCACCTGTACGGCAACTTCGTGAGCGTCGCCCTCAACGTGCTGAAGGCCCAGCCCGGTGAGGCACGTGACGAACCGAATCTGCTGACCGAAGAGTTGCGCACGCTCTTCGGCGGCTCGATCCCCCCGAGGCCGCGCGTGCGTTTCGTACGGCAGACCGGCGCAGCGGTGTGGGAGATCCGTGCTGCGTAGACCGTGGGCGAATCCAAATGCCGCAGTGCGACACGCAGCCTGCTTGGGTAGGTCGCCAGTGAAGCGGGCGGACCAACTTCACGGTGTGGGCCGGCCTCAAGCGGAACTGGCATCTGGGCCCGCCTGAGGTACTGCGCCTGCCTCAGGCTCGACTGGAGAACGCCGCCCATACCGCACCCACGCCTCGATCCGATCGCGCATCGACGAGAAGGGCTCGGTCGGCAGGTGCAGCATCGCCGCCGCCATCCACGGCAGGTCGCGCGGGCTCGGCGCCAAGTCGGGATGGATCTCGGGGTGCTCGACGATCTCCAAGTCGTCGATGCCATAGCGCCAGCGCAGGTCGTCCAAGGTGACGTAGCCGTAGGCGTCCACCAACCGGCCCTGAGGGTCGCGGTTCAGCCGGTGCGCCGGGTACTCGCCAGGCGAAGCCGCTCCCACCACGGGCCAGCCCGTGACCTCGCGCAGCGCCACCGCAAACCAGTCGCACCGGTCATGGGCGTAGAGCTCGCGCAGCAGGTCCAGTGCTGTGTGGTGGGGCTCACGCTCGAAGGGTTCATCAACCAGATCACTGTCGGCGTCCAACAGGATGGCGGCGTGTTCGCCGTAATCCTCGAGCGAGGGCAGCGCTTCGTCGCCCAGCCACGCCGGTGTGGTGTCCTCCGCCTTGCGTCCGGTCAGCTTGCCCACCAGGCGCCAGCACCACGCAAGGGCCCTGGCGATCGCCCGCGTGATGTCGTTCA
>CAZFVH010000116.1:2151-15515 GCA_964522465.1 uncultured Rubrivivax sp. | reverse complement strand
TCGGTCAGGTCGCGCTGCCAGCGGCTCACCGGCAGCTTCTGGCTCATGTGCGCGAGCAGCGCATTGGCCAGGCCGTAGTTGCCCTCGGCGTTCTCGAAGTCGATCGGGTTGACCTTGTGCGGCATCGTGCTCGAGCCCACCTCGCCCGGCTTCGTCTTCTGCCGGAAGTAGCCCAGCGAGATGTAGCCCCACACGTCGCGCGACCAGTCGACCAGCACGGTGTTGCAGCGCGCCACCGCATCGAACAGTTCGGCGATGCCGTCGTGCGGCTCGATCTGGATGGTGTAGGGGTTGAAGGCCAGGCCGAGCTGCTGCTCGACGACGCGCCGGCTGAAGGCCTCCCAGTCGAAGCCGGGCCAGGCGGCGAGGTGGGCGTTGTAGTTGCCCACGGCGCCGTTCATCTTGGCCGGCAGCGGCACTGCGGCGATGCGCGCGCGCGCCGTGCGCAGCCGCGCCACGACGTTGGCCACCTCCTTGCCCACGGTGGTGGGGCTCGCGGTCTGCCCGTGCGTGCGCGCGAGCATGGGCAGGGCCGCGTGGGCGTGCGCCAGCGCGGCCATGCGCTCGATGATGGCGTCCAGCGCCGGCAGCAGCACCCGCGTACGCGCGGCCTGCAGCATCAGCGCGTGGCTGGTGTTGTTGATGTCCTCGCTGGTGCAGGCGAAGTGCACGAACTCCTGCGCCGCCACCAACTCCACGCGGCCCTCGAAGCGGCGCTTGAGCCAGTACTCCACGGCCTTGACGTCGTGGTTGGTGGTGCGCTCGATGTCCTTGATGGCCTGCGCGTCGGCCTCGCCGAAGCCGCTGACCAGGCCACGCAGGAAGGCGCGCGCCTCAGGCGACAGCGGCGCGAACTCGGCGAAGCCCGCATCCGACAGCGCGATGAACCACTCCACCTCGACCTGCACGCGCCGGTGCATCAGGCCGAACTCGCTGAGCAGCGGGCGCAGGGTGTTCAGGCGGGCGGCGTAGCGGCCGTCCAGGGGGGACAGGGCTGAAAGGGTCGACACGGCGATGCGGCAGGAAGCAGGTGGGCGGCCCGCTCCAGCAGCGTGCACTCCATCTGCATTCTAGGGAGCCGGACGTGGCCGCCCGGCCACACAGGATCGCAACCGCAGGCTCTGCGCCCAGGCGCGGCGTGCGCGCCGCCACGTGTCTCATCCGAGCCCTGGAACGTGCCTTGCTTGGGCTCGCACTGTTGTCAAATACGCAGCTGGCTGTGTCACACCGCCGTCATCCCCGAAGGAGTTGCTCCATGTCCCTGTCCCGCCGTCACACCCTGACCCTTGCACTGGCCACGTCCGCCGCCCTGGCCACCCTTGGCGCCCCCGCCTTCGCCCAGGCGAAGATGAAGGTCGCCGCCATCTACACCGTGCCGGTGGAGCAGCAGTGGGTCAGCCGCATCGACAAGGCCCTGAAAGCGGCCGTGGCGCGTGGCGAGATCGAGTACGTCTTCAGCGAGAACGTCGCCAACGCCGACTACGAGCGCGTGATGCGCCAGTACGCGGAGCAGGGCAACACGCTGATCGTCGGCGAGTCCTTCGCCGTCGAGGCCGCGGCGCGCAAGGTCGCCAAGGACTACCCCAAGGTCAGCTTCCTGATGGGTTCCTCGGGCAAGCCGCAGGCGCCGAACTTCAGCGTCTTCGACAACTACATCCAGGAGCCTGCCTACCTCACCGGCATGATCGCCGGTGGCATGAGCAAGTCCAACAAGATCGGCATGGTCGGCGGCTACCCCATCCCCGAGGTCAACCGCCTGATGAACGCCTTCATGGCCGGCGCGAAGGAGGTCAACCCCAAGGTCGAGTTCATGGTGACCTTCATCAACAGCTGGTTCGACCCGCCCAAAGCCAAGGAGGCCGCCTTCGCGATGATCGACAAGGGCGCCGACGTGATGTACGCCGAGCGCTTCGGCGTCAGCGACGCCGCCAAGGAGCGCAAGATCCTGGCGATCGGTAACGTGATCGACACCCAGAAGGACTATCCCGACACCGTCGTGGTCTCGGCGCTTTGGAACATGGAGCCGACGATCGACCGCGCGCTCAAGGCCGTCAAGGACGGCAAGTTCAAGGCCGAGGACTACGGCCAGTTCTCGATGATGAAGTACAAGGGCTCCGAGCTCTCGCCGCTGGGCACCTTCGAGAAGCGCATACCGGCCGATCTGGTGGCCAAGGTCCGCGCCAAGGAGAAGGCGATCTATGACGGCAAGGCCAGCGTCAAGATCGACGACAACCAGCCCAAGCCGACGGCGCGGTGAGTCGTCCCTGGAGGGTGGGACCCTGGTGGGCGGCCCTGCCAGCCCCGGGAGGCCATGAGCATCTTCGCGGCCGACTGCGACGGGTAAGGTACATCAGGCGCCCACCGGCGGAGGCCGCGGTCTTGCAGAGCGTGCGGCATGCCTGACACCGGGCATTCCGCAGGCACGCCCATCCTGCGCCTGCGCGGCATCACCAAGCGCTTCGGCGCGCTGGTGGCCAACGACGGCATCTCGCTGGACTTGGCCGCGGGCGAGGTGCTCGCGCTGCTGGGCGAGAACGGCGCGGGCAAGAGCACGCTGGTGTCCATCCTGTTCGGGCACTACGTGGCCGACGCCGGCTCGATCGAGGTCTTCGGCCGGCCCCTGCCGCCGGGGCAGCCCCGCGCGGCGCTGGCCGCGGGCATCGGCATGGTGCACCAGCACTTCACGCTCGCCGACAACCTGAGCGTGCTGGACAACGTGATGCTCGGCACCGAGCCGCTGTGGCAGCCCTTCTCGCGCCGCGCCGCCGCGTGCGAGCGTCTGCTGGCCGCGGCGCGCGACTTCGGCCTGGCGGTGGACCCGCAGGCCTTGATCGGCGAGCTGTCGGTGGGCGAGCGCCAGCGCGTGGAGATCCTGAAGGCCCTGGTGCGCGGCGCGCGCATCCTCATCCTGGACGAGCCCACGGCGGTGCTGACGCCGCAGGAGAGCGAGTCGCTGTTCTCGACGCTGGCGCAGATGGTCGCGCGCGGCCTGGGCGTGATCTTCATCAGCCACAAGCTCGACGAGGTGCTGCGCGTGTCCGACCGCGTGGCGGTGCTGCGCAGCGGCCGGCTGGTGGCCGAGCTGCCGGCGCGCGGCGCGCGCAAGGCCGATCTGGCCGAGGCCATGGTCGGGCGCGTGGTGGCGCCGGCGGTGAGGCGCGGTTCGCCACCCGCGATCGTGGACGGCGCTGGCGTGCCGACGGCCGCGGCCACCACGGCTCGATCGCCTTCCGTCACTGCTGTGGCAGACGCGTTGCCACCTGCGGGTGCGTTGCAGGCGTCGCGCGCGCGCGAGGCGCCTTGGCAAGCCGAGGCGGTCGTTCGATCCGACGCCGCCCGCCCCAACCTCTGCGAGCTGCGCGGCGCCACGCTGCGCGGCAGCGGCGCGCGGCCGCTGCTGGACGGCGTGAACCTGGCGCTGCGCGCCGGCGAGGTGGTGGCCGTGGCGGGCGTGGCCGGCAACGGGCAGGCGGCGCTGGCCGAGGTGCTGTGCGGCGAGCGCGCGCTCGACGCCGGCGAGCTGCTGCTGGATGGCCGGCCGCTGCCGGCGCGCCCCGGCTCGGTGGTGCGGGCCGGCGTGGCGCGCATCCCCGAGGACCGGCACGCGGTGGGCGTCGTCGGCGACCTGCCACTGTGGGAGAACGCCGTGCTCGAGCGCTACGCCACGCCCGCCTTCGCGCGCCTGGGCTTCGTGCGGCGCGGCGCGGCGCGCGCGCATGCGCAGGCGCTGGTGCAGCGCTTCGACGTCCGCGGCACCGAGGCCGGTGGGCTCGACACCGTCACGCGCGGGCTGTCAGGCGGCAACATGCAGAAGCTCATCCTCGGCCGTGCGCTCACGCCCGGCCCGGGCGAGGCAGCGCCGCGCCTGATCGTCGCCAACCAGCCGACCTGGGGCCTGGACGTCGGCGCCGTGGCCTACGTGCACCAGCAGCTGCTGGACGCCTGCGCCGCCGGCGCCGCGGTGCTGCTGATCAGCGAGGACCTGGACGAGATCTTCGCCCTGGCTGACCGCATCGCGGTGATGCACCAGGGCCACCTGAGCGAAGCTCGTCCGCGGCCGCAGTGGACGCTGGCGTCGATCGGTCTGGCGATGGCCGGCGGCGAAGGGGCGACCTCATCGGCCAGCGCCGACACGCCGGCCGAGGGTGCGGGGATCGGGGCCGCACCGGAAGACCGCGCCGGTGGGCGCCCCGGACCCGAAACAGGTGTCGCCAGGGATGCGGCGGCTGTGCAGAACAGCCGATACGGGGCCGACGGGCCTTCGACACCGCGCCCGAGGCCGACGAACGGCGCCGGCGACAGGAGCCCCCATGCGTCTTGAGCGCCGCGCCGTCGTCCCCCGCACGCTGCTGCTGGCCGCGCCGCTGGCGGCCGTGGCCTTCACGCTGCTCGTCACCTCGGCGCTGGTGGCCTGGGCCGGGGCGCCGGTGGGCCGGGCCTACGCACTGCTGCTCGAGGGTGGCTTCGGCTCGCGCTTCGCGCTGACCGAGACGCTGACGCGCGCCACGCCGCTGATCCTCACCGGGCTCGCCGCCGCGGTGGCCTTCCGCGCGCGCCTGTTCAACATCGGCGCCGAGGGACAGCTCTACGCCGGGGCGCTGGCTGCGGTGGCCGTGGGCGGACTGCACGGCGGCACGGGCCTGGAGTGGCCGCCCGCTCTGCTGTTCCCGCTGATGATCGCAGCCGCCATGGCCGCCGGTGCGCTGCTGCTGCTGGGCCCGGCGCTGCTGAAGGCGCGCCTGGGCGTGGACGAGGTCGTCACCACGCTGCTGCTGAACTTCATCGTCCTGCTGGGCGTCTCAGCGCTGCTGGACGGCGCGATGAAGGACCCGACGGCCATGGGCTGGCCACAAAGCGTGGCGCTGCAGGATGCGATGCAGCTCGACCGCCTGATCGAGCGCAGCCGCGTGCACACCGGGCTGCTGATCGCGCTGGGCCTGGCCGTGGCCACCTGGGTGCTGCTGCAGCGCACGACCACCGGTTTCGAGATTCGCGCCGTCGGCTCCGGCCCACGCGCGGCGGGCTTCGCAGGGATGCCGGCGGGCTGGGTCACCGTCAAAGTGGCACTGCTGTCGGGCGCGCTGGCCGGCCTGGCCGGCGCGGTGGAGGTGGCCGGCCGCGCGTCCTACGTCACGCTGGACATGAGCCCAGGCTATGGCTACAGCGGCATCGTGATCGCGATGCTGGCCATGCTGAACCCGCTGGGCGTCGTCGCGGCAGCGGTCTTCGTCGCCGGCATCCTGGTGGGCGCAGACAGCATGAGCCGCGCCGTCAACGTGCCCACCTACATCGCCGACGTCATCGTCGCCGTGGCGCTGATCTCGATGCTGGTGGCGACGATGCTGACGCAGTACCGCGTGCGCAGGCAATGACCGAAACCCTCGAACTCCTGCTGTCCGCCCCCTTCTGGGTGGCGGTGCTGCGCATCGCCACCCCACTGATCCTGGGCACACTGGGCGTGCTGCTGTGCGAGCGCGCCGGCGTGCTGAACCTGGGCATCGAGGGCATCATGGTCGCGGGCGCCTTCGCCGGCTGGCTGGCGGTGTACCAGGGCGCCGGGCTGTGGACGGGCGTGGCCGTGGCAGGCCTCATCGGTCTGGTCTTCGGGCTGCTGCACGGCTGGCTGACGGTGTCGCTGTCGCTGTCGCAGCACGTCTCGGGCCTGGGCATCACGCTGCTGGCCACCAGCCTGGCCAGCTACGCCTACCGCGTGAGCTTCCCCAAGGTCGACAGCCCGCCCACCGTGGAAACCTTCGAGCCCATGACCTGGCTGCCCGTGCCGGTGCTGCAGTCGCTGACCCCGCTGACCCTGCTGGCGCTGGCGCTGGTGCCGGCCATCGCCTGGGTGCTGTACCGCACGCCGCTCGGCCTGGCGCTGCGCATGGTGGGCGAGAACCCGGCCGCGGCCGAGGGCCAGGGCCTGAGCGTGGCCGGCCTGCGCATCGGCGCCATCGCCGCTGGCTCGGCGCTGATGGGCATGGCCGGCGGCTTCCTGACGCTGGCGGCCTTCAACGCCTTCTACTTCAACATGGTCAACGGCCGCGGCTGGGTCTGCGTGGCGCTGGTCGTCTTCGCCTCGTGGCGGCCGGGCAAGGCGCTTGTGGGCGCGCTGCTGTTCGCCTTCTTCGACGCGCTGCAACTGCGCCTGCAGCAGGCCGGCGGCGGCGTGCTCGGCGTCGAGCTGCCCTACCAGCTCTACCTGATGCTGCCCTACGCGATGGCCATCGTCGCCCTGGTTCTGGTGGCGCGGCGCGCGGCCTACCCGCAGGCGCTGATGAAGCCGTATCGCAAGGGGGAACGCTGAGAGCACACCCGCGGGCGGCGCCGCTTCCAGCGCCGTGCCGCAGGAAACCTCAGCGAGCGTCACCCGCCTGCGCATCTGTCCGCGCAGAGCCCAGGCGTCGAATTGAACGGTGAGCGCAGGGCTCGATCTTCGAGGCGGATATCCGGCGCCCAGCGCTTGGCGCGGTTTCTACAGATACTGTGGCGGATTCATGCGGATCCGCGGACGGCGGGCATGGTGCGAAGCCATGCGGAGCGGTCGCGAGGCGGGCTGCGTGACCTGATCAGGAGTGCTGAATGATTGACGACCCACGCTGCTGCGGCAGCGGTACCTGCATCATCGACACCGAAGGCCGCTGCTGGTGCGGCCAGCAGTGGGATGGCCAGAAGATGTGCCAGGCGCCGCTGGCACGCACTCCGGCGCCTGCAGCGCCCGATCATGCGGACCGACCGGCCCTGCCTGCCGGGGGCCATTCATGAGCCGCAACCTGGCGGACCGCGGCGCGGTGCAGGCACTGCTGCGAAGGTGGCTCGGGTGCATCGCCATGTTCGGCCTGCTCACACATGTGACGGCAGGAGCGGCGGTGTTGGCCGAGCCGGACGCCAGCGCCGTTCGAAACGTCATCGAGTCCCAGCTTGAAGCCTTCGCCGCGGACGACTCCGAGCGCGCGTACGCCCATGCCTCGACAGGCATCCGCGACAGGTTCGGCGATGCAGCCACCTTCATGGCCATGGTGCGGGCGGGCTACCCGATGCTGACACGGCCCGCCGCCGTGTCCTTCTTCAGGGCGCAGACGCGGGACGAGTCCGACGTGCCCTCGCCCGCGGCCCAGCGGGCCATGCAGGTCTTGCAGGTCGTGCAAGTGCGCGACCGCGAAGGACGCCTCTGGCGGGCCACCTACCTGCTGGAGCGGCAAGCCGACGTCGGCTGGCGCATCAGCGGTTGCGTGGTGGCGGCCGACAGTGAAACGTCCGGGCGCAGCACATAGCACTTCAAACCAGCCCTGAAATCAGGATCTTCTCGACGACCGGCGTCGCAGGTGGCTGGGAGATCGGAATTGGGGAAGCGTTGTCCCGCGCACCCTGATCGTCTGGGCATCCGCTTCGCAGGGGGGCAGGCGCAGCGCGCTGCCAACCAAGCTGCCGCGATTCAGGCCAGGTTCGCGCCGCCTGTCACCGCGCCCATGAAGGCTGCGAGCTTGACGGCATCGAGCCGGCCGTCGGTGCGCACCTTGCTGCAAAGATCCACGCCATGTGGCTGCACGGTCGCGACCGCGTCGGCCACGTTGCCGGCATGCAGGCCGCCAGCCAGGAACAGGGGCAGCGGATGCACCGCGTCGCGGATGCGGCGGCTGACGGCCCAGTCGTGTGTGCGGCCGGTGCCGCCGAGCTCCTTGACCGCCAGTGCAGGGTTGCCGCTGTCGACCAGCAGCGCGTCCGCGAAGGGCGCGGCAGCACGGGCCTCTTCCAGCGCGTCGGCGTCACGCACATGGATCACCTGCACCAGCCGCGCCTGCGGGCGCAGCGCACGCAGGCGCCGCAGCTCCTCGTGCGGCACGTGGTCGACGAGCTGCAGCGTCGTCGTGCCGGCCGCGGCGTGCTGCTCGGCGATGGCCTCGGCGCGGGTGCGGGCCGTCAACAGGAAGGTGTCGGCCCCGGGCGCGTACCGACGCACCGCCGAGGCGATCGCGGCGATGGCCTCGTCGTCGATCACGCCAGGTCCGCTGGGCATGGCCGAGACCAGCCCGAGCGCCCTCGCCCCGGCCCCGAGCGCGAGCAAGGCCTCCTCGACGCTGGCGATGCAGCAGATCTTGACGATGGGGGCGGGCATGGCGGGCACGGCTTGCACGGGCGACGGAGAGAGGTCGTGCAGTGTGCCAGCCGGCACCGTGATGGCGAGGCCTCTTCCCCCTGGAAGGCGAGGGGCGCCGGGCAAGGCGAGAGGGGCTTGAAGCGCGCGGCCGCAGGCCCTGCCGGGCATCTGCGGGCCGTGGGGGTCTTCAGGCGGCCGCGTCGACCTCGCCGATCACGGCGGGCGTCGGCGCGCAGGCCGCCTCGCCCAGGCTGAACGCGGCCTCGACGGCGCAGGCAGCGTGAGCGGCGGCGGCCTCGTCGGCCGCGTGCACCCAGGCCAGCGGCTCCCCCGCCTCGATGCGCTGGCCGACGTGGCGCACGCCCGCCAGGCCGACGCGCGGGTCCACGCGGTCGCCGGGGCGGCGGCGGCCGCCGCCGAGTTCCACCACGGCCAGCCCGAGCGCGCGCGTGTCCATCGCCGCCGCCCAGCCGGCGCGCGGCGCGGGCACGGGCAGGCGCACCGGGGCGCGCGGCAGGCGCGCGTCGCGCAGCACGTCGGCCGGGCCGCCCAGCGCCGCCACCATGCGCGCGAAGTGCTCGGCGGCCGAGCCGTCGTTCAGCGCACGCTGGGCGCGCTCGCGCGCCTGCGCCAGCGTCGCGCACAGGCCCGAGAGCTGCAGCGCCCGGGCCGCCAGCGCCAGCGTCACCGCCAGCAGCCGCGGCTCGCGCGGGGGCGGCGCGGCGGCGCCCTCGCCGCCCCAACCCGCGGGCCAGCGACCGGTCAGGAAGGCCAGGGCCTCGGCCACCTCCAGCGCGTTGCCGGCGTGGTGGCCCAACACCTCGTCCATGCCGGTGAGCAGCGCCACCGTGGGCAGGCCGGCGGCGCGGCCCACACGCTCCAGGCTGAGCGCCAGTTCGCGCGCCGCCCCGGGCGTGGCCATGAAGGCGCCGTTGCCGACCTTGACGTCCATCACCAGCGCCTGCAGCCCGGCCGCGAGCTTCTTGCTGAGGATGCTCGCGGTGATCAGCGGCAGGCTCTCCACCGTGGCCGTGACGTCGCGGATGGCGTACAGCCGCCGGTCGGCCGGCGCCACGCGCTCGCTTGCGCCGACGATGGCGCAGCCGGCCGCGCGCAGCGCCGCGACCAGTTGCGCCTGCGGCGGGGTGACGTCGTAGCCGGGCAGAGCCTCCAGCTTGTCCAGCGTGCCACCGGTGTGACCCAGCCCGCGCCCGCTGATCATCGGCACCACCGCGCCGCAGGCCGCCAGCAGCGGCGCGAGCATCAGGCTCACCTTGTCACCCACGCCGCCGGTGGAGTGCTTGTCGACGATCGGGCCGTGGCCGGCGGGCAGGCCGGCGTCGCGCCAGTCCAGCACCACACCCGAGTGCGTCATCGCCGCCGTCAGCGCCGCGGTCTCGGCCGTGTCCATGCCGCGCAGCACGATGGCCATCGCCATCGCCCCGACCTGGGCGTCGCTGAAGCCGCCGTCGACCAGCCCGCGCACGAAGGCCTCGACCTGCGCCGTCGTCAGCGCGGCGCCGTCGCGCTTGGCACGGATGAGTTCCTGGGGCAGTTCGGAGGTCATGGTCAGCCTGCGGTCCAGGCCCCATTCAAGCACAGCCGCTCCCCGCCGGCAGCACCCGCTGCCCGCAGACCCGGCTTGCGCGGAAGCCGGCGCGGGCCACGCGCCCGCGCTGCCGCAGAATCCCCACCCAGATGACCAGACCGCCCGCCCCGCCCCCCAAGCCGCTGGCCGGCTGGCCGGCGGGCGCGCGCGCCGGCATCGTGGGTGTCATGACCGACATCGACGACACGCTCACGCGGGACGGCGCGATCGAGCCGGTGGCGCTGGAGGCCTTGCGCGCGCTGGACGCCGCCGGCCTGCCCGTGGTGGCGATCACCGGCCGCCCGCACGGCTGGAGCCTGCCCTTCGCGCGCGACTGGCCGGTGGTGGCCATCGTGGCCGAGAACGGCGCGGTGGCGCTGCTGCGCGACGGCGCCGGGGTGCGCACCGAGTTCGCCCAGGACGAGGCCACGCGCGCCGCGAACGCGCGCCGCCTGCAGGCCACCGCCGTGCGCATCCTGCGCGAGGTCCCCGGTGCGACGCTCGCGCGCGACAGCGCCGGGCGCCTGACCGACATCGCCGTCGACCACAGCGAGTTCACCACCCTCGCGCCCGACACCATCGCCCACGTCGTCGCGCTGATGCGCGAGGAGGGCATGACGGCCACCGTCAGCTCGATCCACGTCAACGGCTGGTACGGCACGCACTCGAAGTGGAGCGGCGCGCAGTGGATGCTGCGCCGGCTGTTCGGGCGCGAGCTCGAGCCCGAGCTCGCGCGCTGGGTCTACGTCGGCGACTCGACCAACGACCAGGTCATGTTCGAGCGCTTCCCCGCCAGCGTCGGCGTGGCCAACCTGATGCGCTTCGCGGCCGAGCTGGCGCACTGGCCGGCCTGGATCACATCTGGCGAGCGGGGCGAGGGATTTGCCGAACTCGCGCAGGCGCTGCTGCAGGCGCGTGCGCCCGACCGTACGCCCCAGGGTCGGGACTCGCCCGCCTCGGCGTCCAGCGGGATTGCAGGACCCCCTGGAACGGCTGAGCCTTTCCAGGTGAGGACCGGGCCGTGACACCGGCCGCAGGCGCGCCCGCCGCCCCGACGCAGCCGCTGCGCCAGGTGCTGCTGACCGCCGCGTCGCTGTCGCTCGCGGCCGCGGTGGCGCTCGGGCTGGCACGCTTCTCCTACGCGCTGCTGCTGCCGCCGATGCGCGCCGATCTGGCCTGGAGCTACTTCACCGCCGGGGCGATGAACACGGCCAATGCGGCAGGCTACCTGGCGGGCGCGCTGCTGGCGCCGCGGCTGCTGGCGCGCCTGGACGCGCGGCGCTTCATGCTCGCGGGCGTGGCGCTGTCGGCGGGGCTGCTGGCCTTGCACGGCGCGGCACGCGCCGATGTCTTGCTGTACGCGGTCCGGTTTGCCGCCGGAACGGCCAGCGCGGCCGGCTTCGTCGGCGGCGGGCTGCTGGCCGCGCGGCTGGCGCAGCGCGCGCCGGCGCACGCCGGGCTGGTGCTGGGCGTGTACTACGGTGGCGTGGGACTTGGCATCGTCGCCTCGGCCCTCGGCCTGCCACCCTTGCTGGAGATCCCGGCCGCGGGCTGGCCCGGCGGCTGGGTGGCCGTGGGGCTGCTGTCGGCGGTGTTCGGGCTGGCGGCCGCGCGAGGCACGCGCTCGCTGACGGCGCCGCCCACCCCCGGTGCGCCGCGCGCCGCCTTCGCCTGGCGCCCCTATGCCTTCGGTCTGGCAGGCTACGGCCTGTTCGGCATCGGCTACATCGGCTACATGACCTTCGTCATCACGCTGCTGCGCGAGCAAGGTCACGCGGCGGGGACGGTCAGCGCCTTCTACGCCCTGCTGGGGGTGGGCGTGGTGGCCTCGTCCTGGCTGTGGGCCGGGCTGCTGCAGCGGCACCGCGGCGGGCTGCCGCTGGCGCTGCTGAATGCCCTGCTCGCGCTGGCCACGGCACTGCCGCTGCTGGGCGGGCCGGTGGCGGCTGCCTTTGCCTCGGGGGCGCTGTTCGGGGCCGTCTTCCTGTCGGTCGTCGCATCGACGACGGCGCTGGTGCGGCACAACGCCGAGCCGGCCGCCTGGCCGGCGGGCATCGCCGCCTTCACCATCGTCTTCGCAGCGGGGCAGATCGTCGGCCCCAGCGTCGTCGGCTGGGTGGCCGACGGGCCGGGCGGGCTCGAGCGCGGCTTCGCGCTCAGCGCCGCCGCGCTGGCGCTGGGCGCGGTGCTCGCAGCCTTTCAACGGCCGGTGACGCCGCCGCCGCGGCCCGGCCGCCCTGCGTGAGGATCTGACCTCCTGGCGGCCCGCCGACCACACCCCCCTCCCGACCATGCCCGCCACCCCTGCACCGACCACAGCCGCGGTCTTCGCTTCGCCCGGCCGCCGCGCCCTTGTCCCAGGTGCCGTCCAGGCCGCCTCCCCCGTCAGTGTCCCCGCGGCGCCTGGCGACGCGGCTTCGTCCGCCCTTCCTGCGGCCACT
Organism: uncultured Rubrivivax sp.; assembly: GCA_964522465.1. Classification (GTDB taxonomy): domain Bacteria; phylum Pseudomonadota; class Gammaproteobacteria; order Burkholderiales; family Burkholderiaceae_C; genus Rubrivivax. The sequence continues at coordinate 3,391 of CAZFVH010000116.1, read as the reverse complement.
GGCCACCCAGCCCTCGACGGCCTGACCGTCCTCGAGCGCGGCTGGCTCTCATCCAACAACATCCTCATCCACGCCGCGCCGGGCGAGGACGGAGCGGTGCTGGTCGACACCGGCCACGTCAACCACGCCGAGCAGACCTGTGCGCTGGTAGCGCACGCGCTGCGAGGGGCGCCGCTGGCGCGCATCGTCAACACCCACCTGCATTCCGACCACTGCGGCGGCAATGCGGCACTGCAGGCCATGCATGGCGCACCGATCTGGGTGGCCCCCGGGATGGCGCAGCCGGTGCGCGCCTGGGACGACCGACGCCTGACCTACCGGGACACCGGCCAGCGCATCGCCCGCTACGGCGCGCAGGGCGAGTTGCCGCGCGAGGGCGCCTTCATCGCCGGCGGCCGGCGCTGGGAAGTGCTGCCTGCCCCCGGACACGACCCGGACTCGGTGATGCTCTTCGACCGCAAGGCCGGCGTCCTGCTCTCGGCCGACGCGCTGTGGGAGCACGGCTTCGGCGTCGTCTTTCCCGAGGTCGCGGGCGAGCCCGGCTTCGACGACGTCGCCCAGGTGCTGGAGCAGATCGCGGCCCTGCCGGTGCAGGTGGTCGTGCCCGGGCACGGGCGGCCCTTCACCGACGTCCATGGCGCGCTCGACCGCGCCCGCGCCCGGCTGGCGGGTTTCAGGGCCGACCCGCGGCGCCACGCCCGCCACGCCGCACGGGTGCTGATCAAGTACCACCTGATGGAGGAGCGGTCGCAGGCCGTGGAAGCCTTCCGGGCCTGGGCGGAGGCCACCCCACTCCTGCAGGGCCTGTGGGATGCGCATGGCCGGCACGCGCACGCCAGCACCGGGGATTGGGCGCTGGCCCATGCGACGGACCTGTGCGCGACCGGGGCCCTCGCCCGGCAGGAAGAAATGCTGCTCGACGGGCCGGGCTGAGGGCCCCCAAGGGCCGGGCGTTGCCCGTCCTGGTCCCCGCGGGCGGGGTCGCAAGAAGACTTGGCACGACCCGACGTCGCCTGGCGAGCACCCCAGGCTCCGTATGGGCGCCCGGCGTTCGCGAAGAATCCGTTCGGGCTGAGCCCTTCGACTGCGCTCAGAACAGGCCTGTCGAAGCCCAGCGCAGACGCTTCGACGAGCCCCGCGCGAACGCAGGTGTGGGTACACGGTAGGGTTTTGTTTCTTATGAGGCTTTCCCGCATCGTCGGCGGCATCGCGGGCTCCAAGGCGTCGACGCGACGCGGCT
>CAZFVH010000116.1:0-2051 GCA_964522465.1 uncultured Rubrivivax sp. | reverse complement strand
CTTTCCCGCATCGTCGGCGGCATCGCGGGCTCCAAGGCGTCGACGCGACGCGGCTGCGCGTGCGGAGCCCGCGCATCGGACCCGTCCCGTGCGCGCACGAAACATCGCGCGGTCCGCGCCGCGCGCCACCGGCAAGCGCCGCCGCATAGACTGCAGCCTGGAGGTCGCGATCGTTCCTTCCGATCGCCGTGCGTGGCGGCGACCGGGGGCTCGGCCCCTGACCATCCGCAGCGCCCACACCGGGCGGGAGTCCCCACGATGACGACGCGTTCCCCCTGGCAGATCAGCGAGCCCGATGCCGCCACGATCCTGCAGCGATACCCCGATCCACTGCGCGCGCTGGCGCGCGCCGAGGTGCCGGCACTGGTGTTTCGCCAGGCTTTCGCGCCGACGGCCTGTCAGGCGCTGATGCGCCGCCTGGTGCGGGAGGAACTGCTGTACGACCCGGGCCAGCCGGCGCCCGAAGCCTTCCGCGAGCGCGCGATCCCCGAGGGCTACTACCGTGAAGGACGCAGCGCCGAGAACCGCTACGCCTGGGAGTCGGCGGCGTCCACGGGCAAGGCGCGCATCGACATCGGCACCAGCCTGGGCTACCGCGGCTCGGACCTGGACAGCTTCCTCGCGCACAGCCAGGAGACACACGCGCTGTTCGCGCGGCTGTTCGCCGGCAGCGACGACCCGGTGAAGACGCTGTACGGCGCGCTGCAGTCGGTGGCCGGCGGCAAGCGTGTCATGACCGCGCGCGAGCCCGACGGACGCGAATACGGCCCGGCCATCATCCGGGCTCACTACGGCGGCTACACCTACGCGCCGCACTTCGACTCGGTGCGCCTGCGCGAGAAGCGCTCGGACTACGCGGTCCACGACTTCGAGCACCAGTTCGCCGGCGTGCTGGTGCTGCAGAACGCGCAGCGCGACGGCCTGTCGGCGCAGTGCACGTTGCACCGTTGCCTGTGGCAACCCGAGATCGACCCTTACCTGCGCACGCGCAGTTTCCACGACTACGCGCGATCGAACGACATCGACCACGTGAGCGTCGACCTCGAGCCCGGCGACCTCTACTTCTTCAACACCCGCTGCATCCACGAGGTGCCCGGGGTCGACGGCGAGCTGCCCCGGGTGGTCGTGGCCACCTTCATCGGCTGGGACGAGGGCCGGGACGAGATCTACGTCTGGTCCTGAAGGGCCCGGGCGCAGTGAGCCCGGGCCGCCTCAGCCTCCCGGGCCCTGGCGGCTCGGGGCGTCGATAGCGGCCAACGCCTGGGCCACAGGCGCCACCTCTCTAGGCCGCACCACCCGCGCCACCTCGACGCCGTCGGACAGACACACCAGCGTCGGCCAGAGCTTGACGCCGAAGGCGCGGCCGAGGCGACGCCCCGGTCCGTCCTCGATCTGATGCACCGGCAGGCCCGGGTGGGCCTGCAGCACCGCCTGCACCGCCGGCTGTGCAGCTCGGCAGTGGCCGCAGGCGTCGATACCGAAGATCAACAGCTGCGGCCCGCGCATGGCCCGGACCTGCTCGGCCGTCAGCTCGCTCGGACGATAGCCTTGAAGGGCACTCATCGAACGGTGATCCGGCCAGTCCGGCGGCGGCGGGCGGGCGAGGCGCCCACCTCAGAGACCGGCCGCCGCACGCAGCGCCGGCGCCTTGTCGGTACGTTCCCAGGTGAACTCCGGTTCGTCGCGGCCGAAGTGACCGTAAGCGGCGGTCTTCTGGTAGATCGGGCGCAGCAGGTCCAGCATCTGGATGATGCCCTTGGGGCGCAGGTCGAAGTGCTCGTTGACGAGCGCGGCGATCTGCTCATCGGGGATCACGCCCGTGCCCTCGGTGTAGACCGTCACGTTCATCGGGCGCGCGACGCCGATCGCGTACGCCACCTGGATCTGGCACTGCCGGGCCAGGCCCGCGGCGACGATGTTCTTGGCCACGTAGCGCGCCGCGTAGGCGGCCGAGCGGTCGACCTTGGACGGGTCCTTGCCCGAGAACGCGCCGCCGCCGTGCGGGCAGGCGCCGCCGTAGGTGTCGACGATGATCTTGCGGCCGGTCAGGC
>CAZFVH010000115.1:0-15816 GCA_964522465.1 uncultured Rubrivivax sp. | reverse complement strand
CACGAGGGCCGCCTGCCCGACATGCTCGTGGTGCTGAACGACAACGACATGTCGATCAGTCCACCCGTGGGCGCGCTGAACAAGTACCTGGCGCGCCTGATGAGCGGCAAGTTCTACGCGGCTGCGCGCGAAGGGGCAAAGAACGTGCTGCGCAACGCGCCGCCGCTGTTCGAACTGGCGCGACGTTTCGAGGAGCACGCCAAGGGCATGGTCGTGCCAGGCACGATCTTCGAGGAGTTCGGCTTCAACTACGTCGGGCCGATCGACGGCCACGACCTCGACGCCCTCGTGCCCACGCTGGAGAACCTGCGCGACAAGCGTGGGCCACAGTTCCTGCACGTGGTCACGAAGAAGGGCTTCGGCTACGGCCTGGCCGAGGCCGACCCGGTCAAGTACCACGCCGCGTCGGGCAAGTTCGATCCCGCCCAGGGGTTCCCCAAGAGTGCGCCCGGCAAGCCGACTTTCACGCAGATCTTCGGCCAGTGGCTGTGCGACATGGCCGAGGCCGACGAGCGCCTGGTGGCCATCACGCCGGCGATGCGGGAAGGCTCGGGTATGGTCGAGTTCCACCGGCGCTTCCCGCGGCGCTATTTCGATGTCGGCATCGCCGAGCAGCACGCCGTGACCTTCGCCGCCGGCCTGGCCTGCGAGAGGCTCAAGCCGGTGGTGGCCATCTACTCCACCTTCCTGCAGCGTGGCTACGACCAGCTGATCCACGATGTCGCGATCCAGAATCTGCCAGTGATGTTCGCGCTCGACCGCGCCGGCCTGGTCGGTGCCGATGGTGCGACGCACGCCGGCGCCTTCGACATCCCCTACATCCGTTGCGTGCCCAACATGGCGTTGATCGCGCCGTCCGATGAGGACCAGTGCCGCATGGCGCTGACCGCCGCGTTCCAGCACGACGGGCCGGTGGCCGTGCGCTACCCGCGAGGTTCGGGCGTCGGTGCCACCCCCCAGCCGGCCTTGACGCCGTTGCCCTGGGGCCGCGGGGAGATCCGACGCCATGGTCGTCGCACGGCCGTACTGGCCTTCGGCACCCTGCTGCATCCTGCGCTGGCGGCTGCGCAGGCGCTGGACGCCACGGTGGCTGACATGAAGTTCGTCAAGCCATTGGATGTCGAGCTGGTCCGCGAGATCGCGCGCACCCACGACGCCATCGTCACGATCGAAGAGGGCGTCGTCATGGGGGGCGCCGGCAGCGCAGTCGCGGAGGCCTTGGCCGAGGTGGGCCTGTCGCGGCCGATGTTGCACCTGGGCCTGCCCGACCATTTCATCGAGCACGGCGACCCGGGCAAGCTGCTCGTCGCCTGCGGGCTGGACGCCGCGGGCATCGAGCGTTCGATCGTCGCGCGCTTCGGTGCCGGCGCGCACGCCGCTGCCGAGTCTGTCGCCGCGGCAGCCTGATCCGACAGTCCGGCCACGGGCCGATTGAACGCTGTCATCCACCCGTTCGAATGCTTCATGTCGCGCCCGGTGACAGGATCGACCCCATGACCAACCTGACTGACGCTCTCCACATTCCCGACACGCAGGGCTCGACCGACCATCGTCGGATGGCGATCCAGCGTGTGGGCATCCGGGATGTGCGCTACCCCCTGCGCTTGCGGGTGGCCGGCGACGTGCAGAGCACGGCTGCGGTGTGGTCGCTGGATGTCGCGCTGCCCGCCGATCGGAAGGGTACGCACATGTCGCGCTTCGTCGCCTGGCTCGACGCCCTCGATGAACCGCTGGAGGCCGCCGTGCTGGCGCAGCGCCATGCCGAGATGCTGCAACGCCTGGAGGCGCAGGAGGGGCGCATCGAGGCGGCCTTCCACTTCTTCCTGCGCAAGCGAGCACCGGTGTCCGGCCTGTCGAGCCTGCTCGATTACGAGGGCCGCTGGATCGTCGAGACCCGTGCAGGCCGCACCACGGTCTGGATGGAGGTCGGCGTGCCGGTGAAGACGCTGTGCCCGTGCTCGAAGGAGATCTCCGACTACGGCGCTCACAACCAGCGTTCCCGTGTGACGCTGCGGGTCGAGCCTCTCCAGCCCTTGTCCTGGCATGAAATGGTCCGGTTTGCGGAGGACTGTGCCTCCAGCGAGATATGGCCCATGCTCAAGCGCGCCGACGAGAAGTGGGTGACAGAGCGCGCCTACGAGAACCCGAAGTTCGTCGAGGATCTGGTGCGTGACGTCGCGCTGCGGCTGGAGGCCGACGCCAGGGTCGGTCGCTATCGGGTGGATGTCGAGAACTTCGAGTCCATCCACAACCACAGCGCCTACGCCCGGATCGAGCGCGGCTGAGGGCGTCCACCGGCGCTCGACGCAGCAGAGGAGTACATGGGCTGCGTGAACCGATCGACATGGCGGATCGCCGGATGAGCGACGCGGTGCGCGGTATTCGGGTGCTCGACGATCCCGTGCGGGCGCGATGTGCCGATCCCGAGTTGCTGTCCCTCGCGTTGATGGACGCGCGCAATCGCACGCTGCGCTGGCTGTCGGTTTTCGAACATGGGCAGGTTTGGGCACCCGGGCTCGGTGCGCCGCATCCGGCCGTGCCCTGGCGGTGTATCGGATACGCCGGCTGGTTCCAGGAACGATGGATCGCGCGTCATGTGCAACGCCAGCGCGGCGAAGCGGCGGACCCCAATCGGCCGCGTCTGCCGTCAATCCATCCGATGGCCGACCCATGGTTCGGGCCCGTCGCGTCTCCCGAGCGCGGCCCGGACTGGGTTCGTGATCGTTGCGACACCGCTGCGCCCGGCCCCGCCGAGATCCGCCGATATCTGGCCGACACGCTGGAGACGACGCTCGACCTGCTGGCCTCGACGCCCGACGACGATGCTGCACTGCATGGGTTCCGCCTGGCACTGATGCACGAAGACCGGCTGTCGGAACGACTGGCCGAGGCGGCGCAGTGGCTGGCCGTTCCGGTGATCGACCAGGACCCAGGGAGCCCTGGCGCACCCGCCCGCATGCTGCGCGAGCCGCTCCATGTCAGTGGCGGGCCGGTGACCCTCGGCGAGGTGTCTCGGGACGGGCTGGTGCCTCCGAACGAGCGTTGGGCGCACACGGTGAACGTGCCGACCTTCGAGATCGATGCCCAACCGGTGTGTTGGGGGCGCTACGCCGAGTTCGTCGAGGATGGCGGGTATGACGAGCCACGGTGGTGGACCGCTCGAGGATGGGAGTGGCTCCAGGCGCAGGGCCGGCGCGTGCCGCGCGGGATCGAGCAGGTTCGAGGAGCCGTGGTCGCCGAGCGACGGGGGCGGTTGCGTCGCCTGCCAGCCACGCAGGTGGCCGTGCACCTGACACTGCACGAGGCCGAAGCGTGGTGCAGTTGGGCGGGCCGACGGTTGCCGACCGAGGCAGAGTGGGCGCGGGCACGCGCCACCGCCGAACATCGCGGGTGGATCTGGGGCGATGTCTGGGAATGGATGCTGGATGCGCCACGGCCGTACGCCAGCGGGCAGGGTGCTCGCGTGGCGGGTTTTTCGGCCGCGCCACCGCCCAGGGGTTGGGGACTGCTGCGTGGAGCCTCGGCGTGGACGCTCCCGCGCGCCGCACATCCGGGACTGCGGCGTGCCGCGGCGCCCGACCGCGACGACCTGTTCTGCGGGTTTCGCAGCTGCGCGATGTGAATCCCGCGTCGCGTCCCGGACAATCCAGCCCTGCTGCAGCCTGAACGTCAAGGAGTTTTCTGCATGGTCCCGTTCGACTACGTGCGTCCTGCCAGCATTCCCGCCGCCGTGGCGGCGCTCCAGGGCGATGCCCGCTTCCTGGCGGGTGGGCAGAGTCTGGTGCAGGCGATGAAGCTGCGGATGTCGGCCTCGGAGCGGTTGGTCGATCTCGGAGGCATCGCCGAACTGTCTGGGATCCGGGTGAATGAAGACCGGATCTTCATCGGTGCGATGACGCGGCATGCCGAAGTCGCCTCGTCGGTGACGGTACGCCAGCGCTTGCCTGGGCTGGCAGAACTGGCCGAGGGCATTGGCGACCCGGCCGTGCGCGCCATGGGTACGCTGGGCGGGGCGCTGGCCAATGCGGACCCGTCGGCCTGCTACCCTGCTGCCGTGCTGGCGCTCGACGCCACCATCCACACTGACCGGCGCACGATCGCCGCGGCGGATTTCTTCACCGGCATCTACCAGACCGCACTCGAGCCGGGGGAATTGATCACCGAGGTCTCGTTCCCGGTTGCGGGACGCAGCGCGTACGCGAAACTGCGTCAACCGGCGTCCCGCTTTGCGATCGTGGGCGTGTTCGTCGCCCAGCGCGCCTGCGGCGTGCGGGTGGCGGTGACCGGCGCTGCTGCCTGCGTGCGGCGCGAGCCCGCGCTGGAGGCGGCTCTCGGGGTGTCGTTCAGCGCGCAGTCGGTCAGAGGCGTGCAAGTGGTTGCCGACGACCTGACGTCCGACCTGCACGCCAGCGCAGCGTATCGCGCGGCGATGATCGTGGCGATGGCTGCCAGGGCGGTCGAGCGGGCGCTGTCACGATGATGAGCGGGTCGCCCAGAAGGTTGCAGCCGGACGGCGTCCCGAACGACGGGCCTCACCCCATCATGCGTTGCGGCAGCGCCGTGACGAGCCCGGGGAACAGGTAGATCAGCCCCGCAGCGCCGATCATCAGGAAGAAGAACGGCATCGTCACCCGGGCGATCCAGGCGATGTCGCGCTTGGTCATGCCCTGCATCACGAACAGGTTGAAGCCCACGGGGGGCGTGATCTGTGCCGCCTCGACGACGATGACGATGAAGATCCCGAACCACACCGGATCGATGCCCGCGCCGACGACGGTGGGCATGATCACCCCCATGGTCAGCACCACCATCGAGATACCATCGAGGAAGCAACCGAGCAGCAGGTAGAAACCCATCAGGGCCAGCAGCAATTCGAACTGCGACAGCCCGAGCGAGGCGATCCACTCCGCCAGGTGTCTGGGCAACCCGATGTAGCCCATGCTCAGGGTGAGGAAGGCTGCGCCGGCCAGGATCAGGGCGATCATGCAGTACAGCCGCGTGCCGCCCATCAAGGACTCCTTGAAGGTCTGCCAGGTCAAGGAGCCTTGCGCGGCAGAGATGAGCAGAGCGCCGACCACGCCGACGGCCGCTGCCTCGGTGGCCGTGGCCACGCCGGTGTAGATGCTGCCCAGCACCGCGCCGATCAGCAGGATCACAGGGATCAGATGTCGAGACTGGCTCAACTTCTGACCCAGCGTCATGCGCTCGTCGGCGGGCGGCACCTTGTCCGGGTTCCGCCAGGCCCACAACATCAGATATCCCGAGAACAGCCCGGCCAGCAGGATCCCGGGGAGGATACCGGCGATGAACAGGCGGGCGATCGAGACCTCGGCCGCCACACCGTAGACGATCATGATGATCGACGGTGGGATCAGCAGGCCGAGCGTGCCCGCGCCGGCGAGCGAACCGATCGCGATGCTGTCAGGGTAGCCGCGTCGCTTCAATTCGGGCAGGCTCATCTTGCCGATCGTCGCGCATGTGGCGGCGCTTGACCCCGAGACGGCGGCGAAGATGGCGCAGCCGGCGATGTTGACGTGCAGCAGCCGACCCGGCAGTGACTGCATCCAGGGTGCGAGGCCGCGGAACATGTCCTGACTGAGCCGTGTACGAAACAGGATCTCTCCCATCCAAACGAACAGCGGCAGCGCCGTGAGCGTCCAGCTCGACGCCGCGCCCCAGATCGTGACCGCCATGGCGTCGCCCGCAGGCCGGGAACTGAAAAGCTGCATGCCGATCCATGCCACGCCCGAGAGCGTCAGACCGATCCACACCCCGCTGCCCAGGATCAGGAACAGCGAGGCGATCAGCAAGGCGGTGATGGCGAGTTCCGACATGCGCGGCAGGCCTACTCGTTGTGGGTGGCGCCGTCAGGTGCCGGGGTTCGACGCCTTCCCCTCAGCTCCAGGACGAGCTCGTCGACGAACGCCACCAGCAGGATCAGGTTGCCGACGGCCATCGACAGCTGCGGGATCCACAGCGGTGTGGCGTCGTTGCCGGTGGAGATGTCGTCGAACAGGTGTGATTGCCATGCCAGACGCACCGAGTACCAGGCACCCAGTGCCGCCAGGAAGGTGGCGGCCCCCAGGGCCCAGACCTCCATGATCCTGTGTGCACGCCCGCGCAGCGCGTTGATCACGAGGGTCACGCGGATGTGCTCCTGGCGCTTGAGCGTGTGCGCCAGCGCCAGGAAGCCCGCGGCGGCCATCAGGTAGCCGGCATAGGCGTCGGTGCCCGGGACGTGGAAGTGCGCCAGGCGGCTGACGATGGACAGCAGCACCATCGCCAGCAGGCCGATCATGCACAGCGCCGCCAGCCAGGAGGCGCCGTCGTACAGCGTGTCGAGTGCCTTGCGCATCGTCCCCGGTCCCGCGGCTCAGACGCTCACTTGCGGTAGGCGTCGATGATGGCCTGGCCCTCGGCCCCGGCCTTGGACAGCCACTCCTTGAGCATGACCTCACCCACCTGCTTCAGGTCGGCCTTGAGCTGGGCCGACGGCTCGACGATGTTCATGCCGTTGGCGCGCAGCTTGTCCAGGCTGTCCTTGTTGGTGAACTTGCTGGCCTCCAGGCCCCGCGCCTCGGCGGTGGCGGCCGCTTGCAGCACCGCGTCCTGCGTGGCCTTGTCCAGTGCCTCGAAGGCCCGCTTGTTGACGATGACGGCATTCTTCGGCAGCCAGGCCTGGGTGTCGTACCAGTACTTGATGTGCTCGTAGGTCTTGGTGTCGAAGCCGGTGGAACCGGAGGACATATAGGACTGCACCACGCCGGTGGCCATGGCCTGGCTCAGTTCGGCGGCCTGCACCGTCACCGGCTGGGCACCGACAAGTTCCGCGATGCGGGCAGTGGCCGGGCTGTAGGCGCGCCATTTCACACCCTTGAGGTCGGCCGCGGCGTTGATCGGCTTGTTGACGTAGATCCCCTGCGGCGGCCACGGCACGGCGTACAGCAACTTCATGCCCTGGCTGTCGAGCTTCTTGTCCAGGAAGGGCCGCTGCGCGCGGTACAGCTTCATCGCCGTGTCGTAACTGTCGGCGAGAAAGGGAATGCCGTCGATGCCGAAGGGCTGCCACTCGTTCTGGAAGTTGACGAGCAGGATCTCACCGATCTGAGCTTGTCCGCCCTGAACGGCGCGCTTGATCTCGGGCGCCTTGAACAGTGACGCGTTGGCGTGCACGGTGATCTTCAGCTTGCCGCCTGAAGCCTTCTCGACGTCGTCAGCGAAACGCTGCAGGTTGACACTGTGGAAATTGGTGGCCGGATAGGCTGCCGGCAAGTCCCACTTGACCTGGGCCGCAGCCGTGCCGCAGACAGCGGAAAGCGCCAGCGCCGCAGCGGCGCCAAGCAGGGCGGGGTGGAAACGCATGTGAAAAACCTCCGTAGACGCGTCGCTGGGAATGGCGCAAGGCCTGCACCAACCGGTAGCATAGTCCGTGCCACCGGTTTCGCGCCTCGGGGCTTTCCCCCAAGAAACGGCCCCAGGAGCCTTCGATCCATGCTCGGACTGCTGATGCTCGACACCCGCTTCCCACGGCCGCCCGGCGACATCGGGCATCCGGCCACCTTCGGTTTTCCGGTCAGCCGGCACGTGGTGGGGGGTGCTGCCCCAGGGCGTGTGGTTCGTGGCTCGGCCGACGACCGCGAACTGCTCGCGCGTTTCATCACGGCCGGGCACGCGCTCGTTCAGCAGGGGGCAGTGGCGATCAGCACCAGTTGCGGCTTCCTCGCCCGATGGCAGCGCGAACTCCAGGCTGCGCTGCCGGTGCCGGTATGGACTTCCGCGCTGCTGGTGCTGCACGAACTCGCGCCCTCGCGCTGCGGTGTCATCACCATCGAAGCGTCCTCGCTGACGGCAGCCCACTTCCTGGCTGCGGGCGCCGATCCGGCCACGCCGGTGGAGGGCATCACCCCGGGGTCGCCGCTGCACCGCACGCTGCTGGAGGATCGGCCCGAGCTCGACGAGGTCGACGCGCGCGCGCAGGTGCTGGCCGCAGGCCGGCGGCTGCTGGCGCGCGAGCCTGCGTTGCAGGCCCTGGTGCTGGAATGCACCAACCTGCCGCCTTATGCGGCGGCGCTGCGCGCGGCCACGGGGCTGCCGGTGCACGACATCGTGAGCCTGCTGAATGCGCGGATGCCGATGCTGGTGGCGTGAATGGCCTACACGACACCGGACGGCGGGTTGCGATGAACCTGCGCTTCGTCGAGGCCTTCTACTGGGCGGTGACGTTGTCCAGCATCACGCGCGCGGCCGACAAGCTCTTCGTCACGCAGTCGGCCTTGTCCAGCCGTATCGCTGCGCTCGAGGAAGAACTGGGCGTGCTGCTGCTGGACCGCCGTGACAAGCAGTTCCGGCTCACGATCGCCGGGGCGCGCTTCCACCGCCACGCCGAGAAGCTGCTGAATCTGCAGCGCGAGATCCGTGCCGAGTTCGGCGCGGCGTCGGGCGCGGAAGCGCGCGACGCGCTGCTGCGCGTCGGGGTCATCGAATCGGTGCTCCATTCCTGGCTGGTCGAGTGGGTACAGGTGCTGCGACGCGAGCAGCCGGCACTGCAACTGGACCTCACGGTGGAAACCAGCGCTGTCCTCCTCGACCAGATGCGGCGCGGCGCGCTGGACCTGACCGTGGCGGTGCTGCCGTTGCAGGGCGAGGGCATCGACAGCCGTGCCTTGGCACCGATGCCCATGGTCTTCGTCGGCTCGCGTCCGGCCCCGCGGCGCGCTCGGGCGACGCTGGCCGACGTGGCCGGCGCTCACGAACTGCTGACCTTCCAGCGCGCTTCGCAACCCCACGTGGCGCTGCTGGAGGCGTGCCGCGTCGCAGGCATCGACAGCCCGCGCGTGCACGCGATCTCGTCGATCTCGGCCATGCTGGAGCTCGCGGAACAAGGCTTCGGGGTGGCGACGCTGCCGGCGGCGGCGGTTCGGCGCCTGGCCGCTCAGCGGCCGCTGGCGGTGTGGCCCGTGGACGTCCAGTTGCCGCCGTTGCCCATCCACCTGAGCTGGCGCGACGACCCGGCCAGCCCCATCGTCGGCCGTGCGGTCGCCTCGCTGCGCGACTTCACGGCGCGCTGGGCCCTCAGCCAGCCCGGCGCCACCGGGCGCAGCCCTTCATCGAAAAAATCGATGACGAGATAGAAAAACTTCTCGTTTGCCCTCCGGGCGCGCGCTTCACAGAATCGCGGCCCATGTCCACACCGATCCCCAACCTTCCCGAGCCGACGGCGTCCCCCGCGCGGTGGCGCGCGGCCTTCCGCGCCGGCGCCACGGTCGCGCACACCAGCGGACTCGCCGACCGCCACGTCCAGGGCAATGTGGTGATCCTGCCGCGTGACTGGGCGGGCGACTTCCTGCGCTACTGCCAACGCAACCCCAAGCCCTGCCCGCTGCTGGCCGTGGGCGATCCGGGGGATCCGGCGCTGCCTGCGCTCGGCGATGGCATCGACATCCGCAGCGACGTGCCTCGCTACCGCGTCTGGCGCGACGGCCGACTGGTCGACGAGCCCAGCGACATCTCGCGTTTGTGGCGCGATGACCTGGTGGCCTTCGTCATCGGCTGCTCCTTCAGTTTCGAGCAGGCGCTGCTCGACGCGGGGATCGCTCTGCGCCACGTCGAGCAGCGACGCAACGTCGCGATGTTCCGCACCACGCTGCCGACCACGCCCGCCGGCCCCTTCAGCGGCCCCATGGTGGTGACCATGCGCCCACTGCGCGCCGCCGATGCGATCCGCGCGGTGCAGATCACCTCGCGCTACCCGGCGGTGCACGGTGCCCCGGTGCACCTGGGCGATCCGGCACTGATCGGCATCGCCGACCTGCAGCGCCCCGACTACGGCGATGCAGTCGAGGTCCGCGCCGACGAGGTGCCTGTGTTCTGGGCCTGCGGGGTCACGCCGCAGTCGGCACTGCTGCAGGCGCGCCCGCCGCTGGCGATCACGCATGCGCCGGGCGCGATGCTGATCACCGATCGCCTGAACCACGAGCTCGCGGCGTTCTGAATCCGCCGAGGCGCGCCCGGAGCCTGCCGTACCCGAGGCCGCCTGCACCCAGCACAGAGATCCCCGTCCCCCTCCCACCCACCTGTTCCCCAAGGAGATCCGCATGAGACGACGCTTCCTCGCCGCCACCGCTGCCGCCGCGATCGCGCTGGCGGCACTGCCCGCCCAGGCGCAGACGCGCTGGGACCTGCCCTCGGGCTACGGCCCCAACACCTTCCAGGTGCAGAACCTGCAGTGGTTCGCCGACGAGGTCGAGCGCGCCACCGCGGGGCGGTTGAAGATCACGCTGCACCCGGGGGCCAGCCTGTACAAGGCCAACGAGATCAAGCGCGCGGTGCAGACCGGCCAGACGCAGGCCGGCGAGTTCATCCTCTCGGGCTTCGCGAACGAGAACGCGCTGTTCGGCGTCGACGCCGTCCCCTTCCTGGCCACCACCTACGCGCAGGCGCGCAAGCTCGACCAGGTCTCGCGCGCGCCGCTGGAGCAACTGCTCGCCCGCCAGGGCATGCGACTGCTGTACACCGTGCCCTGGCCGGGGCAGAGCCTGTATTCGAAGAAGCCGGTGACGTCGCTGGCCGACCTGCGCGGCACCAAGATGCGCGCCTACAACCCGGCCACCACGCGCATCGCCGAGCTGGTGGGCGCGCAGCCGGTGACGATCCAGCTCGCCGAGCTGCCACAGGCCCTGGCCACCGGCGGGATCGACAACTTCCTCACCAGCAGCGCCAGTGGCGTGGAGAGCAAGCTGCACGAACAGGTGAAGTTCTTCTACGACGTCAACGCCTGGCTGCCGCGCAATGCGGTGGTCGTCAACGTACGGGCCTTCGACGCGCTCGACGCCGCCACGCAGGCGGCGGTGCTGCGCGTGGCCGCCGCCGCCGGGGAGCGCGGCTGGCAGCTCAGCGAGCAGAAGGACGACGAGTTCCTGAAGGAGCTCGCAGTGCGCGGGATGACGGTGGATCGCAGCGGTGAGCGTCTGAAGGCCGAGTTGCGCCCCATCGGTGAGCGCATGACTGCCGAATGGCTGCGCCAGGCCGGCCCTGAAGGCCAGGCCATCATCGACGCCTACCGGCGCTGAGCCCTCCCCAGGACGCCGCACCATGGACACGCTCAGGCCTTGGCTGGACCGCTGCTATGCGCTGCTGATGGCCGGCTCCGCCGCGGCCATGGTCGCGGCCTTCGCGGCCGTGATCCTGGGGGTGGCCGACCGGCAGTTCGCCTGGGGGCTGCGTGGGCTCGATGCCTACGCCGGTTATGCGATCGCGGCAGCGCTCTTCCTCGCGCTGCCGCGAACGTTGCAGCGGGGTGAGCATCTGCGGGTGACCCTGCTGCTGCACCGGCTGCCGGCGCGCTGGCGGGCCAGGGTGGAGGGGCTGTGCCTAGCGGCCGGGCTCGGTGTCAGCTTCGGACTGGCCTTCTTCACGCTGAGGCTGGTGTGGGTGTCCTGGGTCACACACGACGTCTCGCCCGGCTCGGATGCCACCCCGCTGTGGCTGCCCCAGGTCACGATGGCACTGGGTTGCGTCGGCATGGCGCTGGCTTTCGCCGACGCTTGCGCCTGCCGCCTGGCGGGTCGCCCCTTTCACACCGACGCCGCAGGCACGTCTGGCCAGACGCGGAGCGAGTGATGGACATCGTGGCTTCCGGTCTGCTCATCGCGCTGCTCCTGGCGGTGCTGGCCTCGGGCTTCTGGATCGGGCTGGCGCTGCTGGGTGTGGCGGCCTTCGCGTTGCAGACCTTCACATCTCGCCCGGTGGGCGACAGCATGGTCTTCACCATCTGGGGCAGCACCAGCAGCTGGACATTGACCGCACTGCCGCTGTTCCTGTGGATGGGCGAGATCCTGTTCCGCTCGCGCCTGACGGCGGATCTGTTCAAGGGGCTCGCGCCCTGGCTCAACCACCTGCCCGGGCGGCTGCTGCACACCAACGTCGTGGGCTGCGGCATCTTCGCCGCCGTGTCGGGGTCGAGCGCCGCCACGTGCGCCACCATCGGCCGCATCACGCTGCCCGAGTTGAAGGCGCGCGGCTATCCCGATCGCATCGCGCTGGGCTCGCTGGCGGGTGCCGGCACCTTCGGGCTGCTGATTCCGCCGTCGATCATCATGATCGTCTACGCCGTGGCCACCGACGTCTCGATCGCCAAGCTCTTCGTCGCCGGTGCGGTGCCCGGTTTGCTGCTGATGGCGCTGTACTCGAGCTACATCGCCTGGTGGGCGCTTGGGCACCCCGGGCAGGTGCCTGCGGCCGAGTCGGCCACGACGTTCGCGCAGAAGCTGCGCGCCGCGCGACACCTGATCCCGGTGCTGGCGCTGATCGGCCTGGTGATCGGCTCCATCTACAGCGGGGTGGCGACCGCCACCGAGTCGGCGGCGATGGGTGTGGCAGGCGCGCTGGCGCTTGGCGCACTCGACGGGAGCCTGACTCGGCGCAGTTTCGTCGAGGGGCTGACAGCCGCTTGCGGCGTCTACTGCATGATCGGTCTGATCCTCGCTGGCGCCTCCTTCCTGACGCTGGCGATGGGCTTCATCGGCCTGCCCAGGGAGGTCGCTGCCTTCATCGGCGGCCTGGGACTTCCGCCGTTCGGGTTGCTGGTGCTGCTGATGGTGTTCTTCATCGTGCTCGGCTGCTTCCTGGACGGCATCTCGATGGTGGTGTTGACGATGGCGGTGCTGGTGCCCACCGTGCAGGCCGCCGGCATCGACCTGCTCTGGTTCGGCATCTTCGTCGTTCTGGTGGTCGAGATGGCGCAGATCACGCCGCCTGTGGGCTTCAACCTGTTCGTGCTGCAAGGGTTGACCGGGCGTGAGCTGACGTGGCTGGCGCGCGCCGCGCTGCCCTTCTTCGTCCTGCTGCTGGTGGCGGTGCTGCTGATCTACCTGTTTCCGCAGACCGTGCTCTGGTTGCCGAGTCTGATGTAGCGCACGGGCACGCCGCCGACGGTGGCGCGTGCATCCAGAATATCGTCGATGCGAGCCCATGACCCTGTCTATCCCTGCCTGTCCGGCGGCTGGCGTCTGCCCGCCCGACACGGAGCGTTGTCTTGACCGACGCGGGCCTGCTGGCCGCGAAACTCGTCCTGATCGCTGCCACGGTACTCACGGCCTCGATGGTGGCCGCGCGGTGGGGCCACGCGGCGGGCGGTTGGCTCGCCGGCCTGCCGATGATCGGCGGACCCATCGTCGGGCTGCTGATGGTGGACGTCGGTGCCGAGCATGGACGGCAGGCCTGCCTGGCGACGCTGCGTTGCCACCCGGCGCTGGTGGCCTACCTGGTGAGCTATGCCTGGGCGGCGCGGCGCTGGTCGTGGCCGGCCTGCCTGGCATTGGCGCTGGGCGTCTTCTTCGCCCTGGGTGGTGTGCTGATCGCGCTCGACGCGCCGCAGTGGCTCGTCGTGCTGCTGTCCGTGCTGGCGGTGGTGGCCGGCACGGGAGCGCTCGCCCGTCTGTCTGTCGGTCTGACCAGCGCCGGCCGGGTCGCCTTGCCGCGCGCCGAGTTGTGGGCCCGGGTGGGCGCCGCCGTGTTCATGGCGGCCCTCGTCATCGGGGGGTCGTCCACGCTTCCGCTGGCCCTGGCCGGCCTGCTGCTGGCTGTGCCGATCTCCGGGCTGATCCTGCCCAGTTTCACGCTGCCCCGCCATGGCGCGGCGGCCACGGTGGCCCTGCTGCGCGGCTTCACGGTCGGGCAGATCGGCTTTTCCGTCTTCTTCATTGCCTTGCTGGCGCTGCTGCCGCAGGTGCACGCCGGTCTGGCCTGGCTTTTGGCGATGCTGGCGGCCGCGGCCATGCCGGTGCTGGTGCAGCGGGTGCGCGCGGCGGCCGCCCGAGCGACCTGAGCGGCCCCGCATGCCTGTCTGCTCGAAAGGACTCCTGATGAACACCCCCGCATCCCGCTGGCAGTTCTGGATCGACCGGGGCGGCACCTTCACCGACCTGGTGGGCCGCGCGCCCGACGGCACCTTGCACACCCTGAAGCTGCTGAGCGAGAACCCCGGGCACTATGCCGACGCCGCGGTGGAAGGCATCCGCCGCCTGCTCGGCCTGGGCCCGGGCGAGGCGGTGACCCCTGCGCAGGTGGAGTGCGTGAAGATGGGCACGACGGTGGCCACCAACGCGCTGCTGGAGCGCAAGGGCGAGCCCACGCTGCTGGTGACCACGCGCGGCTTCCGCGACGCGCTGCGCATCGCCTACCAGGCGCGGCCGCGGCTGTTCGACCGCCGCGTGGTGCTGCCCGAGCTGCTGTACGCGCGCGTCGTCGAGGCCGACGAGCGCGTGGGCGTCGACGGCGAGGTGCTCGCGCCGCTGGACGAGGCCGCGCTCGCGCGCGCGCTCGGCGAGGCGCACGCCGCCGGCCTGCGCGCCTGCGCCATCGTCTTCCTGCATGGCTGGCGGCACAGCGCGCACGAGCAGGCGGCGGCGCGCCTGGCGCGCGCGGCGGGCTTCGCGCAGGTCAGCGTCTCGCACGAGGTGAGCCCGCTGATGAAGTTCGTCTCGCGCGGCGACACCACCGTCGTCGATGCCTACCTCAGCCCCATCCTGCGGCGCTACGTCGACCAGGTGGCGCAGCAGATGCCCGGCGTGCCGCTGTACTTCATGCAGAGCTCGGGCGGCCTGACCGAGGCGCATCACTTCCAGGGCAAGGACGCCATCCTCTCCGGGCCGGCCGGCGGCATCGTCGGCATGGTGCGCACCGCGGTGGCGGCGGGGCACGAGCGCGTGATCGGCTTCGACATGGGCGGCACCTCCACCGACGTGAGCCACTACGCGGGCGAGTTCGAACGCGCCTTCGAGACCCAGGTGGCCGGCGTGCGCATGCGCGCGCCGATGATGAGCATCCACACCGTGGCCGCCGGCGGCGGCAGCCTGCTCACTTTCGACGGCGCGCGGCTGCGCGTGGGCCCCGAGAGCGCGGGCGCCAACCCGGGCCCGGCGAGCTACCGCCGCGGCGGGCCGCTGGCGGTGACCGATGCCAACGTGATGCTCGGCCGGGTGCAGCCGGCGTGGTTCCCGTGCGTGTTCGGCCCCGGGGGCGACGAGCCGCTGGACCGCGACACCGTCGTCGCGCGCTTCGGGGCCCTGGCCGCCGAGGTGTGGCGCGCCAGCGGGCGCGAGGCCACGCCCGAGGCGCTGGCCGCAGGCTTCCTGCGCATCGCGGTGCAGAACATGGCCAACGCGATCAAGCGCATTTCGGTGGCGCGCGGCTACGACGTCACGCGCTACACGCTGCAGTGCTTCGGCGGCGCGGGCGGTCAGCACGCCTGCGCCGTGGCCGACGCGCTGGGCATGACGCGCGTCTTCGTGCACCCGCTGGCGGGCGTGCTCTCGGCCTACGGCATGGGGCTGGCGGACCAGACGGCGATGCGCGAGGCCTCGGTGGAACTGCCGCTGGACGCGGCCGGTCTCGCCGCCGCTGCCAGCCGGGCTGCCGCGCTGGCCGAGGCGGCGTCGACCGAACTGGCCGGCCAGGGCTACGACCCGGCCGCGGTGGAACGCCGGCTGCGCATTCACCTGCGCTACCAGGGCACCGACACCGCGCTGGTTGTCCCGCTGGGCGACGAGGCCGCAGTGCGCGCGGCCTTCGACACCGCCTACCGCCAGCGCTTCGCCTTCCTGATGCCAGGCCGGGCGCTGGTGATCGAGGCCGTCTCGGCCGAGGCCGTGGGGCCGGGGGAGCGGCGGGAGGGGGTGTCGGCGACAGGCCCGGTGGCCTGCCCGGTCTCGACCTCGGGATCAGGTTCAGGATCAGGCTCAGTCTCAGGCTCAGGCACAGGCTCAGGCACAGTCTCACGCTCAGGCTCAGGCTCAGCCACATGAACAGCCACAGGAA
>CAZFVH010000114.1:0-15915 GCA_964522465.1 uncultured Rubrivivax sp. | reverse complement strand
CGGCGATCACCGGCGCCACGTGGCTGACGAGGTTGGCGTCCACGCCCAGGGTGTGCACGTCCAGGCGCAGGTCCTCGGGCAGGCCCACCAGCAGGTCGACGCCGCCCACCACCGCGGTGGCAGCGGTCCAGCGCGTGTCGGCATAGGCGCCCTGGCCATCGAACACCGCCAGGCCGAACTCGATGTTGCGCACGCCCAGGCCGCGGGCATCGGGGTTCAGCTCGTCCTGCGACAGCACCCCGTCGCCGTCGGCATCGTCGCCGTAAGGGCCCAGGCCGACGAAGCCCGACAGGCCCGTGCCGCCGATGGACAGCATGTCGGTGTCGACCCGGGTGCCGTCGACCAGCGTCACCTGCTGGCTGCTGCGCTCGAAGGCCAGCGAGCCGCGCACCTCGACGAAGCCGCCCACCGACAGCTCGACCTCGCCGCTGGCGCGCACGAGCTGGCCGCGCCCGCCGGCAGCGTCCATGGCCAGCGTGCGGCCGGTGCCCGTGACAACCTCGAGCGCACCGCCCTCGGCCGTGTAGTCGATGACCTTGGTGTCGGCGTCGAAGGCCGCGTCCACCCCGTGCACGAGGTTGATGTCCACCGCCAGGTCGCGCGCCGCCAGCGTGACATCGGGCACGCCGACGAACTCGACCGAGCCGGCGCGGGCTTTCACGGTCGTCCACGACAGGCCGGCGATCTCGTCCTGGGTCGGCGCGGCGGAGGCCAGGACCAGACCGAAATCGACGTCGCCCAGGGCCAGGCCCAGCGAGTCGGTTTCGGTCTGGTCCTGGGCATCGATGCGGCCGTCGCCGTTGCTGTCCTGCCAGTACGGGCCGCGGATGCCGGCGAAGGCGTGCAGGTCCTCGCCGCCGATCGTCAGCGTGTCCACCCGGATCTCGGTGCCGTCGGCCAGCACCAGGTCGCGCGTGGACTTCTCCAACCCCATCGAACCGCTGGCGTGGAAGAAGTCGGCCACCTGGATGCGGAAGTCGGCCGAGGCGCGCAGCAGCGTGCCCAGGCTGCCGGCGAAGTCGATGCTCAGGGTCTCGTCTGCCCCGGTGGCGGCATCGGTGCCACCGGTGGCGATCACCAGCGCCGGGGTCGCCAGGCCGGTGCTCGACGCCGGCGCATCGCCTCCGTCGGCTTCCGGCGCGTCGTCGGGCGCCGATTCGTAATCAACCACCGTGCGGCCGTCGGTGCCCAGGTTGACGGCTACCTGCAGGGCGCTGGCGTCGATGTCGACGACGGGCAGCCCGATCTCGGTGGCCTGCGCGGCGTTGGCCAGCGCACTGACCCAGCCCCGCGGGTCGGCCGCACCGGCCTGCGCCTGCTCCACGTGGATCACCAGGGCGACATCCACACCCTGCAGCTCGAAACCGGCCGCCGTGGCGTTGGTGGTCTCGTCGTCCAACAGGCCGTCGTGGTCGGTGTCGAGGCGATAGGGCCCGTTCAGTCCGACGAAGGCGTGCAGGTCGTTGCCGGCGATGGTCCAGCGCCGCGCCTGCACGGTGCTGCGGTCGGACAAGGTGACCGTGGCATCGCCGTTGCTCAGCAGGAAGCGGCCGTCCACCGTCAGGAAGCCCCCGGCGGTCAGCGTCATGCCGGCGGCGTAGGCGCGCTCGGTGCCGAAGTAATCGCTGTTGAAGAACATGCCGATGGCGTCGGCGTCGACCGCGGCGTGGGCCTGCACCGTGACCTGCTGGGCCAGCGGGCGCTCGACCACCTCGAGCGTGAGCGCGACGGGCCACTCGCCGCCTTCGCCGCCTTCGCCGGCCTGCTCGGTGATCTGCATCACGGTCGCGCCGTTGTCGTAGCCGAACAGGCCCGTGGCCACGGCGAAGCGGCCGACGATGCCGCCGTCGGCCACGACCAGGCCGGCGACATCGCCCAGACGCGGTGCGTAGGCGGCGCCGCCCGGATCGGTCGACGCCAGGATCACGTCCAGCGCGGCGCCGGTCAGCGCGCCGGCAGGGGCCCGCAGGTCGAGGCTGCCGCGGACCTCCAGACGGTCCGCCTCGCCCTCGGCGATCAGGCGCAGCGCCAGGCGCTGGCCGGCGGCGATGGTCTGATCGCCGACGATGCGGATCGTGCCCAGCGAGTGCGTGCGGCCGAAGACGGCGCCCTCTTCGTCCTGCCATTGGCCGGCATCGTCGAAGGCCCCGAGCGCGAGGCCGTCGGCCGCCTCGATCTCGATGTCGCCCGAGATGTCGAAGCCCTGCATGCCCGAGGCACCCACGAGCTGACCTGCCGCCAGGCGCAGCGCGCCGTCCCGCGCGACCAGCGGCGCGTCGACGTACAACTGCGAGCCGTGGCCCTGCACGGTCAGCACGATGTCGCCGCCCGTCCCGGCGCTGACCGCCTCGACCACCGTCAACCGTGCCGCGTCGGCGGACGCCGACTCCCCGTCCTCGAACGACGCGCCGGCGACGAGGTGCACACCGCCACGGTCGGTCACCGTCAGGCCCGCGCCGGGACCGACGGCACCGATCACGGCCGAATCGGCTTCGACGAGCCGGATCGTGCCTGCGGCACGTCCCGCCAGCACATCCACACGGATGTCGACCGCGTTCACGCCCGGGACGGCTGGCAGCAGCCCGCCGGCGAGCACGTGCTCGCCGATCGACTCGGCCGCATCCAGCCACAGGGCGCCGGCGCTGACGTCGATGTCGTCGCCCGCCGCGCCGTCGGCATCGATGATCGAACCCGCACGCGCCGTCACCGACACCGTGGCCCCGCCAGCGTCGACCCAGGCCAGGGCCACCGCGTCACCCGCGTCCAGGATCAGGTCGCCGGCGGCCCCATCGGCGCCGGCGCTGTCCACCCGCGCGCCCGCCGCCTGCACCACCGAGCCGCGCACGGCGTGCAGCGTGACCGCGCCGCCGTCGGAGGCGATGGTGGAGGTGGCGGCCTGGCGCAGGTCGCCGCGGGCCAGGAGTTCGACCGCGCCACCCGCGCCCTCGATGTCGCCGCTCAGGTCGAGGTCGCCCCGGGTCTGCAGCGCCACGCGCCCGCCGGCCCAGGCCTGGCTCAGGCCGTCGACGACGAGGTCGGCGCGCGACTGGTTGGTGATCGAGAGGTCGCCGCCGTCGGTGCCGGCCAGCAGCCGGCCGGTGTTCAACACCAGCCGGGGCTCGCCGGCGGCGGTCGTCCCGAGCACCGGCTCACCGACCTCCAGGCCCCAGCCCATCAGCGTGGCCCAGGGATCGACCCAGGCGCCGATGCCGCCGCCCTGCGCTTCCAGGCGGACCGAGGCGGCGGACAGGTTGGCGAAGCCGCCCGTGTCCAGACCGACGATGGCGCCGGAGACGGTCTGCAGCACGGCCGCAGTACCGGCCGACAGCCGGCCCAGCACGAGATCGCCCTCGGCCTCGCGCAGATACAGCGCGCCGGCCACATGGCCGTCCAGCCGGGCGTAGTCGCCCACCCCGTCGACCACCAGCGGCGCCTCGTCCGCACCGACATCGCCGTTGGCGGTGAACAGCTCGAGCGTTGTCGCCCTGACCTGCGCCGCCCCCTGCACCACGATGCCATCGCGCGCTGACAGCAACACGGTGCCGCCCTCCAGGATCAAGGGGTCGCCGCTGGCCGTGCCCGCCAACGTCAGCGTGCCGCCTCCGGCCTCGATGAGCAACTCCCCGCCGAAGGTCTGCACCGGACCGGCGATCGTGATCGCCCCCAGGGTGCGCAGCACGATGCGGCCCGGCGTCGCGCCATCGGCGGCGTAGGCGACGGCCGCAGGCGCCTCGAAGGCGAAGGCACGCGCCAGCGGCATCAGGTCCTCGGCCGCGGGCTCGGCGACTGGGCTCGCCACCGGCGCCGCCTGGCCCGAGCGCAGCGCGCCGATCGTCACCGGCCCGGTGACGGCGGCCTCGATCTCGATCCGCCCGGCCGCGCTGATGCTCAGCGCGCTGAGGTTGCTCTGCGCGCCGAAACGACCGACCACGTCGCCGCCGGCATAGACCTCGACAGAGGCCAACTGCAGGACCGCCTCGCCGAGCTCGACGCTGCCGGTGGCGGCGATCCGCACCGGTTGCCCCGCCCCGGCCTCGGCGATGCGCGCGGCGACCCAGGCCTCGTCCAGCACCAGGTCACCGGCGACCACCTCGCCGTCGAAATCCTCGGGCAGCGTGTCCGACACCCCGTCGGAGACCACGCCGATCCAGGTGCGGCCCGCCGTGGTCAGGCCGTCCTGCGTCACGGCGACGCTGAGCTCGCCCTGCGCACCCGCCGGCAAGCCGGCCACGGGCTCGGCCGGCGCGACGTGCACCAGCGCGCCGTCCTCGGCCAGCCAGGCGGCCAGACGCGATGCCGGGCCGTTCAGGCGCAGCGCACCCCACACGCCCTGCGCGTCCAGCGGCAAGCCGTCCTCGCCCAGCGGCACCGTGGACGCGCCGTCGCTCAGCGTCACCCCAGCCGGGAGCGGCTGCCCGATGCGCAGCCCACCGCCTGTGACCTCGATCGCGACCTCCATCCGCGCGCCAGCGCCCGAGAAGGCGGCCGGCAGGATGGCTTGGGCCCCGAAGACCAGCGCGCCACCGACGCCCGGCGTCAGGTGGTGCGGCAGCGCCAGCCGCGGGGCGTTGCGCAGTTGCGAGCCGTCGCCGCCCGGGCGGGCCATCTGCACGATGACGTGCGCGCTCACGCCGGTGGCGGACGCCGTGGCGTCCAGGGCCAGCGCGCCCGAGGGACCGTCGTAGCTCAGGTGACCCGCGCCGGCCAGGTAGGTGTTCAGCGCCGCGACGCTGCCGGACAGCAGCAGCGTGCCATCGTCCCGCACGGTGACACCGACCCCGTCGTCGGCGGGGTCGAGCGCGCTGAACACGCCCCGGGTGACCGTTTCGCCCTCGGACATCGACGGCGGCGTGATCGCAAGCGTGACCTCACCGACCATCCCGGAAGCCACGAGCACCGCCTCGTCGAACACGACCAGCGAGCTGCCCGACGCCGCCAGCACCAGGGTCTGCGGCAGCGCGATGGCCAGCGTTGCGGCCTGGCCGGCCAGGGCCAGCACGACGATGTCGGCCTCGGCGCGCGCCTGCGCCGCGCCGGGGCCCTGTGCGCCGATCGCGCCAGCGGTGGCCAGGCGCAGGCTCAGCGTGGCCGCATCGGTGCCGGCATCGCCCAGGTAGCGCAGCGCGCCCGGCCGCGACAGGAAGGCATTCAATTGCGCGGCGCTGCCCACCAGGGTCAGGGTCGCCCCCTGGCCGTCAGCCAGCGCCGGGCCCTCGGCCGAGACCGACAGGCCCTCGTCAGCGGCCCAGGCCAGCTGGCCCGCCGAGACCGTCAGCACGGCCTCGATCGTGCCCGCCCCGGCCACGGCACCGGCCGGCAACACCAGCGCGCCGCCCGTGGGCAGGTCGAAGCGCTGCGGCAGCACGAGCGACGGCGCGGCGGCGGGCTGCTCGGCGGCGGCGGTGGTGACGATGGCGATCTGGCCGCGGCTGGCCACGGCATCGACCACGCGCACACCCAGGGCGCTGTCGGCGGCCGGATCGAACCAGACCTGGCCGTGGGTGGCGAACAGCGCGTTCAGGGCCGAGGCGCTGCCCGACAGGCGTGTGCTGAGGACCGTGGGTTGGGCTGCATCGACGGGCGCGCCGTCGGTCACCGTGACCGTGCCTTCAGGCGTGGCCAGGGTCGAGCCCTGCAGCCCGGCGAAGACGAAGCGTGCCATCGGCGCCTCGAGCTCGAGCACGACCACGCCGTCACCGGCCGCATGCAGCGCCTGGGTCGACAGCACGATCGGCACCGGCGCGCCGGGGGTGGCCACACGGGCGGCTGGCAGGCTCAGCGTGGCACCCGACAAATGCGCGCCCGACGCCGCCGGCGCCTCCAGCATGACGGTGTCACGGGCCTGGTTGCCAGCAGCGTCGACGAGCTGCACCGCCACCGCGATCGGCGCTTGCGCCGGGCCGGTGTAGTCGATGCGCCCGGCGCTGCCGGCCAGCAGCGCGGCCAGCGCCTGCGCGCTGCCGCTCAGGCGCAGCAGGCGCGGCTGCTGCTCGACGACGCTCAGGCCGTGGCCCTCGGCCAAGGTCAGGGACAGCCCCTGGCCCGTGCCCAGCGCCAGCCCGTCGGCCTCGGCCGGCAGCCCGATCGTCAGGCTCAGCGTCCCCTCGCCGCTCAGGACGGCCTGCTCGAATCGCAGGTGCGAAGCCGTGTGCGGCGTGATCCACAACTGCGACGACAGTGCCGCGAGGACTGGCGTGCCGTGCTGCGCCAGGCTCGCGCCGGCCAGTTGCACGTCCGCACGGGCCACCCTGCCGGCCGCGTCGGCCACGCCCACGTGCACGGTCTGCAAGCCGGCCTCGGGCGTGCTGCCGAGCGAGGCCGCACCGGTGTAGCGCACGCGACCCTCGGCCGCGGAGAGGTAGCTGCCCAGGGCGGCCGCCGTGCCGCTGAGCGTCAGCGTGCCGCTGCCGCTGCCGGCCACGGCCACGCCCAGCGTCGCATCGGGCTCGGCGCTGAACACCCCGCCCGAGGCCACCGACAGCGTCACGGTGCGCGGCGCGTCGCCGTCGCCCAGGCTCGCCGCCGGCCACACCAGCGGGCTGGCGCTGCCCGGCACGATGTGGAAGACACCGGGCGAGGCCAGCGAAGGCGCCACGGCCTGCTCGGCGGCGGCCAGGACGATCCGGCCCTCGACGCTGCGGTCGCCCAGCGCCAGGCGGGCCGTCAGCGCCGCACCCGGCCCCTGGTAGACCAGCCGGCCGGTGCTCAGCCAGGCGTTCAGCGTTGCCGCCGTGCCGCTCAGGCGCACGCGATCAGCAGCCGGGTCGAGGTCGACGACGGCAACCAGCGCGGCGCTGTCACCGGCGCGAGCCGGCAGCACCGTCAGCGTGCCCTGATCAGCCTGGAGTTCGAACGCCAGCACGGCCTGCGGGTCGCCCGCGAGTGCATCGGCCGGCAAGGTCAGCACCGCCGGGACCCCGTCGACCACCGGGACGAGGGCCGGCAGCACCAGGCCCAGCCCGGCAGGGCCTGCAGTCTCGATCAGGTCCACCGCTTGCAGCGTGATGCGCGCGCCGGCCTCTCGCGCCGGGCCGGCGTCGTGGCGCACGCTCAGGCTCAGGGCGCCGCCCGGCCCGGTGTGGCGCAGCGCACCCGAGGCCAGCCAGGCGTTCAGCTCGGCCGCACTGCCGCTGACGCGCACGCGGTCGGTCGCGGCCGCCTCGTCGAGGAGCGTCGACCCGCCGGCGACCGTCAGCGTGCCGGCATCCACCGCCGCCTCGAGCACGAGCCGGCCCGCGCCGGCGACCGGCTGCCCCCCGATGGCGAGCACCGATTCGGCCCCGGCGAACACCGGCAGGATCTCGGGCAAGGCCAGCGTCGGCACCGCCGGCGAGGCGGCTGCCAGCAGGAGCGTGCCGCCGAGCCGCTGGGCCGCCGCCGAGGCGGCGTCGCCCTGACGCAAGATCAGGCTCAGCGTCTCGCCTGCGCCGGTGTAGGCCAGGCGACCCGCGCCCAGCCAGGCGTTCAACTGCGCGGCCGTGCCGTCCAGGCGCAGGACGCGGCCCTCGGCGCCGAGGGCGCCCGCGGCGAGCCCGCTGAAATCGTCCGCCACCAGAACCCCGGTAGCCACCGTCAGGTCCAGCCGCAGCAGCGCGTCCGGGGCCGCGCCCACGGGCGGCACCGCCAGCGTCAACGGGCTCGCCAGCGTGCCCGATCCGTCCACGGTGAGGGCCTGCGGCAGTTGCAGGCTCAGCGCCTGCGCGCCGCTGACCGTCTGGCCGGCGACCCGATGCTGGACGCCGACCGTGCCCGTGGACACCACCGGCGCCGACCCCGCCGCCGGCGTCGAGACGAGCGTGAAGGCGATCGCCGAAGCCTGGCTTGCCCGCAGTTGCAGCGCGCCCGACGCCAGATAGCGCGAGAGCTCGGCGGCCGTGCCGCGCAGGGTGATCACAGCGCCCTTGTCTGTTGCGAGCGGCGTCCCTGCATCCGCGCCTTCGAGCACGCCATCGGCGGCCCAGCGCAGCTCGGCACCGTCGCTCGCGGCCAGCGTCAAGGTCAGCGCGCCGGTGCCGGTGATCGCGTTGGAAGCCAGCGCGACCGGCAGCCAGGCCCCCGGGGTGGTCACCAGCGCCTCGGGCAGACGCATCGCCCCACCGGCGTTGACGATCGCCGGCTGCGCCGGGGCCACGAGCGCGAGCTGCAGCGCCGTGCGGCCCACCGCGCTGTCGATCTGCAGCGTCAGCGGCAGCGGCGTGTCCACGCCGCCTGCCGGGCCGGTGTAGCGCACCCCCTCGGCTGAGGCGAGGAAGGCTTGCAGGTCGGTGGCATTGCCGCGCAGCACCAGGGTGCGCGCGCTGCTGAGCGCCGCATCGACCGTGACCCCGGCGCCGGCCGTGGCCGCCAGGCCCTGGCCGTCGGCCAGCGCCAGATCGTCGGCCGCCTGCGGCAGCGCCAGGGTCAGCGTCAGCGGCAGGTCGCCCACCGAGCCGGCGCTGAGCCGCACGCCCGTGAACCGCAGCGGCGAGGCCGTGCCGGGCGTCACCCACAACTGCGTGGGCAACTCGAGCAGCGCCGGGGCGGCGTCGACCGCGCGCGAGGCCCCGTAGAGCTGCACCTGGGCGACGCTGGCCTGGCCGTCGCGCAGCGTCGTGACCGTCAGCGCCTGCGTCGCCACGCCGGTGTAACGCAGGCGCCCGGCGGCGTCGGCCAGGTAGGCCGACAGCGCCGCCGCGCGGCCGCTGAGCGTGATCTCGCGCGTGCCGCTGCCGGCCACCTCGACGGCGTCGGCATCGCTGCCCGGCACGCCCAGAGCTTCGGCCGTGAAGACGCCGTCGCCGGCCACCGACAGCGTGACGCTGACGGCCTCGGTAGCGCTGCCCAGGGCCGTGCCGCCGAAGACCACCGGGCTCGCCGCATCGGGCACCACGCCGACCGCGCCGGGCAGTGTCATCGCCACGGTGGCGGGCGCGCCCGCGCCCTCCAGCATCAGCGCGCCCCGCACGCTCTGCGCGCCCCGGGTCAGCAGCAGCGTCAGATCGCCGCCGGCCCCCTGGACGCGCAAGTCGCCGCTGGCGAGGAACTCGTTGAGCGCCGCGATGTCGCCCTGCACCGACAGCGTCGACCCGGCCGGCGCCGCCCCGCCGAGCGAGCCGGCCACAGTCGACAGGACGCCCGAGCTCAGCGACAGGGTCAGCGTGTGCGCGCCCTCGGCCCCGGACAAGGGCGCGCCTGGCAGGGCGAGCGCCTGATCCGCGCCGGCCGCCACGCGCCAGAAGGCGGGCAGCGTCATGCCCAGGGCCGCCGGGCCGGCGGTCTCGACCGCCCCTGTGGGCTGCAGCAGGGTCACCGCACGGGCCAGGCGGGTCAGCGCCGGGTCGGCCGCGGCCTGCACTGGCGTCACCTCGAGCGTCAGCGTGCCCTGGACGGCGCCCTGGGCCGGGGCGACGTGGCGCACCGAGCCGGCCGCGAGCCAGGCGTTCAGGGCCGTGGCCGGGCCCGTGAGCTCGAGCGCGGTGGGGCTGTGGCCGTCCAGCGTGATCCCGGTGCCGGCGAGGCTGTCCACCGTCGCCGTATCGAAGCTGCCGCCCCCCACCAAGGCCAGGCGCAGCGTCACCGGACCGCTGACGCCGCCGGTCACCGTCACCGGCCCGAAGACCAGGCTGGACGACACCCCCGGCTGCACCGGGTGGGTGGCGGCCACGGCCAGGCCCGGCGCCTCGGGCAGGGCGGCGCGCAGCGCCACCGTGGCGCTCAGGCGCTGGCCGGCGGCCGCGGTACCTGCGGGCGAGGCGGCTTCGGTCTGCTGCAGCGTCAGGCCGAGCACGGGCAGCGCGGACGTCCCGCCGGCGGCGGGCGCGGTCCAGCCCAGGCCGCCGGCCTGCAGCCAGGCGTTCAAGGCACCGAGCGTGCCGCTCAGGCGCACCAGGGTCGGCGTGTTCGACGCCTCAAGCGCCACACCTTCGGCCGCCTGCGCGCTCAGGCTGCCCGCGTCGGCCGGCAGGGACAGCGCCAGCGTCAGCAGACCTTCCGCCGCGCCCGACAGCGGCGCCTGGACGAAGCGCAGCGCCGTCGCCGCCCCGACCGCGCCCGAGACCGTGAACTCGGCCGGCAACACCAGGCCCAGGCGCGGCAGCACGCCGGCGGTCGGCGCGCCGGGCGGCACGAAATCGACCGTGATGTGCGAGGTGCTGACGAGGCCGTCGGCCACGACGCTGACGGCAATCACGGTGTCGGCCTCGGCCCGCACGCGCAGGTGGCCGGCGGTCGACAACCAGGCGGAGACGGCGACGGCGCTGCCGCTCAGGCGCAGCGTGGTGCCGGTGCCGGCCGTGCCGACCGGGCTGCTGCCCTCGGCGCCGGTGGACAGCGTCAGCAGACCCGCCAGCGCCTGGGGCACTTCCGCCCAGGCAAGCATGCCCTGCGCCGCCGGCGTGTCGGCCAGCGTGAGCGTGACGCTCAGCGCCGCCCCTGCAGCGAAGGCCTCGGGGCCGAAGACCACGGGCGCCCAGGCGCCGGGGGTGACGGACACGGTCGCGGGCAACACCGCCTGCGCCCCGGCCTGGACGGTGGCCGGTTGCAAAGCGGCAGCCAGCGTCACCTGGACGACGCTCGACGGCGCATCGGCCGCCGTGCCGCCTGGACCAGCCGTCCGGGCCAGTGCCAGGCTCAGCGGGAGGGCCGCGCCGTCCTCCAGCGTCGCCGGGCCGGTGTAGACGATGCGCCCGGCGCCCGCCTCGGCCCGCAGCAGCGCTGCCAGCGCGTACGCCGTGCCGCGCAGCACCAAGGTGGTCGGCGACGAGGTCGCGTCCAGGGTCACCGCCGGCGTGGCCGGCGCCTCGGACGCGATCAACGCCAGGCCCTGGCCGGTCGTCAGCGTCAGGCCGGCCGTGGGCAGGGCCAGGCGCAGCACGAGCTCGGTCGAGGCGTCTGCGCCTTCGAGCAACGCGCCGTCGAAGGCGAGCGTCGACGCGGTGCCGCCGGTGATCCACAGGCGCGAGGGCAGCTCGGCCAGCACCGGCACGGTCTGGTCCAGCGCCGGCCCGAGTGCGCCGTACAGCGCCACGGTGGCCACCGTGGTGGCGAGCACGCGCTGCGCGTCGGCGGGGTCCGAGCGGTCCAGCCGCACCGTCAGGGTCTGCTGCGCCGAGCCGTCGGCGAACACCCTGGCGTCAGCGCCGGTCTGAGCAAACAGCGCGCTCAGCGCTGCAGCGGTGCCGGTGAAGCTGCGCTGGCCCGCCACGAACCCGGACACCAGGACGCTCGCCGGCTGGCCGTCGACCGTGACGGTGAGCGTGCCGGACCCGGCCTCGGCCAGCCCCGCCACCGCCAGCACCCCGTCGGGCAGGCTGAGCGTGGCGCGCAGCGTCTCGGAGGCGTCGGACCCGAAGGCCTGCGCGCCCAGGACCAGCGGCGTGGCGACGTCGGGCAGCACCGCCAGCCGCCCGGGCAGCGCGAGTGCCGGGTTGCGCACCTGGCCGGTGGCCGGGTGCAAGGCCACGGCCACGCTGCCGGTGGCGCGCAGCGCGCTGTCCTCGGGCGCGAGGGTCTGTCCTTCGGGCGCCGCGCGACGCAGCTCGACCGTCAGCACCTGCGCCGTCGCGGCACGCAGCGTCAGGCGGCCGGCGTCCAGCCAGGCGCGCAGGGCGCCGACGCTGCCGGTCAGTGTGATGGTATTGCCGCCGGACGCCGAGACCGTGACGCCGCTGTCCGCGGTGTCGAGGGCGCCGAAGACGCCGGACGCGGTGCTCAAGGTCGCCTGCACCCGCGTGGCATCGACATCGCCCGCGGCGGCCGACACGCTGAGCGCCGCGCCGAGCCGCAACGGCGCATCCGCGCCCGCCACCAACGTCACCTGGGCGGGGAGCACCAGCCGCGGCAAGGCACGCTGCGCCGGCTGCAACAGCGTCACCTGCGCGGCGGAAACCGCGCTGATGCCGGCGACGCCGCTGTCGTTGGCCGCGCGCAGTTCCAGCGTGGCGCCGGCGGTGCCGGCATAACGCAGGTGGCCCACGGTGCGCAGGTAGGTGTTCAGGTCGGCGGTGCTGCCCTGCAGTTGCACGGCCGGGCGGTCCACGCCATCCACGCGGACCGTGAGCGCATCACTGACCGCCACACCGTCGGCCCCGGCGCTGTCGGCCGTGTCGTCCTGGTAGACCGTGGTGAAGGCCCCGCCCTGCGGTGCGATCAGCGTCAGCGTCAAGTGGCCCTGGCCACCGGTGGCCGCCAGCAGGTCCCGCGTGAAGACGAGCGTCGAGGCCCCGGACAGGTCCGGCGCGAGCGTCAGGGTCGACGGCGCGCTGACCGACACCGTCGGCGTCGACGCCGGCCGGATGATGACGTCGGAGGCCAGCGTCGAGCCGAGCACCGGCCCGCCAGCCGAGGTGACGGCGCTGAGCGCCGCCGTCAGCGTGGCCGGCGCCGTGCCGGCATAGACGAGGTTGCCCGGGGTGGACAGCCAGCCGTTCAAGGCGCTGGCGGTGCCGCTCAGGGTGACGCTGGCCCCGGTGTCGATCAGATCGCCCTGGACACCGCCGCGCGACACCGTCACGCCGGCATCGGAAAGGTTCACCCAGCTCAGCGCCGCGCCTGCGTCGACCGACAGCGTCAGCGCGATCGGCAGAGCCGCGTCGTCGGTGACGAGCGTGGTCGCCGGGAAGCTCAGGAAGGGCAGCTGCTGGTCGGTGAAGACCTGCTGCGCCGGAATGCTCAGCGTGACGCCGGCACCGTTGGGGCGCACGATCGGGATCTGGCCGCGCGTCTGCGTGCTGCCCAGCACGGCGAGCTGCATCTCGCCGCCGCTGACATCGGCGCCGATGGCGATCGGGCCGCCCAGGCGGGCCAGGCGCACCAGGGCGCCGTCGGCCGTCGCGCTGACAAGCGCACCCTCGGCGACGTTGATTGCCTGCGCCAGGCGGGCGGCGACG
This sequence comes from uncultured Rubrivivax sp., assembly GCA_964522465.1. Lineage (GTDB taxonomy): Bacteria > Pseudomonadota > Gammaproteobacteria > Burkholderiales > Burkholderiaceae_C > Rubrivivax. The sequence continues at coordinate 3,049 of CAZFVH010000114.1, read as the reverse complement.
TGGGCGCGCGCCTGGTCGGCGGTGGCGGCACCGCCCGTGCCGTTGCCGTTGACGCTCAGGTCGTTCGCCGTCACGATGTAGACCACAGGGCCGGTCGCCAGCCCGGTGACGGTGATCTGCGCCCCAGCCACCGGGGCCGGCCCGGAGACCGCGAGCCCGTAGGTGCCCACGCGCGCCGCCACCGACACCGCGCCGGTCCCGGAGTCGTAACGCACGTTGCCGGGGACGGCGAAGAAGGCGTTCAGGTCGTCCGCGGTGCCGATGAAGCGCACGGCCTCGAACGTTGACGCGCCCGCGGCGATCATCGCGCCCCGAGCCACGGTGACGCCGCTGCCGGTCACGCTGCCGTAGGCCGTGTCTACCAGCCCGGCGACCTGCAGCGTGGCGCGCGGCACCTCGAACTCGACGAAGAGCATCTGCGACGGGGCGACGTCGGCGGTCTCGATCAACCGCAGGGTGTTGCCCGAGCCCGGCCGCGGGAAGGCCAGGTTCACCCAGCCATCACCGGCCGGGTCGGCGGGTTGCAGGCGCAGACGGATGTTCTGGTCGGTGCTGGTGGGCTGCTGCGGCTCGTCGAGCGTGATCGTCAGGCTGGCACTCTGGCCGTTGCCGGCCAGGGTCAGCGTCACCGGCATCGGCTGACCGTTGAACTGGCCCGGGCCGTTGTAGACCAGATGGCCGGCAGCGCCCAGGTAGGCTTCGACCGCGGCCGCCGTGCCGGCCAGCGCCAGCGTGCGGCCGCCGTCGGCCACGGCCACCGTGACCGCGCCTGCCGACGTGTCGACGCTGCCCGTGACCGTCGGCACCCAACCGGGCATGCCCGCCAGGTCCAGGCCCGCCGGCAGCGCCAGCGTCGCGGTCAGCGTGCCCGCACCCGACAGCGCCAGGCCCGGGAACTGGATCGCGTTCGCGTAGCCCTTGGTGACCCAGATCTTCTGCGGCAGCGCGCCGATCTGCGGCGCCACCGCCCTGCTGGGGGCCTCGAGCCGCCACACGGTGTCGGTGCTGCGCAGCGTGTCGCCCGAGCCGGCCGAGACCGTGACCTGCAGGTCACCGGCCACGCTGTTGTAGACGATGTTCCCAGCCCCGCGGAAGAAGGCGTTCAGCGCCCCAGCCGTGCCGGACAAGGTGGCGATTTCGACCCCACCACCCATGGCGGTGTCGACCAGCACGCCGTCGACATTGCCTTGGCCGTCGTCGTCGAAGAGCGTGAAATCGCCCGCAGCCGAGGGCGCGCGCAGCACCACGGTCAGCGGCCGGGTATCGGCGAAGACGTCTGCGGACACCCGCAGCGTGGTGGCGCCGAGCGCGTCAAGCTGCAGCCGGTCGGGCAGCGTCACCGTCGGCGCCGACACATCGCTGCCGATCTGCGCCACCGCCCGCTCGACCGCGACGCGGCCCACTGCCGCCAGCCCCGTGGCCCCCACAGGCTCGACGCGCACCTCGACCGAGGTGTCCACCGCCGTGGCCAGGCGCAGGTGGCCCTGGGCGAACCAGGCATCCAGCGCGTCGGCCGTGCCCTGCAGCACGAGCTGCGCGCCGCTGGACGAGACCACGGTCACGCCCGACGCGCCTGCATCCGCACCCACATCCGCGCTGAGCGTGCCCTGGTCGGCGGACACAGTGAAGCGCAACTCGCCCGGGCCGGCGTAGACGAGCCGGTCCGCGCCGAAGACCAGCGGGCTGGCCGCGCCGGCCACGACCGTGGTGGACTGCGGCAGGCTCAGCACCGGCGCCGTGACGCGCACGATCTCGGGCAGCGTGGCCACCGACTGGGTCAGGGCGGTGCCGACCTGCGTGCGCACCTGCAGGCGCTCGGTGTCGGCCGTGCTGGGTGAGCGCTGGTAGGCCACCGTGCCCAGCGCCTGCAACGCGGCGTTGACCTGGCTGGCGCTGCCGGTGAGGACCAGCGTGGCCGTGCCCGAGCCCGAGACGACAGCCCCGACGACCTCCAAATCCTCATCCGGGCAGGTGAGCACGCCGCCGTCCAGCGCGGTCAGCGTGACCGTGACCGGCGTAGCCGCGTCCACGCCGCTGATCAGCTCGCCCGCGAAGACCAGCGGCGCGGCCGCCCCACCGATGTCGAACAGCGTCAGCGTTGCAGGCAAGCCAGGCTGCTGCGGCGCGCTGGCGGTGGCCAGGCTGTAGGCCTCGATGCCCGCGGTTGCGGTGCTGTAGGGCTGGCCGGCGGCATCGAGCAGCGACACCGTCAGCGCGGCGCTCGTCCCGGCGGCGATCGCATAGCTGGCGTGGCCGTTGGCGAAGTAGGCGTTCAGCGCGTCGACCGTGCCGCTGAAGACCGGGCTCTGCGGGTTGCTCAGGTCGACGCTCACGCCGTCGCGGCTGGTGGCGTGCGAGCTCAGCCCGGCCACGCGCAGCCGCGCGGTGTCGGTGGCGGGCGCGGCCGAGGCCAGCGCCACTCGCAGCCACCGGCCCTGCGCGGCCGCGCTGTCGGCATCAGCCTCCGGCGTGCGCTGCAGCGCGGCCAGGGTGAACGTGGGCCGGTCGACGACGAGCTGGTCGGCGGCGGTGGCCGTCTTCGTACTGACCGTGATGGTGCCTGTCGCCCCACCCTGCACCAGGCGGAAGACGATCGTCCCGCCCCCCACTGCGGCGTCGAACTGCACGGCCCCCGGGGTGGCGAAGAGCGCGTTCAGTTGCGCGGCCGTGCCGGTCAGGCGCACATGGGACGCGCCGGCGTCGGGCGTCACGGTGCTGGCAAGGACCCCGGTCCCACTCATCAACGACAGCGAAGACGGGGGCACCAGGACGTCGACATCCAAGGTGCCGGGGCCCTGGAAGGACAAGGCTGCGCCGGTCGTAGCGGTGCCGTTGGCGAGCAGGGCGGCGGCGAGCGCTGGATCGACGGGATCGATGGAGTAGCTGCGGCTCCAGGCGCCGTAGGAAGAGGTCCGAACGCCGTTGTTCGTGCCAGAGGCATAGCTGCTCTGGCCAGGCAGGATGGTGACCTTGACGACGCCCTGCACCCCCACGGGCACCAGCCCTTCGTACACGGCCGCCGCGGCGAGGCTGGAGTCGTTGGTGTAGA
>CAZFVH010000113.1:0-16348 GCA_964522465.1 uncultured Rubrivivax sp. | reverse complement strand
CCCCTGGCGCCCGGCGCGGCCGCGCAGCTGGTTGTCGATGCGCCGGCTCTCGTGGCGCTCGGTGGCGATGATGCGCAGCCCACCCTGGGCCTTCACCTGGTCGTGCAGGCCCTGCCATTCGGCGGTGAGCTGGCGCGCGCGCGCCGCGCGGTCTTCCTCGGACAGGGCGGGATCGGCTTCCAGCAGCTGAATCTGCTTCTCGACATTGCCGCCCAGCACGATGTCGGTGCCGCGGCCGGCCATGTTGGTGGCGATGGTGATCATCCCCGGCCGGCCGGCTTGGGCGACGATCTCGGCTTCGCGGGCGTGCTGCTTGGCGTTGAGGACCTGGTGCGGCAGCTTCGCCGCCGTGAGCATGCCCGAGACGAGTTCGGAGTTCTCGATCGAGGTCGTGCCCACCAGGACCGGCTGTCCGCGCTCATGGCAGTCCCGGATGTCCGCGATGACGGCCTGGTGCTTCTCCTTCGAGGTCTTGTAGACGAGGTCGAGCTCGTCCTTGCGGATCATCGGCTTGTTAGGTGGGATCACCACCGTCTCCAGGCCGTAGATCTCCTGGAACTCGTAGGCCTCGGTGTCGGCCGTGCCCGTCATGCCCGACAACTTGCTGTACAGGCGGAAGTAGTTCTGAAAGGTGACCGAGGCCAGCGTCTGGTTCTCGTTCTGGATGCGAACGCGCTCCTTGGCCTCCACCGCCTGGTGCAGCCCGTCGCTCCAACGCCGCCCGGTCATCAGACGGCCGGTGAACTCGTCGACGATGATGACCTCGCCGTTCTGCACCACGTAGTGCTGGTCACGGTGATACAGGTGACGCGCCCTGAGAGCCGCGTACACATGGTGCATCAGCGTGATGTTGGCCGGGTCGTACAGGCTTGCGCCCTCGGCCAGCAGCCCAGCGGCCGCCAGCAACTGCTCGGCGTTCTCGTGGCCGGCCTCGGTGAGAAAGATCTGGTGCTGCTTCTCGTCGACGGTGAAGTCGCCCGGCTCGATCACCCCCTCGCCGGTGCGTGGGTCGGCCTCGCCGACCTGGCGCTTCAACTGGGGGACGACGGCGTCGATCCGCAGGTAGAGCTCGGTGTGATCCTCGGCCTGTCCGCTGATGATCAGCGGCGTGCGCGCCTCGTCGATCAGGATGGAATCGACCTCGTCGACGATCGCGTAATGCTGGCCGCGGGCGATCACGCGCTCGGCGACCTCGTAGACCATGTTGTCGCGTAGGTAGTCGAAGCCGAACTCGTTGTTGGTGCCGTAGGTGACGTCGGCGGCGAACGCCGCCTGCTTCTGCTCGCGCGTCATACCGGGGACGTTGACGCCAACCGTCAGCCCGAGGAAGCTGTACAAGCGGCCCATCCACTCGGCATCTCGCCGCGCCAGGTAGTCGTTGACGGTGACCACGTGCACGCCCTTTGAAGCCAGGGCGTTCAGGTACACCGGCAGCGTGGCCATCAGCGTCTTGCCCTCGCCGGTGCGCATCTCGGCGATCTTGCCCTGGTGCAGCGCCATGCCGCCGATGAGCTGGACGTCGAAATGGCGCATCTTCAGCGTACGCTTGCCCGCCTCACGCACCACCGCGAAGGCCTCGGGAAGCAGCTGATCCAGCGTCTGCCCCTGCGCCAGACGCTGACGAAAATCGTCGGTGCGGGCACGCAGTTGCCCGTCGTCGAGCTTTTCGAGAGAGGGCTCGAGCGCATTGATCTGCTGCACCACCTTCCGGTAGGACTTCAGCAGGCGGTCATTGCGACTGCCGAAAATCTGGGTCAGGAACTTGGGCAACATGCAGGCAGGCTCGATAAGAGAAACTCAACCCCCCCCCGCGCCGACGCGCTCGCCTGGCGAACCGCGACCGGCATCGGGCGCTTGGCGCCCTGTCGCCGGCCCGGGAGGGCACACCGCGCCCGACAGCAGGCGGCGCCGACCGCCTCGGGACCCGACGCGCCGGCCATTGCATGCACCCGGGTACGGGCAAAGCACCGAACTTTACCACCCGGGTTCAGCGCCGCAGGTCCTACACTCGGCCGCCATGCGCAGTTCCCAGCCACCCGGCACGCACACGATCTCGCAGGCTCTTCAAGCCGAGGCCGGTCTGGGAGCGCTGCTGGCGCGGTGGCAGCATTCCAAGCGATGCCTGACCGCCGCGACACCGGTCCTCGGCCAGCCGCTGGCTGGGGCGATGCGCGCCGGCCCGCTGGAGGAAGGGGTGTGGGTGCTGCTGGCATCCAACCCGGCCAGCGCCGCCAAGGCTCGGCAGTTGCTGCCGAGGATCCAGAAAGCGCTCGACGACCAGGGTCTGGGCGTCACGACGGTCCGGGTTCGCGTGTCGAGATCGACGATGCAGGCGCCCTGAATGCTTCAGGTGCGACCTGGGCACACCGTGTCGTGCCGCTTGGATCGGTTGATGGTGCCGACTATCCGAATCGAACGGATGACCTCCCGCTTACAAGGCGGATGCTCTACCAGCTGAGCTAAGTCGGCAGTCGGCACATTCTAGGCCCGGGGGCGCGACGGCCGAGCGCGTCACTTGATACGCTTGAGCGCTGGCCGCCCAGGCTTCGGCGCCGGAGCCGGCGTGGGCTCCACCGCAGGGGGATCGGCCTTCTTCCGCGAAGATGCCGAACGCTTGGTGGTGCGCGCCGGCACCACGGCGGGGGCCTCCGGTGAGGGCAGACGGATCACGGGCGCGCTCGGTGGGGCCGACACCGGGGCAGGCTCGGTGTCGGCCGCGGTCACGGGTGTCGGCTCGGGTGAACCCGCGTGGATTTCAGGCGGCAGTGGAAAGGCCATGCCCTGACCGTTCTCACGTGCGTAAATCGCCACCACATGGTCGATCGGTACGAAGATGTCGCGCGCCATGCCACCGAACCGGGCCCGGAACTCGATGTGCTCGTTGCCCAGTTGCAGACCGCTGGTGGCCTCGAAACTGATGTTGAGCACGATCTCCCGGTTCTTGACGTACTCCATCGGCACCTGCACCGACGCATCGACGAACACCGCCAGATAGGGAGTGAAGCCGTTGTCGGTGCACCAGTCGTGCAGCGCCCGGATCAGGTACGGCCGAGTCGAAGTACCTTGGGATTCAGGAGAGACCGGGATGGACATGGGGCCGCAGCGCGCTTACTTGCGCATCACCTTCTCGGACGGGGTCAAAGCCTCGATGTACGCCGGGCGCGAGAAGATGCGCTCGGCGTACTTCAACAGCGGCGCGGCGTTCTTCGACAGCTCGATGTCGTAGTAGTCCAGACGCCACAGCAGCGGGGCGATCGCGACGTCAAGCATCGAGAAGTCGTCGCCAAGCATGTACTTGTTCTTCAGGAAGATCGGCGCTAGCTGCGTCAGCCGGTCACGGATCTGCTCGCGGGCCTTCTCGAGTTGGCGGTCGGTGCCCTTGACACCGCGACCCTCGAGCAGGTTGACCTGCGAGAACAGTTCCTTCTCGAAGTTGAACAGGAACAGCCGCACCCGCGCACGCGCCACCGGGTCGCCCGGCATCAGCTGCGGATGCGGGAAGCGCTCGTCGATGTACTCGTTGATGATGTGGGACTCGTACAGGATCAGGTCACGCTCGACGAGGATGGGCACCTCGTTGTACGGGTTCATCAGCGCGATGTCCTCGGGCTTGGCGAAGAGGTCCACGTCCCGGATCTCGAAGTCCATGCCTTTCTCGAACAGCACGAAGCGGCAGCGGTGCGAGTAAGGGCAGGTGGTGCCGGAGTACAGAACCATCATGTCAGCAATATCCCCATGGACAGCGGGGCACGAGGCCCCCATCGAAAACGCGAACGCAGTGGGACCGCCTGGTCACCACTGCGCGCCCAGTGCCCGCGCTCCCTGGCGGGCCGGCCACGCCCTGTCACTTCACGTCTTTCCAGAACGCGGCATTCAGACGCCAGGCGATCAGCGTGAACACCCCGAGGAACAACAGCACCCAAACACCGAGCCGGACCCGGTCGGTCTGCACGGGCTCGCTCATCCACTGCAGGTAGGCCACCAGATCCGCCACGGTGTCGTTGTACTCCGTCGCCGACTGCGTCGCCTGCAGTTCCCACAGCACGTGCGGCATCCCCACGTTGGGGAAGGCCAGATTGTTCCACCCCGTCACCTTGGTGTCGTCGCGGTGGTAGGTGCGAAGGAAGGTGTAGATGTAGTCCGCGCCCGACCCCTTGCCGACGGCCGAGCGGGACCGTGCGATGACCGTCAGATCGGGAGGCTGCGCACCGAACCATGCCTTGCCGTCCTTGGCGCTCAACGCGACCTTCATCGTGTCCCCGACCTTGGCACCGGTGAACACGAGGTTGGCAGCGATCTGCTCCTCTGTCAGGCCGATGTCACGGAGCCGGTTGTATCGCATGAACTCTGCGCCATGGCAGTTCAGGCAGTAGTTGGCGAACAACTTCGCACCGTTCTGCAAGGCTGCGAGGTCGGTCACACGATCCGACGGGAACTTGTCCCAGGCAATGCCTTCACCCGCCGCGCGGGCACCACCGGCAGCCACGGCCAAGGCCGCCACCAGCATCAGGAGGATTTTTTTCATCATGGGTGCAAACGCTCTCTGGCTGGCCCGCGTCTCAATGCGGCTGGAAGGTCACGCGGTCGGGCACCGGCTTGAACTCGCCGATGCGGCTCCACCACGGCATCAACATGAAAAAGCCAAAGTAGAAGACCGTGCCAATCTGGGAGGCGAGCGTGCCTGCATCGGACGGAGGCTTGATGCCCAGATAGCCCAGGACCACCATGTTGACGGCAAAGACCGCGTACATCACCTTGTGCCAGCTCGGGCGGTAGCGGATGGACCTGACCGGGCTGTTGTCGAGCCAGGGCAGGAAGAACATGATGATGACGGCGCCGCCCATCACCACGACACCCCAGAACTTGGCGTCGAAGGCCTTGAGCAGACCGATGAACACCAGTGCGGAGACGGCCACCCCGATCTTCGCGTTCCGGCTGAGCCCCCCGAACAGCAAGGTCACCGCGGCACCCACGGCGGTCAGCACCACGAACACATTGACCATGGGATCGGTCGTCGCCCGCAGCATCGAGTAGTAGGGTGTGAAGTACCACACCGGCGCGATGTGCGCGGGTGTTTTCAGGGGATCGGCCGGGATGAAGTTGTTGTACTCAAGGAAATAGCCACCCATCTCCGGCGCGAAGAACACCACCGCGCTGAACAGGAACAGGAACACCGACACGCCCATGATGTCGTGCACCGTGTAGTACGGATGGAACGGAATGCCGTCCAAAGGCCGGCCCTGTGCATCCTTCTTGGCTTTGATCTCGATGCCGTCAGGATTGTTGGAGCCCACCTCGTGAAGCGCAATGATGTGCGCCGCCACCAGCCCCAACAGCACGAGCGGGATGGCAATGACGTGGAAGCTGAAGAAACGGTTCAACGTGGCGTCGCTGACCACATAGTCACCGCGGATAAGGATGGCCAGATCCGGCCCGATGAAGGGGATTGCCGCGAACAGGTTGACGATCACCTGCGCGCCCCAGTAACTCATCTGCCCCCAGGGCAGCAGATAGCCGAAGAAGGCCTCGGCCATCAGGCACAGGAAGATCAGGCAGCCGAAGATCCACACCAGCTCGCGGGGTTTGCGGTAGCTGCCGTAGAGCATCCCACGGAACATATGGAGGTAGACCACCACAAAGAAGGCTGACGCGCCGGTGGAGTGCATGTAACGCACCAGCCAGCCCCAGGGCACGTCGCGCATGATGTACTCGACCGACGCGAAGGCCAGCGCCGCGTCCGGCTTGTAATGCATCACCAGGAAGATCCCGGTGACGATCTGGATCACCAGCACCAGCATGGCCAGCGACCCGAAGAAGTACATCCAGTTGAAGTTCTTCGGCGCGTAGTACTCCGACAGGTGCTCCTTGTAGAGCTTGGACGCCGGGAAGCGGTTGTCGACCCAGGTCATCAGCTTCTGCCCGACGGGGGCATCTGCTGGTGCTACCTTGAATTCAGCCATGGGTGCCTCGATGGATGATCAATTCGGTGTCTGGATTGTGCGCCGCAACAACGAAACATTCGTCACCGCGGCGTCGGACCCAGGTGCAGGCGGGGTTTCCGGACACCCGCCAGCCTCGTGCTCAGGCCTTCTTGTCCTCACCGATCAACAGCACGGTGTCGGACAGGTACGTATGCGGCGGCACCTCGAGGTTGTCAGGCGCGGGCTTGTTCTTGAAGACGCGTCCAGCCACATCGAAGGTCGAACCATGACAAGGGCACAGGAACCCCCCGGCCCAGTCGTCAGGCAGCGACGGCTGGGCGCCCGTCTGGAACTTGTCGATCGGCGAACAGCCCAGGTGCGAACAGATACCCACGCCGACGAAGAATTCGGGCTTGATCGAGCGGTGCGGGTTGCGGGCGTATTCAGGTGTGGGGTACTGCGTGCGGAGAGACCGCGGATCGGCAACCTGCGCCTCGGTCTGCTTCAGCGATTCGAGCTGCTCCGGTGTCCGGCGCATGATCCACACCGGCTTGCCTCGCCACTCGACCGTGAGTTTCTCGCCGGGCTGGAGTGCGGAAACGTCCACCTGAACCGGCGCGCCCGCCGCGCGGGCCTTCTCGGACGGGGCGAAGGTGCTGACGAAGGGCACCGCAACGGCCGCGCCGCCGATGGCACCCGCGCCACACGTGATCGCGATCCAGGTCCGACGACTCGGATCGACAACGGCGTCATTCATGTAAACCCTCTTGATTTTTCAATCGTCTTGGCGAACAACCGTGGATTCTAGCCGACGGGTGTCTTCGCCCCGCTGACACGGTGGGCGCGCGCGGATACCCCGAACGGGCTCATCCGGCGCGCCATGCGCAGCGCAGCCACCAGACTGGAAGGGTCCGCGCGTCCGGTGCCGGCGATGTCGAAGGCGGTGCCATGGTCGGGACTGGTGCGTACGAAAGGCAGGCCGAGGGTGACGTTGACCCCATGCGCCAGCCCCAGGTACTTCACCGGGATCAGCCCGTGGTCATGGGTCATCGCCACCACGAGATCGTGAGATCCCACATGGCCAGGCGCATGGCGGGCACGCATGAAGACCGTGTCGGGCGGATGCGGACCATCGGCATCGATGCCCTCGAGGCGCGCCGCCTGGACCGCCGGGCCGATGATGCGCAACTCTTCGTCGCCGAACAAGCCGCCCTCCCCGGCATGCGGGTTCAGACCCGCCACGGCGATGCGGGGCCGTGCAAGACCCCACTGACGCGCGGCGCGATCGGCAATGCGCAAGGTCTGCAGCACTGCGTCGAAGGTCACGGCCTCGATCGCCCGACGCAACGACAGGTGGATGGTCACGAGCACAACCCGCAATTCCTCGTTGGCCAGCATCATGCGCACCGGCGGCAGCGCGCCGCCGTGGGCCGCCAGCCACTGCAGCATCTCGGTGTGACCCGGAAAACCGATCCCGGCGGCGGCGAAGGCCTCCTTGTGGATGGGCGCCGTGACCACCGCGCGCGCGCGCCCGGCGTGCACCCGCGACACGGCCGCCTCGATGCAGGCGGCCGCGGCTGCTCCGCACGCGGCGTCGACCCGCCCGAAGGGCTGTTCAGCCAGGTCGGCCGGCAGACCCTCGGGATGGATCACCGCCAGACAGCCCGCCGGGACGTCTGCCAGATCGCCCGGGTCGTCGATGCGCGCGACCATGGGCTGCACACCGGCGCGACAGCGTGCGGCGCGACGCATCACCTCGACATCGCCGACGACCACCGTATCGGCAAGTTCCCCCGCCTGCCACGCGCCCACGATGCATTCGGGCCCGATGCCCGAGGGGTCTCCCATGGTGAGCAGCAGGGCGGGGGGCACAGAGGACACACCCTCGGCGTCGTCGACGGACCCAGGCCGGGCCGGCATCTCGCGCGGGAGCAACACGGCGTCTTCCGGTCCAGGTGTCGTGTCGGGGGTCATGCGGGATTCGGCAGATCGATGAACACATGCTCGAGATCGAAATGCGCGGCGAGTTCATCCCCGAGCGCCGGCGCGCCGAAGCGTTCGGTGGCGTGGTGGCCGCAGGCCAGGAAGGCCACTCCGGTCTCGCGCGCCAGGTGCGCCTGCGGCTCCGAGATCTCGCCGGTCAGGTAGGCATCAGCGCCAGCGGCAATCGCCGCCTCGAAGGCGGACTGCGCGCCGCCGGTGCACCAGGCGATGCGGCGCAGCGGCCGTCCGTCCCCTTCGACCACCACGGGCTTGCGCCCGAGCACTTTCACCACCTGCGCTGCGAGGCGCGCCGGGGTGTCGAGCCCTCCGGCCGCACCCATCACCCCCAGGGCCTGCTCAGCGAATGTCGTCTGCACCTGCAAGCCCAGGCGCAGGCCAAGCTGTGCGTTGTTGCCCACCCGCGGGTGGGCGTCCAGCGGCAGGTGGAAGGCGAAGAGGTTGAGATCGTGGCGGATGAGCCGCGCCACGCGCTCGCGCAGCCAGCCCGTCAGGCGGCCGTCCTGACCGCGCCAGAACAAGCCGTGGTGCACGAGCAAGGTGTCCGCGCCGGCATCGATCGCCGCATCGATGAAGGCCAGACTGGCGGTCACGCCGCTTGCCACGCGACGCACCGTCGGTCGGCCCTGGACCTGCAGACCGTTCGGCCCATAATCCTTGAAACGGTCCACGGCGAGCAGCTCGCGCAGCCAGGTGTCGATGTCGTCGCGATGGGCCATGAGGTGTACGTTCGATGCGCAGGACCTGGCTGATTTTCTCGCAGGCCGTCACCGTGACGGTGGCGGCGCTGTTCGTGGTGGCCACACTCAAGCCCCAATGGCTGCGCGGGCACCCGCTGATGCCGGTGACGGTCTCGGTGGTCGAAGCGCCGGCAGCTCCGGTCGATGCGCCGGTGGCCGGGTTCCGTTCCGCCGCGCAGGCAGCCATGCCTGCGGTCGTCAGCGTGATCGCGCAGCGGGCCGCCATGCGCCATCCGCATGCGGATGACCCCTTGCTGCGCCGCTTCTTCGGCGACGGCGAGTTGCAGCCCCCACCTGGGCTGGGGTCCGGGGTTATCGTCTCGCCAGAAGGCTATCTGCTGACCAACCACCACGTGATCGCCAACGCCAGCGTGGTCGACGTCCGCCTGGCCGACGGACGCGAAGTGCCCGCCACCCTGGTGGGCACCGACCCGGAGACCGACATCGCGGTGCTGAAGATCGATCTGATGCCACTGCCCGTCGTGGCGCTGGGTGACATCGCCACGCTGCGCGTGGGCGACCCGGTGCTGGCCATCGGCAATCCGTTCAACGTCGGCCTGACGGTGACGGCCGGCATCGTCAGCGCGCTCGGACGCAACCGGCTGGGTCTGTCGACGTTCGAGAACTTCATCCAGACCGATGCGGCGATCAACCCGGGCAACTCCGGTGGCGCGCTGGTGGACGCGCGCGGCGCGCTGGTGGGGATCAACACCGCCATCTATTCACGCAGCGGCGGCAGTCTGGGCATCGGGTTCGCGGTGCCGGTGGACCTGGCGCGCGAAGTGATGGAAGCCCTGGTGGCCCAAGGGCGGGTGATACGCGGCTGGATCGGCGTCGAACCCCAGGAACTGACACCCGAACTGGCCTCGACGCTGGGCTTGAGCGAGCGCAAGGGCGTGCTGATCACTGCGGTGCTCCAGGACGGCCCGGCCGCGACGGCTGGCGTGCGGCCGGGCGATGTCGTCGTGAGCATCGACGGCATGTTCGTCGACACACCGGCGACCCTGCTGCGCGCCGTCGCCGCCCTGACACCCATGAAGCGAATCCGGCTGGAACTCAGGCGCAACGACCGCCCACTGGCGCTGGACCTCACCGTCGGCGAACGTCCGTCGCCACGCCCGCAAGGTATGCAGCGTTAAGCCGCAGACGAGCCCTCGTCCTTGGATTTCGACGCCTCGTCGTCCTTCAGGAACACCTTCGCTGCGATGATCCCGATTTCGTAGAGGATACACATGGGCACCGCCAGCGCAAGCTGCGAGATCACGTCCGGCGGCGTCACGACCGCGGCCACGACGAAGGCACCGACGATGAAATAACCTCTGGCCTTCTTCAACTGGTCAATCTTGACGATGCCGATTCGCACCAGCACGATGACCGCCACGGGCACTTCGAATGCGATGCCGAAGACCAGGAACAGCGTCAGGACGAAACTGAAGTACTGCTCGATGTCAGGCGCGGCCGTGATCGCGCTGGGCGCGAAGGCCTGGATGAACTGCGACATGCCCGGGATGACGAGAAAGTAGCAGAAGGCCACGCCCATGAAGAACAGGATGGTGCTCGAGACCACGAGCGGCAGCACGAGCTTCTTCTCATGCGAGTAGAGCCCCGGGGCGACGAAGGCCCAGACCTGGTAGAGCACGTAGGGCAACATCACCAGGAATGCCGACATCAGCGTGATCTTCAGCGGCACCAGCACCGGTGAGATCACGTTCGTGGCGATCAGCGTCGCGCCCTGTGGCAGGTGCTTGACCAACGGGTCGGCCAGCACGTCGTACAGACCCGCGGGACCTGGCCACAGCGCGAGCGCGGCGAAGGCAATGCCCACCGCGATCAGCGCGCGGATCATCCGGTCGCGCAACTCGACCAGGTGCGAGACGAAGGGCGCTTCCGTGCCGGCCAGTTCGTCCTTGGGATCAGGGGTGCTCAAGTCGTGACTCCAGGCGCCGCCGGTCGGCGGCGCGGCCTCATCGTGCGGCCTTCACGCCGGGCGGACGAAAGCGCGCCACACGGGCTGCGCCAGACTGCGCGCGGGTTCGCACGCCGTGGCGATGCTTGTACCACTGCGGTGTAGCGCCGCGCTTGAGCCGCCAGTTCTTGCGCGGCGGCTTGTAAGCCGGCGCAGACGCGAGGGCCGATGCGGCACCGGCCGTCGAATCCGAGGAACTGCCGTCAAAGGCATTGCCCAGCGAAGACCACTCCTGCTCCAGAGAAGACGCCGCGTCGTTGACCGTGGTCTGCACCGACTGCTCGACGTCGCGCGCGGCGTCCTCGAACTGCGTCTTCATCTTCTTCAGTTCGTCGAGCTCGATCGACCGGTTGACCTCCGCGCGCACGTCGGCCACGTAGCGTTGCGCCTTGCCCACGAGGTGGCCGACGGTGCGCGCCACCTTGGGCAGCTTTTCCGGGCCGATGACGATCAGTGCCACCGCACCGATCAGCGCGAGCTTGTCGAAACCGAATTCGATCATGAAGACGTGGAACGTTCAGGCAGGGCCCGCAACGAACTCAGCCCTTGGTCTTGGCTTCGACGTCGACGGTATTCGCGTCAGCCGCCTTGGCGTGCTGTGTCACCTGCTGCGCGGGTGCCGGCGCCGCGGCGTCGCCCGCGGCATCCTGTCCGCCCTTGACGCCGTCCTTGAAACCCTTGACAGCGCCGCCGAGGTCCGAGCCGATGTTCTTCAGCTTCTTCGTGCCGAAGATCAGCACCACCACCAGCAGCACGATGAGCCAATGCCAGATGCTGAAAGTTCCCATGATGTCGCTCCTTGAAAGGAATCGATGATTCTAGGGGCCGGACGTGACGGATGTCCGCCGCAATGCAAACGCACGTCCAGTCCGAAGGCCACTGGCAGGTCAGCGGGTGGCCGTGCCTGGACGACCGGCCCGTGGAGACCGCGGTTTCACCCCTTGGCCCACGGCCGCGGCCCGCCCATCACGTGCATGTGCAGGTGGTAGACCTCCTGCCCGCCGTCGGGCCCGGTGTTGATCACGGTGCGAAAGCCGTTGGTCACACCCAGGTCGCGCATCAGGCGCGGCGCCAGCGCCAGCATGTGGCCCAGCAACCCGGCGTGCTCGGGGCCGACATCGGCCAGCGTGGCGATGTGCTGCTTCGGGATCACCAGCACGTGCACGGGCGCCCAGGGGTGGATGTCGTGGAAGGCCAGGACGTGCTCGTCCTCGTGGACCTTCTTCGACGGGATCTGCCCGGCGATGATCTTGCAGAAGATGCAGTTGGGGTCGGCGTTCATGCGAATGCGCTCAGGGTGTGGGTCCCGCCGGCGGCGGGGGTCGGCCCGTGGTCAGGCGGGGAAGACCGGCTTGGACTCGGTCAGTTTCAAGAAGCCCTTGACGATGCGATAGATGAGCCAGACGTAGGCCACCCCCAGCACGATCAGGCCGAGGCCGAAGGCGAAGATCAGCACGATGCCCACCAGCGTCCAGATCAAACCCCACCAGAAGGTGCGGATCTGCCAGTCGAAATGGCTCTCGTAGACCGTGCCACGGACGTCGTCGCGCTTGATGTAGTTGATGACGATGGCCACGATGGCCGGCAGGCCCCAGAAGAAGCTCAGCGCCTGCAGCGCATAGACCGCGAGGGTGACGGTGTGCAGACCCGACAGTTCCTGCGGCGAACGTCCGCCACCGGGCGATGGCATGTCATAGACCTCACTCATCGCTCATCCCTCCCGTGGTTCAACCCGCGGCCATCGCGTCGACGCCACTGCCGGCCACGGCGGCGGCCGCGTGGCCGGCGATCCCCTCGTCGCGCGACTCCTCCTGTTCGCGCTCGCGCAGTCGGCGCGCGGCGAACTCCTCCAGCCCCGACAGCCCCTCGCGCCGGCGCAACTCGGCCAGCACGTCGTCCGGCCGAAGGCCATGTGCCGCCAGCACGATCATCGTGTGGAACCACAGGTCCGCCACCTCGGCGGTCAATTTCACGGCATCGCCGTCCTTGGCGGCCATGACGACCTCGGTGGCTTCCTCGCCCACCTTCTTCAGCATGGCGTCGCCGCCCTTGGCGAACAGCCGGGCCACGTAGCTGCGCTGCGGGTCGGCGCCGCGGCGCGCCTCGATCACGTCGGCCAGGCGGGCCAGCGTGTCGTCGGAAGTGGATGTGGCGGCGTTCATCGTGTTTCGGGGCGTGAGGGGCGTGAGGGGTCGTTTTGCGACCGTGGGTGGTGACCGTGGGTTGCGGCCGCCATCAGCCCGCGGTTCAGGTGTAGATCGTCGACGGATCCTTCAAGACCGGATCGCTCACGGCCCAGCGCCAGCCACCCTGCTCGGCCGGTTGCAGGCGCTCGAAGAAGCAGGAATGGCGCCCGGTGTGGCAGGCGATGCCGGGGTCGTGGCCGAGCTGGGTGACCTTGAGCAGCACGACGTCGGCATCACAGTCCAGACGGATCTCGTGCACCTGCTGGATGTGACCCGAGGCCTCGCCCTTGTGCCAAAGGCGCCCACGCGAGCGGCTCCAGTAGACCGCCTGGCCACGCGCAGCCGTCTGCGCCAGGGCCTCGCGGTTCATCCAGGCCATCATCAGCACGTCGCCGCTGCCGGCCTCCTGGGCGATGGCCGGCACGAGGCCGTTGGCGTCCCAGCGGACGGCGTCCAGCCAGTCGGTCGGAGGGGTGGTGTTGCCAGGCGCGTCCATGGGCTGCAGTCTAGTGGAGCATCTCAGGTACCGCGGGCCTCGCGGACCTCACGGGCGCGAGAGATGGCGGGCCGACGTCATGGTCGGGCGGACGTCGCGGCCGGGTCGGCGGCCGGGTCGGCGGCCAGATGGGTCGGGCCGCGGTGGCCGCGCTCGGCCGCGAGCCAGCCCAGCACCGGCACCGTGCCGGGCAGCACCGGCGCGCTGCGCACGGGCAACTGCTCCCAGGCCATCTGCTGCCCCTCGCGCATCTCGAAGTCGCCACTCCACTGCCGCACGCGGCAGAAGTGCAGCCGCACCCGAGCGTGCGGATAGTCGAAGAGCTCGATCTTCCAGGGCTCAGCCGGACCGATGGTCACGCCGAGTTCCTCGATCAGCTCACGCCGCAGCGCCTGCTCGATGGACTCGCCCGGCTCGACCTTCCCGCCGGGGAACTCCCAATGGCCGGCGTAGACCTTGCCCGGCGGGCGCGACGTGAGCAGGAAACGACCGTCGGCGTCGATCAGCACGCCGACGGCGACCTCGACCGGGGCGCGCGGCGTCACCGGATCGGCGGACGATGCGGACACCGGCTCAGACCCCGATGTGGATGGCGGACCGCATCTCAGCCCTGCGCGCGCGCCGCCCAGTCGCGCGCGAACTGCTGCGCCACGCGCCCCGAGCGCGAGCCGCGCTCCAGCGCCCAGACCAGCGCCTCGGCGCGGGCAGCCGCCACCGCGGCCTCGTCCAGCCCGAAGCTGCGCAGCCACTGCCCGACGATCGCCAGGTATTCCTCCTGCGAGAAGGGGTAGAAGCTGATCCACAGCCCGAAGCGCTCGGACAGCGAGATCTTCTCCTCGACGACCTCGCCCGGGTGCACCTCGCCGTCCTCGGTGTGGCGATAGCTGAGGTTCTCGCGCATCGTCTCGGGCAGCAGGTGGCGGCGGTTGCTGGTGGCGTAGATCAGCACGTTGTCGCTGGCCTGCGCCACCGAGCCGTCGAGGATGGACTTCAGCGCCTTGTAGCCGGGCTCGCCAGACTCGAAGCTCAAGTCGTCGCAGTAGACGATGAAGCGCTCGGGGCGGCCGGCCACCAGGTCCACCAGATCGGGCAGGTCGACCAGATCGTTCTTGTCGACCTCGATCAGGCGCAGGCCCTGATCGCTGAACTCGTTCAGGCAGGCCTTGATCAGCGAGCTCTTGCCGGTGCCGCGCGCGCCGGTCAGCAGCACGTTGTTGGCGCCACGGCCGGCCACGAACTGCCGCGTGTTGCGCAGCAGACGCTCCTTCTGGGCGTCGACCTCCTTCAGGTCGGCCAGGCGGATGGTGGCCACATGGCGCACCGGCTCGACCACGCCGACGGCGCCACGTCGGCGGTAGCGGAAGGCCACCGAGGCCGACCAGTCGGGCGCGGTGGCCGGGTGGGGCAGGACCGCCTCGAGCCGGCAGATCAGCGCTTCGGCGCGGGCGATCAGGGATGAAAATTCACTCATTGCGCCAGTGTATGCACGATCAACCGGGCCTCGCCTGGACCTCGCGTGAGGCCCGAGCGGGCCGCATGCGCCGCACGGACGGCGCAGGCACCGACCAGACCCGGCCGTCGGCCACGGCCCAGAGCCGGTCGTGCGGGCCGGGCTGGACGAGATGGAGGCCGGTGAAACTGCCGTAGGCGGGCAGCACCGTGCACCGAGGGCCGACGTGGAAGCACGGCAGGCGCAGGCGGTCGACTGCCGAAACCAGGACCACCCCGGGGTGCACGTGGCCGGCGACCACCGCCCGCCCCGGCACCTCCTGAGGGTGGTGACACAGGGCCAGGGGCCCAAGGCCCCAGGGTTCGTCCACCAGGGACACGCCCCAACCCGCGGGCGGATCGCCCGATCGCGCGTCGTGGTTGCCGCGCACCAGCGTCATCGCCACCTCGGCGTGGCGCGAGCGCCAGCCCCCGACCGCCGAGAGCAGTCCCGGCGCGCGGGACGCCCGTGCGTGCAGCAGGTCGCCGAGGAAGACCAGGTGGCGCGCCGCGGTGGTAGCCAACAGCCGCGACAGGCGCTGCAGGTCGTCGTCAGTCGAGCCCTCGGGCACCGGCACGCCCAGGCGACGGAAGGCCTGAGGCTTGCCCAGGTGCAGGTCGGCCACGAGCAGCAGTCCCAGGTCCTCGACCCAGGCCGCATGCTCGGGCAGCAGGCGCAGCCGGGTGCCGCCGAAGTCCACCTCAGGCGCCAAAAGAGGGTCGGTCGACGCATCGCCGGTGATCGGCGCCGTGGACGAAGCCGCTGCCGGACCAGGGCACGACACAGGCACCGGGTCGAGTGCCGCAGCAACCCCGGGCACCGTCATCAGCCCCGCAGCAGATCGCGCAGCTTCGTCACGCGCCGGTCGACGTAGCCGGGACGACCATGACGCAGCGCCGGGGCCGGCAGGCCGCTGGCACGCGCTCGGCGCACCCAGCGCTGCATCCACACCGTGCCCATGCCGACGCGGCGCGCGGACTTCTGGTGGTCCAGCGTGTCCTCGACCAGCACGCAGTACTCGGGGGCCACGCGCAGGCGCACGGCCACGCGGCGCAGCATGCGCGCATCGGGCTTGGGTCGCCAGTGGCCGAACATGCGCAGGTCCTCGATCGAGCACACGGCCTCGAACAAGTGCGCGATGCCCAGCACGCCGAGCACGCGCGCGGTGTAGGCCGCCGGCGCGTTGGTCAGCAGCACGCGGCGGCCGGGCAGGCGGCGCAGCACCGCCAGATCGTGGGCATGCCCGCGCACGCGCGCCTCCAGCCCCGGCAGCAGGTGCGTGTGGTGCAGGAAGTGGTGCGGGTCGACGTCGTGGTGGCGGATCAGGCCCAGCAGCGTGGCGCCGTAACGCAGCCAGTAGCGCCGCCGCAGCACGCTGGCCTGCGCGGCATCGAGGCCGAGTTCGCGCTCGATGTACTCGCCCATCGAGCGGTGCAGGTGCCCGAAGGCCGCGCTGGAGGCGTCGTGCAGCGTGTTGTCGAGGTCGAACAGCCAGACCGTCTGTCGAGCGGGTTTCAAGGTCAGCCGTGCCGGTGGAGATGCGTGGAGG
>CAZFVH010000112.1:0-16372 GCA_964522465.1 uncultured Rubrivivax sp. | reverse complement strand
CCATCACCAATCCTCCTTGACCGACAGCACCGCCTGGCGAGAGGCAGCGTGGCGCGCGGTCCAGCTCGCCGTCAGCCAGCCGGCGGCGACCACCGCGGCGCACAGCGCGCCCAGGCGCAGCGCCGGCAGCACCAGCTCCATCGTCCAGTGGAAGCTCTGCGGGTTGACCACGTGCACCAGGACCACGCTGATGGCCAGACCCAGCAGCAGGCCCACCAGCGCCCCGGCGGCCAGCCAGGCCGCCGCCTCGCCGCCGACCACGGCGACGATCTGGCGTCGCGTCAGGCCCAGGTGCGACAGCAGGCCGAACTCCTTGCGCCGCGCCAGCACCTGCGCCGACAGGCTGGCGGCCACCCCGATCAGGCCGATGCCGATGGCCACGGCCTGCAGGTAGTGGGTGACGGCGAAGCTGCGGTCGAAGATCGCCAGCGAGATCCGTCGCAAGTCATCGGTGGCGGCAAACTCCAGCATGGCGGCATCGGGCGCGGCCTGGCGCAGGCCCTGCTGGACCTTGGCCATCGACGCGCCGGGGGAGAGCCGCAGCGCCAGGTCGTTGACTCGCTCGTCGCCGGTCAGTTGCCGGTAGACGGCGGCGTCGATCACCACCGCGCCGAACTGGCGCGAGTAGTCGCGCCATACGCCGCGCACCCGCGCCGGCACGGGCTGTCCGTCCAGCGGCAGCAGCACGGTCGAGCCGGGCGTGGCGTCGTACAGCCGCACCATGGCCTCGCTGACGAAGACCTCCACCCCGCCCTGGGAGGGCAGCGCCGGGTCGAGCAGCGGCAGATCGGCCGCCGGATCCTGCAGCGGGCGGGCGATCAGCGTCACGGTGGGCTGTCCGGGCGCCCAGGGCAGGGCGCGGCTGCGGCTGGGCTGCACGTCGCGCACGCCGGGCAGGGCGCGCACGCGTTGCACGAACTCCGCGTCCAGCCAGGCCTGATCGCTCATCGCGCTCGACCCGGCGGTGCGCAGGTAGAGGTCGGCCGGCAGCACCCGGTCCAGCCAGCGCGCCACGCCGTCGCGGAAGCTCGCCACCATCACCGTCAGCGCCACTGACAGCGCCAGGCTCGCCACCACGCCCGCCACGGCGGCCGTGGCGGTGTGGCGTTGCAGCCGCGCGCGCTGCAGCGCCAGCAGCGTCAGCGCGCCGTGCGGCGCCGGTGCCAGCCGCAGCAGCAGGTGCACCGCGGCCGGCACCAGCGCCACCCCGCCCACCAGCAAGGCCGCCACACTGGCATAGGCGGCCACCGGCAGCCCTGCCACGGGCGGCGCCAGCGCCAGCGCCACGCCGGACGCCAGCAGCCCCAGCGCCGGGGCGATGCGCGGCGGCCGCCCAGCCGGACCGCCCAGGCCCTTGAGCGCCTGTGCCGGCTGCAGCGCCTGCGCGCGTCGGGCCGGCACCCAGCCGCCGGCCAGCGCCGAGGCGATGCCAAGCAGCCCGAAGCCGGCCATGGCCAAGGGGGCGGCCTGCAGCGTCGGCGCGATCCCGGGGAAATAGCCGCCGCCCAGATCGCCGGCCAGCCAGCGCAGCGCCCCGGCGGCCATCCCGGTGCCCAGCGCAAGCCCAGCCACGCTGCCGGCGGCGCCGAGCACTGCGCACTCCAGCAGCACCAGCGCGCGCCGTTCTGCGGCGGTCAGCCCCAGCACGCCGAGCAGGGCCAACGCCGGCGTGCGCTGCGCCACCGACAGCGCGACCACCGAATACACCAGGAAACCGCCGACGAACAGGGCCACCAGCGCCAGCACGGTGAGGTTGACCCGGTAGGCGCGCGACATATGCGACACGCGCTGCTCCGACTCGTCGGCGGGCACGAGGCGCAGACCGGCCGGCAGGCGGGCCGCCAGCGCCTGTGCCGAGTGGCTCGGCGCGAGCCGCAGGTCGATGCGCGACAGCCGCGAGTCCATCCCGAACAGCGCCTGCGCCGCGGCGATGTCGACCACGACCAGTGGCGTGCCGCCCGCCGCGACGCTGCCGCTGACCTGCAGCGTTTGCCAGCGCGGGCCCGACTGCAGCGAGATCGACTGTCCGTCGCGCAGGCCCAGACGCTCGCGCGCACTCGCATTGACGAAGGCACGGCCCGGGTCCAGCAGCGCCAGTCGCGGGCTGCCCTCGGCCGGACGCGGCAGGAGCTCGGGTGTCAGCGTGGCGGCCACCAACGCGTCCAGCCCGAGCACGCGCACGGCCAGGCGCGAGGGCCGGTCGGCCGTCTGCCCGTCCGCGGCAGCGGCATAGGTGTCCACCTCCACCACCGGGCTGGCCTGTTGCACGCCGGGCAGCGCGGCCAAGGCGTCGAACAGCGCATCGTCGAAGCCCGAGGGTGCGCCCCGGACCACTGCGTCAGGCTCGCCATTGGCCGAGCGCACCGCGGCCGAGAACTCCGCCAGGGCCGATGTGTTGATGACATGCACCGACCACGCGAGCGCCACGCCCAGGGCGACGGCCAACGCCGCCACGGCATGGCGCCAGGGGTGGTGGCGCCACTCGCGCCAGACCAGGGGCCACAGCATGAAAGCCACGCGCCACGGCGTCAGCCCGGCGCGCGCGCACGCGGATCCTGCAGTCGTCATCCGGCGGTCATCCGGTGGTCATTCGGCGGCGTCCGGCTGCGTCCGGCGGTCATTGGGCGGGGTCCGTCGACTGAGGCGTCGGGGCTTCGACGACTCCGTCCAGCGTCAGGCGCAGCACCCGGTCGGCACGCGCCGCAGCCGTCGGGGAGTGCGTCACGAGCAGGCAGGCGGCGCCACCAGCGTGGGCCTGCGCGATCAGCACCTCCATCACGCGCGAGGCCGTCACCGGATCGAGGTTGCCCGTGGGCTCGTCGGCCAGGATCAGCGCCGGCTGGTGCACGAGCGCACGTGCGATCGCCACGCGCTGTAACTGCCCGCCCGACAACTGCGCCGGCAGACGTTCGCCCAGGCCTGCCAGCCCGACCGCGTCGAGCAGTGCGTCCACGCGCTGCGCGGCCGCGCGGCGGGAGGCGGCGTCGCGGCCCTGACCGAGCAGGCGCAGCGGCAGGCCGACGTTCTCGGCCACACTCAGGTGGGGCAGCACGTGGAAGGCCTGGAAGACGAAGCCGAGCCGTTCGCGCCGCAGCCGCGCCCGGCCATCGGGATCGAGCCCGGCGACGTCGACGCCGTCGAGCACGACCCGCCCAGCATCCGCCTCGTCCAGCCCGGCGATGCAGTTCAGCAGCGTCGACTTGCCCACGCCCGATTCGCCCAGCAGCGCGACGAACTCGCCGCGCCCGACCTGCAGCGACACCTGGCGGAAGACGGCAGTGGTGCCGTAGGACTTGGACAGGGACTCGATCTGCAGCATCAGGCGCGCATCATGCCGGCAAGGCGGCGTGGCTGCGCGGGCCGGGGATTGCGCGAAATCCATCCTGCGCGCCGGGCCGATGCCGTCGGTGCAGGGTGCCGACCCGTCATGAGGTTTGCGCGCCGCTGCGCTGGCGTGCGCGACACTCCGGGGCGGCGCAGCGCCCGTGGGCGCGTATGGGATGACGTCTGGACGGGGAGCATTCGATGGGAACGATCGGCATCGTGGGCGTGGGCATGATGGGCGTGGGCATCGCCACCAACCTGCAGCGGCACGGCCACGCCCTGAACCTGCTCGAGCATCCGGGCAACCAGCCGCTGGACGGGCTCAAACAGGGGGGTGCCCGCACCTTCGGCTCCGCGGCCGCGCTGGCGGCCGCCAGCGACACGGTGATCCTGGTGCTCACCGGCTCGCCCCAGGTCGAGGCGGTGCTGACCGGGGCCGGCGGCGTGCTCGAGGGCCTGCGCGCCGGCAGCGTGGTGATGGATTGCACGACGGCCATCCCGGCCTCGACGCGGCGCATGGCGCAGGCGGTGCAGGCTGCAGGCGGCCAGTTCCTGGACACGGCGATGACGCGCACGCCGAAGGAGGCGATGGAGGGACGCCTGAACCTGCTGGTGGGGGGGGAGGCTGCGCTGCTGGAGACCTGCCGGCCGGTCATGCGGTGCTACGCCGAGCACATCTTCCACGCCGGCCCCGTGGGCGCGGGGCACGCGATGAAGCTGCTGCACAACTACGTGTCGCTGGGCATGGTGTCCCTGCTGTCGGAGGCTGCCGCCTGCGCACGCCAGGGCGGCGTGGGCCTGGACGTCTTCGTCGACGTGCTGGCCAAGGGCGGCGCCGGCGGCACCGCGCTGGAGCGCGTGCGGCCCTACCTGCTGAGCGGCGACCCGTCGGGCCTGCGCTTCACCATCGCCAACGCCCTGAAGGACCTGGGCTACTACCGCACCATGGCCGGCGACGCCGGCGCGGCACAGGCGATCGCCGAAGCGGTGCAAGCCACCCTCGCCCTGGGCCTGGGTCGCGCCGACGAGCAGACGCTGCTGCCTGAACTGGTCGATCTGATCGGACCCGAGGCGGCTCGTGTCGGAGTGCCGGAGTGATGCCTGGGATGGGCCTGGGATAGACCTGGGATAGGCCGTTCGTGGGCCGGTCGTGGGCCCATCGAGGGCCCACCTTGGGCCGATCTTTCGGCGACACGCGCCGAGCCCTGCCATGGAGGCCCCGGACCGGTCAGTCCCCCGCGATCGACCTGCGATGGAGCGCCTACGACGACATCACGCACCTGCGGCATGATGTCGTGATGCATCGATGCGGACGCGCTAGACTTCGTCGATGCGAACCACAGTCGACCTGCCCGAGAACCTGCATAGCATCACGCTCGGAATGGCGCGTCACACCGGGCGCAGCCTGAGCCAGACGATCGTCGAACTCGTGGAGCGCGGTCTGGCTGCGCCCCTGCAGACTGCTGATGCCGACAGGCCCCCTTCGGGCCTTCAGACCCACCCGGTCACCGGGCTGCCCGTGTCGCGCAGCAGACGGCTCGTGACGCCTCAGGATGTCGCCGAACTCGAGGACGAGATGTGAGTGTGGGGGGCTCGAGGGGGCGACGGCCGTCGACCGCTGGCATCGCAGCCGACGTCGTGCCTGCGCAGAGTTCGCCACCCGCGCCCGCCACTGACCCCCTGGTCGACACCGTCCTGCTCGACGGCAACGTTCTGGTGGCCTTGACCGATCAGGCCCACATCCACCACGAGGCGGCGAGCGACTGGTTCGCCGCCCACCCGCGGCTCTTCGCCACCTGCCCGATCACCCAGGGAACCCTGTTGCGCATGCAACTGCGTCTGGGCGCCGCCGCCGACATCCACGCTGCGGTCGCCCTGCTGGAGGCGCTGACCGCCCACCCGCGCCACCGTTTTTGGCCCGATGTGTTGGGTTACGGCGCAATCCGCCTTCGCGGTCTGGTCGGCCATCGCCAGATCACCGATGCCTACCTGGCGGCCCTGGCGCGCCACCACCAGGGTCGGCTGGCGACCTTCGACCAGGGGCTCGCGGCACTGCATCCGGATGTTGCGATCCGTGTCGGGTGAAACTGGATGACACGCCGGGCACCCGGGAGGACAGAGATGGCAAGGCGAGTGCGACCTCGATGACAACCGACGATCTGCCCGTGGTCGAGCGGCTGCGCGCCACGCTCGACCTGCAACGCGCCGCCCACCGGATCCAGCCCGTGCCCACGCTGGCGCAGCGGCGCGAGGACCTGCGGCGGCTGCAGGCCTTTCTGCGCGCGCACGAGCGCGAGATCTGCGAGGCGGTCAGCGCCGACTACGGCCACCGTTCGGCGCACGAGACGCGGCTGACCGAACTCGCGCCCGCCATCGACGGCATCTCCCACGTGCTGAAGGTCCTGCCGCGCTGGATGCGGCCGCAGCGCCGTGGCGTGGACTGGCTGAGCTTTCCGGGTGGCCGCAACCGGGTGGTGCCGCAGCCGCTGGGCGTGGTCGGCGCGATCGTGCCGTGGAACTTCCCGGTCAACCTGAGCTTCGTGCCTCTGACCTACATCTTCGCCGCCGGCAACCGCGCGATGGTGAAGATGAGCGAGAACTCGCGCCACCTCGCCGCGCTCCTGATCGAGCGTATCCCGGCCTGGTTCCCGCCCGAGAAGCTGCAGTTCTTTGACGAGACAGGGGACGTCGGGGTGGAATTCTCGAAGATGCCCTTCGACCACCTGCTGTTCACGGGCTCGGGCGCGACCGGTCGGGCCGTGATGGCGGCGGCCGCGGCCAACCTCTGCCCGGTGACGCTGGAGTTGGGCGGCAAATCCCCGGCCATCGTCTGCGACGATTTCCCGCTGGCCACCGCGGCGCAGCGCATCCTCTTCGTCAAATGTCTGAACGCCGGGCAGATCTGCACGACGGTCGACCACCTGTGGCTGCCGCGGGATCGGATCGAGGCCTTCGTCGCGCACGCGCAGCGGATCGTACCGGCGCGCTACCCGACGCTGGCCTCGCCCGACTACACCGCGATCATCGACCGACGCGCCTATGACCGCCTGATGGCGGCGCTGGACGATGCGCGTGAGCTCGGCGCGCGTGTGATCCCGCTGCTGCCCGGTGCGGCCTGCGATCCGGCCACGCGCAAGATCGCCCCGCACTTGGTGCTGGACGCCCCGACCGACAGCGCCTTGATGCGCCGCGAGATCTTCGGCCCCATCCTGCCGGTGATCGGCTACGACCGGCTGGAGGAGGTCGTGGCGGCGGTGAACGCGGGCGACCGGCCGCTGGCCGTCTACCCGTTCAGTCAGGATCGGCGGCGCGTCGAATATCTGGTCGAGCACATCATGTCGGGCGGCGTCACCGTCAACGACGCCTTGTTCCACGTTGCGCAGCACGATCTGCCCTTCGGTGGGGTGGGCCCTTCCGGCATGGGGCACTACCATGGACGGGAGGGTTTCGAGACCTTCTCCAAGATGCGACCGGTCTTCCACCAGGCGCGCTGGTCGGCGTTGAACCTCATCGGCCCGCCCTACGGGCGATTCGCCGACGGGTTGCTGAAATTCCTGATCCATCGGCGCTGAAGCCGTGCGAGCCGCCGCGGTCACCCCCGTGCCTTTCGACCCCCAGCGCCTGGACCGCTCGGACCGTCTGGACGCCCTGCGCGGGCTGGCCATCGTGTGGATGGCGGTGTTCCACTTCTGCTTCGACCTGAACCACTACGGCTGGCTGCAGCCACGGCAGAACTTCTATGCCGACCCCTTCTGGACGCTGCAGCGCACGGCCATCGTCAGCCTGTTCCTGTTCTGCGCCGGGCTGTCGCAGGCCGTGGCGCTGGATGCCGGTCAGTCCTGGCCCCGTTTCTGGCGTCGCTGGCTGCAGATCGCCGGCTGCGCCGTCCTCGTCAGCGCCGGCTCGGCGTGGATGTTCCCGGGCAGTTGGATCAGCTTCGGCGTGCTGCACGGCATCGCGCTGATGCTGGTGCTCACGCGGCTGATCGGCCCTCGTCTGACGGGGCCCGCGTTGCTCGTGCTGGGTGGGCTGCTGGTGCTGCTGCCGGTCTTCATCGCACACCCCATCTTCGACAGCCGCCTGACCAACTGGGTCGGCCTGGTCACACGCAAACCGGTCACCGAGGACTACGTGCCGCTGCTGCCCTGGTGGGGCGTCATGCTGTGGGGGCTGACGGCGGGGCGTTGGCTCCTGCGGGCCCGTCCGGGCTGGCTGGGCGGTGCAGTGCCTGGTGCGGGACGCCCGCTTGCCGCCCTGGGCCGCTGGAGCCTGACTTTCTACATGCTGCACCAGCCGGTGCTGATCGGCCTGCTGATGGCGGCGTCGACAATGCGCGCCTGATGACACGCAAACTGCTCTTCGGCTTCCACGCCGTGGCCGTCCGCCTGAAGACGGCCCCCCGATCCGTTGTCGAGGTGCACGTCGACGCCCAGCGGCGCGATGTACGCATGCGCCAGTTCGTCGAGCGCGCGCAGGCCGCCGGCGCACGGCTCATGGACAGCGACGACGCGCGCCTGACCCGCCTGGCCGGCAACGGCCGCCACCAGGGCGTGGTCGCCTTCGTCCTGCCGCTGAAGGCGCAGCACTCGATGGACGACATCCTCGACGACGTCGAGGCGCGCGACGACGGCCCGCCGCTGGTGCTGGTGCTCGACGGCGTGACCGATCCGCACAACCTCGGCGCCTGCCTGCGCGCGGCCGACGGCGCCGGGGCGCACTTGGTGATCGCGCCCAAGGACCACGCCGTGGGGGTCAACGCCACCGTCGCCAAGGTCGCCAGCGGCGCGGCCGAGACGGTGCCCTACCTGATGGTGACCAACCTGGCGCGCAGCCTGG
This sequence comes from uncultured Rubrivivax sp., assembly GCA_964522465.1. Lineage (GTDB taxonomy): Bacteria > Pseudomonadota > Gammaproteobacteria > Burkholderiales > Burkholderiaceae_C > Rubrivivax. The sequence continues at coordinate 8,212 of CAZFVH010000112.1, read as the reverse complement.
ACGAACTCAAGGAGCGCGGCCTCCAGGTCATCGGCACCAGCGACGACGCCCCGCACACGCTGTACGAGGTCGACCTGCGGGGTCCCGTGGCGTTGGTGCTCGGGGCCGAGGGCAGCGGCATGCGCCAGCTCACCCGCAAGACCTGCGACCGGCTGGTGCGGATCCCGATGCGCGGGGCGGTGGAGAGCCTGAACGTCTCGGTGGCTTCAGCCGTGTGCCTGTACGAAGCGCTGCGCCAGCGTGGAGTTGGCGGTGCAGGTGGCCAGACCGCGGTCAGCGGACCAAGCGAAGGGCCTGCGGATTGACGATGTTCGTCGGCTCGCCGCGCACGTAGTTCACGACGTTCTCGAAGGCCGCGCGGAAGTACATCTCGTAGCTGTCCAACTCCACATAGCCGAGATGAGGTGAGCACACCGCGTTCTCCAACCGCAGCAGCGGGTGACCTTGCAGGATGGGCTCGGTCTCGAACACGTCGACGGCCGCCATTCCCGGACGGCCCCGGTTCAGCGCCGACACCAGCGCTCCTTCGCGCAGAAGTTCCGCGCGTGAGGTGTTGACGAACAGGGCGGTGGGCTTCATCCGAGCCAGGTCCTCGGCGCCGATCAGGCCGCGGGTCTGGTCGTTCAGGCGCAGGTGCACCGACAGGACGTCGCTGATCTCGAAAAGGGACGCCTGGTCGGCCACGGTCTCAAGCCCGTCCGCCGCGGCCTGTGCCCGCGAGGTCTCCCGTCCCCAAACCACCACCCGCATGCCGAAGGCGCGGCCATAGCCCGCCACCAGCCGGCCGATCTTGCCGTAGCCCCAGATGCCCAGGGTGCGGCCGCGCAGCACCATCCCGAGCCCGAAGTTCGCGGGCATCCCAGCGGCCTTCAGTCCGCTCTGCTGCCAGGCGCCGTGCTTGAGGTTGCCGATGTACTGGGGCAGCCGGCGCATCGCCGCCATGATCAGTGCCCACGTCAGCTCGGCCGGGGCGACGGGAGAGCCCACGCCCTCGGCCACGGCAATGCCCAGGCGTGTGCAGGCCTCGACGTCGATGTGGCTTCCCACCCGGCCCGTCTGTGCGATCAGCCGCAACTTGGGCAGTTTTTCCAGCAAGGCTCTCGGGAAGTGCGTGCGCTCGCGGATCGGCACGAGCACGTCGGCGTCACGCAACCGGACTGCCAACTGACCCACACCCTTGACGGAGTTGGTGAAGACCTTGGCGTTCAGGGACTCCATCAGGCTGGCACAAGGCAACTTGCGCACCGCGTCCTGATAGTCGTCGAGGATGATGACGTTCATGCGGCGCTGATTTTGCCTTGGCGAGGGCCTTGCCGCGTCGCAGCGACGCCAGCGTCGGTGCCGGTCGACACCGGACGGCCCCAGCGCGGGGCCCTGCGCCGCCCTACATCAGCATCGTGTTGCGGATCAACCCCACTGCGATGCCTTCAATGGCAAAGCTGCGGTCGTTCGACGACACGACGAGGGTTTCGAAGTCCGGGTTCTCCGGTTGGAGCTCGATGTGACCGCGCACCTTGCGAAGACGCTTGACCGTGACCTCGTCGCCGAGCCGCGCGACGACGATCTGGCCGCTGCGCGCCTCCTGCGACTTCTGCACGGCCAACAGATCGCCGTCGAGGATGCCGGCGTCGCGCATGCTCATGCCGCGCACCCGCAGCAGGTAGTCCGGTCGACGCGGGAACATCGAGGCCTCGACGACATAGGTCTGGTCGACGTGCTCCTGGGCGAGGATGGGATTGCCGGCGGCCACCCGACCGACCAGCGGCAGGTTCAGTTGCGCCAGGTGCGGCAGGGGCAGCACATACTGCTTGCCGTAGGGGTCGCCGCGCGCGGCGTTCAGCGCGCGCAATGTGTCAGACTTCAACCGGATCCCGCGCGAGGTGCTGCCCACGATGTCGAGTACGCCCTTGCGTTGCAAGGCCCGCAGGTGCTCCTCGGCGGCGTTGGGGGATCGGAAGCCGAGTTCGTTCGCGATCTCGGCCCGTGTGGGTGGCGAGCCCGTGCGCTCGATCGCGCTGACCACCAGGTCGAGCACCTGCTGCTGGCGGGCGGTGAGCTTGGGCGAGTCATCCATGGCGGGCGGGGCTGTTCATGACAACAGGACTGGATTTTTATCCATGATGCAGGCGATGGCAAGCGCTGATGCGGATGGCTGGGGTGAGTGCGGTCACGCGCGCGCGACGGTTGCGGTCCGTCGCGTGGTCGTGCTCGGCACGGGCGGGACGATCGCCGGCGTCGCTGCGACCGCGACGGACAACGTCGGCTACGCCTCGGCGCAGCGCGGGGTGGCCGATCTGCTGGCCGCCGTCCCTGCACGGGCACGCCTGCAGGTTGAAGCGGAGCAGGTGGCGCAACTGGACAGCAGTGACATGCGGCACGCGACCTGGTCGGACCTGGCCCGGCGATGCGACGCACATCTGGCGCGACCCGAGGTGGATGGGGTGGTCATCACGCACGGCACCGACACGCTGGAGGAGACCGCCTGGATGCTGCACCGCGTGCTGGGGGTTGGTCGTGGTCTGGGGCCCGATGGTGATCGAGCTCGTGGCGAAGCGACGCGCAAACCCGTGGTCCTGACCGCGGCGATGCGTCCGGCGACTTCCTTGCAGGCCGACGGGCCCCAGAACCTGCTCGATGCAGTGATCCTGGCATCCGAGCCCGGCGCCTGCGGAGTGATGGTGGCGCTGGCCGGCCAAGTCTGGTCGGGCGCGGAGGTGCGCAAGGTGCATTCCTGGCGCCTGGAGGCCTTCGACGCGGGGGATGCCGGTCCAGTGGCGCTGTTGCGCGAGGGTCGGGTGGTCCAGCTCAGGTCCTGGCCTGGATGCGGGCATTCGATGGCCCCGCCCGACTGGCCCGCCGTGCCTGCGGCGTTCGATTTGCCGGTGCAGGAGGATGGCTGGCCTTGGGTCGAGATCGTGGCCAGTCACGCCGGGGCTGGACCACGCGCCGTCCAGGCCCTGCGCGCCAGCGGCGTGCAGGGTTTCGTCGTGGCGTGCACCGGCAACGGGTCAGTGCACGAGTCGCTCGAGGCGGCGCTGCGTGACGCCCAGGTTGGCGGGAGCCCGGTGCTGCGCGCCACCCGCTGTGCCGGTGGCGGCATCGTCGAGCCGGGCCCGATGCCGATGCCGATACGGGCTGCGGGTGACCTTCTGGACGCGGCGCCGTCCACGACGTCAGTGCGTCTTCCCAGTGCCGGCAGCCTGACCCCCGCACAGGCCCGAGTTGAACTGATGCTGCGGCTGCTGGGCGCATCCGGCGCTGGCGCCTGATCCCGGCCTCGGCCGAGTCCACCGGAGCGCCGCGCCAGGACGGCTCACCCAAAGGGCTCCGGCAGAGGGCCGTGCCGCGGCCGGGGTGTGGCCGATCGCCGTGGCGCAGTCGCGCAGACCCTTGCGCACAGAGAACCTCGCCCGCTTCGTGCGGGCATCGGGGAACACGCTCAGGCGCTCAGCCACGCGCGCTCGCCTGCATCTGCTCCAGCTGCTCGTTCAGTTCGAGCCAGCGTTCTTCCAGCATCGCCATCTCCGCACCGATGTGGTTCAGTCGCCGGCCCTGTTCGGCGATGGCGCCAGGCGCGAGCCCAGCCGTCGCGAGCATGGCTTCCACTTGCGTCCGTTCGGTGCCCAGGCGCTCCAGGCGCTGGTCGATTTGGCCGATCTCGCCGCGCAGTGGCCGCGTGGCGTCGGCCAGCTTCTGGCGCGCGGCCGCGCGTGCCTTGCGGTCGTCTGCGGCAGCCCCATGAACTGACGGAGGACGCACAGGTGTGTCGCTGCCCGCAGGCGCCGTCGAACCACGGGATCCTGCCCGGCCGGCGGGCAGAGAACCCGTTCCCGCCGAGGTCGAGGTACCGCTGGTCGAGACCGGCGAGCGCTCGGTGGTGCCCGCACGGCCCGAATTGCTGGATGACGTCGGCGAGCCCGACTCGAGTCCGCGAAGGAACGCCGTCGCGTCGGGTGGCGCCGCGCCGCGCGCCGTGGCCCGGCTCACCTCGAGCAGCCAGCGCTGGTAGTCATCCAGGTCGCCGTCGAAGGGCAGGACCCCGCCGCGCGTGACGAGCCAGAACTCGTCGCAGACCTCGCGCAGCAGCGCGCGGTCGTGGCTGACCAGCAGCACCGTGCCCTCGAACTCGTTGAGCGCGATGGACAGTGCCTCGCGCGTGGCCAGGTCGAGATGGTTGGTCGGCTCGTCCAGCAGCAGCAGGTTGGGGCGCCGCCAGACGATGGTGGCGAGCACCAGGCGCGCGCGCTCGCCGCCCGACAGCGTGTCCACCGGCTGGTGGACCATGTCGCCCTCGAAGCGGAACTGGCCGAGGACGTTGCGCAGCGCCTGCTCGCGCGTGTCGGTGCCGGCTGGCGGCTGCTCGCGTGCCAGGCGCGTCATCAGTTGCAGCGGCGTGTCGTCGGCGTGCAGCAGGTCCATCTCCTGCTGGGCGAAGTAGCCCACTGCCAGGCCCTTGCCCTCGGTGGCGGTGCCGCCGAGGGCGGGCAGCACGCCGGCGATCGTCTTGACCAGCGTCGATTTGCCCTGGCCGTTGGCGCCGAGGATGCCGATGCGCTGGCCGGCCATCACGGTGCGCGTGACGTGGCGGACGATGACCACCGGTCCGGGCCGTGGGAGGCTCGCGTCACGCGTGTCGTGCGTATCGCCGGCGCTGGCGGGCCCGGCGTCCGACCCTGCGCCGCCACCGTAGCCGCAAGCCACGTCGCGCAGCGCCAGCATGGGGTTGGGCAGGCTCACCGGCTCCCGGAACTCGAAGGCGAAGTCGCTGGCCGTCAGCACCGGCGCGAGTTTCTCCATCCGTGCCAGCGCCTTCACCCGGCTCTGCGCCTGCCTGGCCTTGGTGGCCTTGGCCTTGAAGCGGTCGATGAAGCGCTGCAGATGGGCGATGCGCTCCTGCTGCTTGTCGAAGGCCGCCTGGGCCTGGGTCAGGCGCTCGGCGCGCATGCCCTCGAAGGCGGTGTAGTTGCCGCCGTAGCGGGTGACGCGCGCCTCATCCAGGTGCAGGGTGACGCGGGTCACGGCGTCGAGGAACTCGCGGTCATGGCTGATGACGACCATGGTGCCCGGGAAGCGTTGCAGCCAGGCTTCCAGCCAGACCAGCGCGTCCAGGTCGAGGTGGTTGGTCGGCTCGTCCAGCAGCAGCAGGTCGGCCGGGCACATCAGCGCGCGCGCCAGCTGCAGGCGCATGCGCCAGCCGCCGGAGAAGCTGTTGACCGGGGCCTCGAGCTGGTCGACGCGAAAGCCCAGCCCCAGCAGCAGCGCCTGCGCGCGGGCGCGTGCGTCGAAGGCGCCGGCCTCCTGCAGCGCAGCGTGCGCCTCGGCCATGGCATGGCCGTCGTCGGCGGCTTCGGCTGCGGTCAGCGCCGCCTGGGCGCGCTGCAGCGGCAAGTCGCCCTGGAGCACGAACTCGGTGGCCGCGTCGCCGGTTTCGGGCATGTGCTGCGCGACCTCGCCCACCTGCCAGCGCGGCGGCATGTCCACATCGCCGGCATCGGCATGCAGCCGACCCGTCAGCAGCGCGAACAGGCTGGACTTGCCGGCGCCATTGCGGCCGACCAGACCGGCTTTCTCGCCCGGGTTGAGCGTGAAACTGGCGCCCTGCAGCACCACCTTGGCGCCGCGGCGCAGCGTGACGTCGCGCACGGTGATCATGTAGGGCAGGCTCCGGGGGCACGTTGGGGAACAGGCCAGGCGCGCGGTAAGAAGGTCACAAGGCCTCCCGCGTCAGCAGCAGCACTTGGTCGTCGCCTGCGCTGCAGGGTAGCCACACGGGCTCCAGCCGGGGGAAGGCACGCTCGAAGTGCGCGCGCTCGTGTCCGATCTCGAGCACCAGCGCGCCGCCGGACGTGAGCGCGGCGGCGGCATCGGCCAGCAGCGGGCGGATGAAATCCATGCCGTCGTCACCGCCGGCCAGGGCCAGCGCCGGCTCGGCCCGGTATTCCGGGGGCAGTGCCCCCATCGAGCGGGCGTTGACGTAGGGTGGGTTGCAGATGATGAGGTCGTAAGGGCGCAGCGGCCATTGCCGGCCGTGCTCCCCGTGCGTGCCCTGCCTGTCGTGTGGGGCGAGTGCTGACGATGTCTCCGACGCCCTCCCCGAGGCGACCGGCGCGGGGGGCGCCACCGATGGCGCGGACCCTGCGCGCCAGGGCGACGCCGCGGTGGCCACCGCTGCCAGACCGTCCCCCTGGAACAACGCGATCCGTTCCTCGAGCCCGTGGCGCCGCAGGTTCGACGCTGCCACCGCCAGCGCGCCAGCCGACAGGTCCGCGGCATCGACACAGGCCTGCGGCCAGGCCATCGCCGCCAGCACGGCCAGGCTGCCGTTGCCGGTGCACAGGTCGAGCACGTGCGCGGGCTCGCGGCCCAGCCAGGCATCGATCAGCCCTTCGGCCAGCACCTCGGCGATCAGCGAGCGCGGCACGATCACACGCTCGTCCACGGTGAAGGGCACGCCCTGCAACCAGGCTTCCCCGGTCAGGTAGGCCGCCGGCTTGCGCGTGGCGATGCGCTCTTCCAACAGCGCGTGCACCTGCGCCACCTCGTCGGCGCCCAGCGCGCGCGCGGCCACACCGTCCAGATCGTCCAGCGGCAGCCCGAGGCGCCAGAGCACCAGCCAGGCGGCCTCGTCGCGTGCACAGGCCGTGCCGTGGCCGAAGCTGACGCCGGCGGCGGTCAGGCGCGCGCTGCAGCGGTCGACGAGTTCGGCCAGCGTCATCGAGCCGGCGTTCACGCGAGCAAGCGCTCCAACGTGCGCCGGTAGATGTTCTTCAGCCGCTCCACGTCGGCCACGGCCACGCGCTCGTCGACCTTGTGGATGGTGGCGTTGACCGGGCCGAACTCGACGACCTGGGGGCAGATGCGGAAGATGAAGCGGCCATCCGATGTGCCGCCTGTGGTGGAGAGCTCGGCTTGGACGCCAGTCTCGTCGGCAATCGCGGCCACCAGGGCGTTGCTGAGCGCGCCCGGCGGGGTCAGGAAGTGCTCACCGTTGAGCGTCCAGGCGATGTCGTGCTCGACGCCGTGGCGCTGCAGCACCTCGCGCACACGTGCCTTCAGGCCCTCGGCCGTGCTCTGGCTGGAATAGCGGAAGTTGAAGTCCACCACCAGCTCGCCGGGGATGACGTTGGTCGCGCCGGTGCCGCCGTGGATGTTGCTGACCTGCCACGTGGTCGGCGGGAAGAAGGCGTTGCCCTCGTCCCAGGCGGTGGCGGCCAGCTCGGCCAGCGCCGGTGCGAACGTGTGAACGGGGTTGCGTGCGAGCTGCGGATACGCCACGTGGCCCTGCACGCCGCGCACTGTCAGGCGCCCTGACAGCGAGCCGCGGCGACCGTTCTTCAGTGTGTCCCCGAGGGTGTTGACCGAGGTGGGTTCTCCGACGATGCAGGCATCCAGGCGCTCGCCACGCTGCTGCAGCAGTTCCACCAGCCGCACCGTGCCGTCGACCGAGGGGCCTTCCTCGTCGCTGGTCAGCAGGAAGTCGATGCGGCCGCGATGCTCGGGGTGCGCCGCGACGAACTCCTCCACCGCCACCACCATGCAGGCCAGTGAGGTCTTCATGTCCGCTGCACCGCGTCCGTGCAGGTGGCCGTTGCGGTAGGTGGGGACGAAGGGGTCCGATCCCCATCGTTCGAGCGGGCCGGTGGGCACCACGTCGGTGTGGCCAGCGAAGGCCAGCGTCAGGCCGTCGAGGCCGCCTGCACGCCGCGCCCACAGATTGCTGACGCGAAAGTCCGCCGGCCCGGCGTGCAGCCACTCGCATTCGAAGCCGATGCGCACCAGGCGCTCGGCCAGCAGGGCCTGGCAGCCCGCGTCCTCGGGCGTGACGGAGCGGCGCGCGATCAGCGCCTCGGTCAGGCGCAGGGCCTCGGACATGGGCTTCAGTCCCGCAGCAGCTCGTTGATGCTGGTCTTGGCGCGCGTCTGCGCGTCGACCTTCTTGACGATGACGGCGCAGTACAGGCTGTACTTGCCGTCGGCCGAGGGCAGGTTGCCGCTGACCACCACCGAGCCCGCGGGCACGCGGCCGTAGATCACCTCGCCCGTGGCGCGGTCGTAGATCCTGGTGCTCTGGCCGATGTAGACGCCCATGCTGATGACGGAGTTCTCCTCGACGATCACGCCCTCGACGACCTCGGAGCGCGCGCCGATGAAGCAGTTGTCCTCGATGATGGTCGGATTCGCCTGCAGCGGCTCCAGCACGCCGCCGATCCCGA
>CAZFVH010000111.1:0-16423 GCA_964522465.1 uncultured Rubrivivax sp. | reverse complement strand
ATGACTGTTCAAAAATGCAGAGACTGCGGTTTTGGGTCTATTTACAGGGCCCCACGGTCGATCGGAGAACAAATCCTTCGGCATATCCTCGATCAAGGTGTCAAACACAATGCAGTAACTCTCTGGTGACACAAGGGGGGCATAGAATTCCAACTCCTTGAGTACGTGATCATGAGTGTGGTTACTGTCAAGACAAACCAATATGCGTTCATAATTAGAGGCGATCGCAAGCACCTCCGACACAATTCCAGTATCAATGCTTGACCCCTCAATCATTTGAATTCGATGCGCCAGAGGGTGTGCCTCAATTGCCGCGCGGTTATGTGATCGAATGTCAATGTCAATTCCGAGTACAGTGCGCTTCGGCTTTTTGGGATCAAGCAGCTGCCCGGATTCGGACGCCTCACACATCTCGAGCAGTGCTAGCATGGATGCACTGAACACCAGAGATCCGCCGTGCGCGATCCCGGTTTCGATGATGAGATCGGGTTTGACTTCCCAGATCAGTTCCTGCATCGCCCATGCATCGTTCGGGAACTGGATCGCCGGACGACCCAACCAGGAAAAATTGTAAGCCCACTTGTGCGCTGCGATTTCCCGCACCCAAATACGCGAGAGGGCTTGAAGATCTGTGTCTGCCGCAAGTCCCTGTATGTTACGCCGTACCTCCAGCGCAAACTTCTCTTCAGGTTTCATTTGAAAAATCCCTCCAGTGAATCGTGTGCGGTTTGATACAAAATTCGCCGCGCCTTCCGAGATTCGCTACCAGATCGAGCGCAGAGACAAATGGCGTAAATTCTCCATGCAACTGCGGATAAGCTTTGCGGCTGTATTGCATGTAGCGAACTTCGACACCGGCGGCTTCAAACGCTTCATGGTCAAGATAGTGGCGTGCTCCGTGACCTGTGATGTAGCGAGTGCCACCGACCGACTTAACTACCTCGAGTACACGGGCGCTGCCGCTTCCCCCGATAGACATGGCGGAAACATTCCTCCATTGAATTCGATCTGACAGACCAAAGTATCGGGCAAGTGCGTAAGTAGATTTAAACGCAAGGTCGCCGAGATTTTGATCTTCTGAAGAATACAAAACACTTTTCGCGAGCGCAAGCATCTCGTCCCGGTACGGCGCATTTCCATAAGCATGAGCAAGTTTCCCTATGTGCTGCTCGCGCCAAAGGTTATCGGGAGGCAATTGAACCTCGCAGATACGCTGGCCTAGATGCAGATCTTTCAAGGGTACAGACATCCATCGAATTCCGGCAGAAGTCTTTATCTGTACTCGATTCGTGAAACTTCCTTTGGAGAACTGGACATCGTCATAACGTACAAAGATATCCGCTAGGGCTATCTGCTCCAAGAAACCCACCCACGGAAAGTACATTGACTGGGAAATAACAACGTTCACTGTTCGCTCGTCTCGTCCAACAGCCATTCCATAAGGACAACATCGTGCCAATCGCCTTCGAGGAAAACGTGGGAGCGCAGTTGACCGCACTCTTGGAATCCGATCTTGTGGTAAGCCCGTCTCGCTACGGCATTGTCCGCCCGTACGCTCAAGTTCAACTTGCGCAGGTTCCAGTACGCAACAAGATGCCCTTTGACGAGTGAGATCGCTTCCTTGGCGAAGCCGCGACCTCGGAAATCTGGCAAAACACAGATACCCAGTTCCGCCCGCCTATCCAACAAGTTAAGTTTGTCGATCTGCAGAAAGCCTCCGCATCGATCTGTAGCCGATTCAGCAATCACATAGAAAAGTCGATCGTTGTGTGAGGAACGATCGCTGAGCCAGTCACGAATCTGGATCGGATTGCTTCCACGAGTGCGGGATAAAAGCTGTGCCTGAATCGCGATGTCATTGCGCAGTGCAGTTAGCGCCGGAATATCAGAATCGATCCAGGGACGCAGCCGCAGGTATCGACCTTCGATCAAGAGATGTCTCCATCGAGATAAACAATACTAGTCGATCTATTTGCCATCCAGTCCATCTCGGCGACGGTGCGTCGGGCAATTGAAGGGTTTAGACCAATGTAGATCAACTCAACGGACTCTGGTAATTCGGCTGGTGCCAAAATCGGCTTATCCATAAGACTCCTGCCTTGTCGAAAAGGGCTGGCGTCAAGAAAGCAATGCAAATCCTCGGGGCGCTTGAGGAGCGAGGCAATGTATGCCCCGTAAAACCCGGATCCATATATGGAAGATCTCTTTTCGGGATGACTTGCTTCCGCTGCTTGGATGTATTCTCCGATCGATACCCAAAAAGCGCTCACATTCTTTGGAGGCTCTAGATCTAACAGGGGAGGGGCTGTAGTCGATTCGCCGCGTTTCGCCATGAAAACAAGGGCTCCGCGATGTAAATCTCGATCAATGCGGATCTCGCCGAAGCCCGCTCTTCGAAGCAGTGTGAACAAAGAGCTTTCGGTGAAGTGGTTGACATGATCGATGACTACAAAGTCGGCATAGTTTCCGATTGTGTCGGGAACTATCCCGTAAAAGTATCCGTTCGCATTTATCAAATCTCTTATATGACAAACTGTATCGAATGGACGCGGGATGTGTTCCAGAGCGAAAAACGACGTCACGACGTCAAATCTGGAAATCCATGATTCAGGAACCACGTCTACGGCGTAGCGGCCCTCCGGTAAAAATTCTGTCCAATATTTTCGGTACATGCTGCTAACATCGAACAAGTGTATTTCGAGCCTGGGTTCCACACTCAGCATGCGCTTTGGCATGGCTGCCTTTGCGCAGCCATAGTCAAGGATTCGCATCCCTGGTTTCAGTGGAACATTTTTTTCCAGAACTTGCAACTGATGTTCGGTACGATAAACAACACGACCGTTTGTGACCTCGTAGATCTGATCCTCGTCTTCGTGATTGAGCAGGATTCTGTAGTCACTTTCATAGTATCCTTTCGTGTCTTTCAATTCGTTCCCGAACAGATGCCCGCACCCACGGCATTGCCATACGTAAACCTTTCCTGACCGGAATTCGCAAAGGGACGTGAGCGATCGTTCCGAAGACGACTTGAAAATAAGATCGACTGATGTCGAGTCACAGACTGGACATGCGTACATCACGGCTCTCCCTCTTCAACGAAAAGTTCGGGGTGGATGTCCCGGAAGTCAACTCCAGACGCATATGAACCACGCCATCCATGAGCGGACCCAGTTGGGTCTGCAAAATTGAAATATCTGAACTGCATGCTCCAGCGCGATCGATCAGAGGTGTTGTGGCCCGACGCATGGAGGACGAGAAAGTCCAGTACGATCAAGTCTGTCGGCTCGGTTAGCGGTTCGATCTTTGGATATCGAGCGAGATAGCGTGATTCATTGACAATGCGAAGCGAGTAAGCACCGACTCGACCCGAGCCTTCCGGATCATGGCTGAAGACCGGTAAAGGCCCTTCGCTTTGAGAGCCGATGCAGACCGATACCGGACCTATCTGCGGAGTAATCGGAACCAGCGGGCTCCAGAACACAAGTCCATCCAAGCTTCTCAATTGAGCGGGATATTCTTGGTGCCATAGTGCGCGGTATCTGTCCTCGTACGGATTGTCGATCCGGATTCCATATCCGCCAGCGGCTACCCCAGGGGTGGCGCCAGGGCGGAGTTCGCAGAACAATCTTTCGTGATCAACATGGCTCACAAGCCTCAGAAATGCAGGAATTTGCTTGACTGCGTCGTAGATTTCGCCGCCCCAAGGACGGTGGAGCGCAATCAGATCGCGGAAACCTGCATCAAAATTAGCTCCGCAAAATTCGGCACGCTCGTCATTAAGTCCATGACGACGGATCGTCCTTCCAATGATGTCATAGATGCCTCGCTGTACCGCCCGTACGTCATCAATCCTGTAGAAGTTCTTTATAACCAGCACGCCATCGCGCCGGAACTGATCGATCTGCGATGGTGTCAGGAATGATTTGCTCATCACGACGCGCTTTTCGCTTCCAGCAGCCTCGTGACGACATCGCATACACGCTGCAAGTCGGAAGTTGTCATGTCGTGATAGCTGGGTAGATTGATCGCGCGGTCAGATATTTCTGAAGCATTCGCATTCCTGGACATGGAACTGAAGGCGGGCAGTCCAGAAAGAGGCCAGAAGAAAACCCGGGCATCGATACTCTCAGCGGAAAAAGCAGCCTGGATCTGATCTCGGTCAATTCCAGTTGACCGATTGAAAACAACCGTGGGCATCCAGAAGCCGTTCTCCGTGCCGGGCGGCTCCGGGTTTAGTGCTAAAGTGGTGTGGGATGACAAAGCCTGGCGATATCCGCTCATGATCATACGTTTACGAGCAACGAGTTCTTCCACTCGTTCAAGTTGAGCACAACCGATCGCCGCCTGCAAGTTGGAGATTTTGTACTTGAATCCGATGAGATCGGGCCAGAATTGCTTTTTTTGGTCCCGGGCTCGGCCATGGTTACTTAATGTCAGTACCTTTTCGTACAAGTTTTCGTCATCAGTGACGAACATTCCGCCTTCACCCGTGGTAATCGTCTTGGTTCCATGAAAGGAAAATGTACCAAAACGTCCCATCGAGCCCGCGCGCTTGCCATGCCATACGGAGCCAATAGCCTCGGCAGCGTCTTCTATCACATCGATTCCGTGCTTGCGGCCTATGGCCAGCAGACGATCCATATTACATAGATTGCCATAAAGATGTACTGCAATGATCGCCTTTGTTCGTTCGGTGATGGCTGCTTCTGCCAATTCCGGATCGATGCACCAAGTGTCAGCTAGGATGTCAACGAACACCGGCTTTGCGCCCAAATGCAGGACTGGTGCAACAGTAGCAATCCAGTTGGTGTCTGCCAAGATCACTTCGTCGCCTGGCCCTATACCCAGGGCCGCCAAACCCATGTGTAAGGCTCCTGTGCAACTGGACGTGGCGATTGCATGATTGACGCCGAGATACTCAGCGAAGGCATTTTCGAATCGTCCTATGTACTCGTAACAGCGTTCGCCCCATCCATTGATGGTCGCATCTGTGGCGTAGCGGAGTTCCAACTCGGTGATCGAGGGCTTGGTGTACGGGATTCGATGCTTCACTGGACAATCAACTGTGGTATGGCTTCGACGAACTTAACCGATCGGTTGGCAAGGTCTGCCAGATCAGCGCGAATCTCGCTCGCAAGGTTCCACGGGAGCACGAGTACAAAGTCCGGCCTGTCCTGACGCAAGTTTTCCGGCGGAAAGATCGGGATATGACTGCCAGGCAGGTATTTGCCTTGCTTGGCGGTAGCTGCGTCGCAGACTCGGGGTAGCAGATCTGGCTTGATTCCAGCATAGTTTAAAAGCGTATTCCCTTTCGCTGCGGCACCGTAGGCAGCGACACGCTTTCCGGCGCGCTTCTGCTCGACAAGGAAGAGCAGAAGGTCATCCTTGATTCGATCTGCTCGAGCTTGGAAGCTGGTATATTTTTGGATCTGCGTCAATCCTTCGTCGGCTTCGCGCCTGATCATGGCAGATACTCTCTGGCTTTCCTGGCGTTGGGCCCGCGTCAGGCAACCGTAAACTCTCAGGCTACCACCATGGGTGGGCAGTTCCTCGACATCCCACACTCGTAGACCTGCTGCAGCGAAGATCTGTACCACGGTCGTGAGAGATAGATAAGAAAAATGCTCGTGATACACCGTATCGAACTGAGCCTGATCGATTAACCGCATGAGGTGCGGAAATTCCAATGTCACCACCCCTTCTGGGTTCAGAAGTGCGGCAATGCCCTTCGTGAAGTCATTTATATCAGGCACATGGGCATAGACGTTGTTACCGATGAGGAGGTCCGCTGTATGGCCCTGTGCAGCCAGCCTCCGTGCCAGCGCAGCGCCAAAAAATTCAGACAGCACGGGGATACCCAGCGACCGAGCCGCTTGAGCGGTGCCCGCCGTTGGCTCGATGCCTAGGCACGGGATGCCGGCGTTGACGAAGTTGCGCAACAGGTAGCCATCATTGGAGGCCACTTCGACGACCCTGCTGCCTGCATCCAGCCCGAGCAGTTTGGTGATATGACGGCAATATTGTTCGGCGTGTATCAACCAGCTACTCGACGTGCTCGAGTAGTAGGCGTAGTCCGCTTTGAAGAGTTCTTCTGCCTGAGCATAGTCTTCGGTCTGAACCAACCAGCAGTCATGGCACACCTTCACCCGTAGAGGAAAGGTCATCTCCGGACGCGTCAAGTCCTCTGTTTGCAGGTATGCGTTGGAGGGTGGGGCAAAGCCTAGGTCCAAGAAGGTGTGCCGCAGCACATTGCCGCAATGTCGACATCTCATTTGGGGAGTCCTACGACACTCTCGTCCAGGAGCGGGTGTTTGAGGTCACGCGCGGAAAGGTCCCTCGCTTCCAGTGGCCATCTGATACCCAGTCGTGGGTCGTCGTGGCGCAGACCTCCTTCGGCGGTGGGCTCGTAAAAGGCAGTGTGGAGGTAGAGCAATTCGCTCTCAGGCGCCAACGCTTGGAACCCGTGCGCAAATCCTTCAGGGATCACCAGCATGGCACCACCATTGGGCGTCAATTCCTCGGCGTGCCATCGAAGAAAGGTCGGTGAATCCATCCGCAAATCCACTGCGACGTCCCAAATCCGTCCACTCAGACAGCGTACAAGCTTCATCTCTGCGTGTGGGGCTCGTTGGAAGTGCAGTCCACGTACGGCGCCGACCTGATGCGTCAGGGAGTGATTGACCTGAACGATACGTCTACCTTGGAGGACTGACGCCAAGGCCTGCTCACAGAAGAGCCGGCTGAAGGCGCCTCGTGAATCCGTGAAGGCCTGGGTTGTGGCGACCTTCAACCCTTCCAGTGGCGTGTCGACGACGTTCATGCATCTGCCCAGCGAAGCCCCAGACGTCGAGCTGACGACACGTAGGCGCAGAGATCATCTTCGGTCGAAAGCGATGCATCCTGCAGCCATCGGCGGTACCAAGACGCGGTGCGCGCAAGCGTGGTGTCCAGCTCCCAGACAGGTCGCCAGCCTAGCTTGACGCGGGCCTTGGCGCAATCCAGATGTAGCAAAGCCGCTTCATGGGGCTGTGCTTGGTTCGTCACCTGCCATTGGAGCATCGGCCAATGGCCTTGCAGGATACGCAGAACCTCTTCGACCGTCCGGGTACCTTCTGCCTCCGGACCGAAGTTCCAGGCCTCTGCACACTCACGCCTGCCCGCAAGCAACTCCTGACCCAACTGCAGGTAACCGCTCAGGCAATCCAATACATGCTGCCATGGGCGCGTCGCCCTCGGGGAGCGGATGGTCAAGGGCTTGCCAGCGGTCAAGGACCGCACCAAATCTGGGATCAGTCTGTCTTCCGACCAGTCACCGCCTCCCACGACGTTACCTGCTCGGCTGGTGGCCAACAGTGGTGCTCCTGTGTTGTTGAAGTAGGAGCTGCGGTAGCTGTTGACCACCAGTTCGCTGCCAGCCTTCGATGCGCTGTAGGGGTCATGCCCACCCAATGGGTCGGTTTCACGGTAGCCCCAGGGCCATTCCTTGTTGTCGTAGCACTTGTCAGTTGTGACGACGACCACCGCACGGACACCGGGCGTTTCGCGCACGGCATCCAGCACGTGCGCTGTGCCCAACACGTTCGTGGCCCACGTTGGGGCAGGCTCCCGGTAGCCCCGGCGTACCAGCGGTTGCGCCGCCAAGTGGAAGACGATTTCTGGCCGCGCCCTCGACATGACGCGCTTGACAGCATCTGCATCCCGGATGTCGAGGCGATGATCTGCGGCATGCGAATGCAGCAGGGCCCAATGGCTGGGCGTCGTGGCTGGATCCAGAGCGATGCCTGTCACATCAGCTTCCATGGATTCGAGCCACTTCACAAGCCAACTGCCCTTGAAGCCTGTGTGTCCGGTCACAAGCACACGCCGGCCGGCGTAGGTGCTCGCAAAGCAGGTACGCATCACCAAGTCTTCCATGGGGCGTTGCCACGGGCCCAGAGCTCTTCGAGATGATTCTTGTCGCGCAGCGTGTCCATGGGCTGCCAGAAACCGTCGTGGTCATAGGCCATCAGCTGGCCTTGCCGTGCGAGCTCTTCCAGAGGGCCGCTCTCCCATGAGGTGCGATCGCCCTCGATGAGGTCCATGACGGCTGGACTCAGAACGAAGAAGCCACCGTTGATACGTCCTCCATCACCCCGAGGTTTCTCGGTGAAGGCAGAGACTTCGTCACCCGCGCGCTCGAGTGCGCCATAGCGTCCGGGCGGGCTGACCGCTGTGACTGTAGCCCACCTGCCGTGTTGACGGTGAAACCGGATCGAGGCGGTGATGTCGACATCGCTCAAGCCATCGCCGTAGGTGAAGCAGAACTCTTGCTCGTTCACAACGTAGTCCATCACGCGCTTCAGGCGACCACCCGTCAAGGTCTCATCCCCCGTGTCGATGAGAGTCACCTTCCAGGGTTCGGCCTTTTTCTGATGGACGACCATCTCGTTCGTGCGCATGTCGAATGTCACGTCGGACATGTGAAGGAAGTAGTTGGCAAAGTATTCCTTGATGACGTAGCCTCTGTATCCACAACAGATGATGAAATCGTCGACGCCGTGATGAGAGTACATCTTCATGATATGCCACAGGATCGGTTTCCCGCCGATCTCGATCATGGGCTTGGGCTTCAAATGTGTTTCTTCGGAAATTCTTGTTCCGAGACCACCTGCCAAGATAACAGCCTTCATTTCATTCGTACCGTAAATAATGGAGCATCGACATCATTGCAGATGCAGGCACTCAATGAGTTTCAGGCTGGAATTTCGTGGAATAGCCGGCATCCAGATCCGACCAGATGCGTTCGAGCTGAACGCAAAAAGCTGACGTGTTGAGCCTTGGTTCAGCGGTCAACACTGAGCGTCTGAGCCTCGATAGGGCCCGCAACTGCCAGCTTCCCTTCGGTCTTCGCACACACCGATCGAACTCTCTGATCCATACGTCCCCTTGGGCGCCGAGGAGGATGTCCCGGGCGTTCAGGTCGACATGATCGAAGCCATGATCATGAAAACGCCGAATCGTCTCACCGATCGCCTTCCAAGGCAAGGACACGGTATGCGTATCCTCTGTCAGATGATGCGTAAGAGGCAAGGCACCAGGTATCCGCTCTATGAGCAAGTCAGCCTTGTAAGAATACCGGCCTGCACGTACAACCCTGACGCCCAATGGTCGCGGGACCGGCAGACCGAGCGATCGCATCTGGCTCAGCAGGGCGAAAGCTCGTATCGACCTGCCCGTCAGACCGACCTTCCCGACGTGTCGGTCAACTGACCGTCGCGAGACGAGGCTGTGGCGGTGGAAATGGTGAAGGACGAGTTCACCATTGCCATGACGCAGGAATCGCTCGCTGCGTTGAGCGTTATCGGTGGCGGACCATGAACCTTTGTGTTGCCATGCGTTCACATTGAACGGGTGCTTGGGTAGGGGGGGTATGAAGGTCGGGTCCGTCCACGACAGTTCGTCTTGCGTCCGGACGCGGCGCAGACTTCCGACCGGCGACACCAGAATCTGCTTCACGAGCTCGGCCGTTCGATAGGCCGCCCCCGTGCTGTGTCGATAGATCTCGTGCCCGGCAAGAGCCATGACCTGTCTGTGGTCTTCGTCCTTCACCAGCCTTGATAGTTCTTGAACAAGTTCAATGCCTTCGGCCTCATCAATCCACCCCACAGCAGAATGTCGGTCGAGTTGGCTGAAAACGGCTGCGAAGTTGCGGACATGACGGCCAGAAATGACCGCGCAGCGATGCATCATGGCTTCGATCGGATTGTGGCCGCCATGAGGGATCAGGCTTCCGCCGATGAAAGCCAGCTCTGCGAGGGCGAACCAGGTCTGCATTTCGCCCATCGAATCGGCGAGCCAGACGCTCTGGCTGGTGTCTGGAAACTCGCCTCGGCTGCGCCGTACGCATGCGAAGCCGCGCGACTGGATGAGTCTGGCGACCGCATCGAAGCGTTGGGGATGTCTGGGAGCCACGATGAGCAGCCAGCGCTCATCGATATCCCTCATTTGCCCCCAAGCCTGCAGGATCAGCGATTCCTCGCCTTCATGCGTACTCGCAGCGACGATTACCGTCCTCGGACCGATGCGCTGCCGGATCACCGCTGACGCGGCCACTTGGGCTGGGTCGGGCTTGACATCCGACTTGAGGTTGCCGGTGATGACCAAGCGACTTTCGTTGACACCGAGATACTTGAACCGTCGCGCGGTGGCGCGGTCCTGTGCCAACACCAGGTGCAGCGATGACAACATGTCGAACGTCAGCCTTTCGAAGCGCCGATACCGCCGACAGGACCGCGCCGACAGGCGGGCGTTTGCCAGCATCACCGGGATGCACCGCTGCTGTGCCTCGTGGAGCAGGTTGGGCCAGAGTTCGGTCTCGATCAGCACGATCACTCGCGGATCCAATTCATCCAGAAAACGTCCAACGATCGGGCCCGCGTCAAGGGGCAGGAAGCGTACCAAGGCCTGCTCCCCGAAGTCGGCTTGCAAGCGTCTGGCACCCGTGAGACTGGTACAAGTGAGCGTCAAAGGCAGGCTTGGCATGTCCCGCGCCAGCTGGTGCACCAAAGGCGCTGCAGCCACGATCTCCCCCACGGACGCGGCATGGATCAGCACGCCGTGGCGATGTACGGGCGAGATGCCAGGCAGGCCCAAGCGCTCGGCGAAGCGGTTCTTGCCCGCATGTGTCTTCGTTCGCGCTCCCATCCATAGCGAGTACAACCAGAGGATCGGGACCGCTGCGATCCAGACGAGCGAGAACAGACGTCTGATCACACTCGTGTCCATCCAGACGGCACGAGGTCTCGATCGTCAAGGCTCGCTGTGTCGGCGAACCACCGCTTCGGGGCGACGATGTGCCCTTGTCCTGTCTTCAGCCATGCGCCCCACCAACTGAGGGTTGAGTTCGCGATGATGTGATGCTCGGCTCCGCGCATCAGCCAGAGGTCGGACAAGGCATCACGGGGGTGTCCCGAGTCCACGAAGATCATGGGCCGCGCGAGGCGGAGATGCTCTCTGGCCCACGCCATGTCATCGGAGAAGACGTAGAAACGGCAATCTGCCGGGATGAGCGACGCTGCCTGCATGTAGTAATCGAGTCCGCAGGCCGCATAGAGGTTGCGGTTCTTCTCTGAACTGATGTAATCGCCTCTGCGCACATGGATGGCACAGCTTGGCCGTGTGGACATTTCATGCGCCAGTCGGACGCTGAGCTCGTCTGCCGCTGGTGGCGGGGTGAGTTCAGTTCGGATCTGCGAGGCGGCATCCTTGAAATACCTCTCGGACTGGAAGCCTCCGACCAAGGCCACGGATTGACCGATGCCCTCGAAACCCGGGTCGAAGTGGAAGTGAGATTCCCGGTAGGTCGTCGGCAGCATGCCTAGCCATTCCTGGAGGGCTGAAATCCACTTCCTGGACATCCTCGGGATCCACCCACCGGCAGGCGCTTGGATCACCCTGTGCCCCGCGAGCGGGAGGCGCCCGAGTTCATAACGCCGATGCCTGCGCCGGTCGTAAAAGGACAGATCCAGCGTCAGGGGCAAGCTCAGGCGCAGCGACAACGCACGCGCCGCGGCGTACTGGAACATCTGGTTGCCCAGCCCGCCAGCCATTCTGACGATGATCCCGTGTTCCATCCCGCTGGCCTGTCGGACGTTGAGGGACTCAGGCCAGTGGCCTGTCGAGTGGAACCACGTCGTACCGATGCCCTGGCTTTCTGGCAAGGCGACGACGCAGTCGTCGCTCCAGATGCTTCTTCCAGGCACGACGCAGGTCGACCCAGAGCCCGTGTCGCGAGAAAGGGCCTCGTGTCGCTTGACGGTCGATCGTGGTGTTGAATGCAGGATCGAGGCCAGAGGTTTGCAGGATGTTCTTCTGGATGCACACGGCCGGCTGCAGTTGCACGACCCGCAAGTTGTGCCGTGCCCGCGACAAGGGGTGGAAGATCACCTGATCGACAGGATCTGCGAGCGGCCACGTGGCGTCGAGCAGTTTTGCGGCGCCGATGCGGGTCACGACGTAGCCGGCGGTGCCGCCGTGCCAGCTCAACAGGGGATGCAGGCCGTGACGTACTCCGGGTATCGGGACCCCCTGATGGGTGACGACCTTTCGGCCGGTGGTCTCGAGCTTGATGACATCCGCTTCAGGCTGCTCCCGGTCGATTGCCTCCAGTACCTCGCGTATGTCGAGCGACAACACCGCATCGTCCTCGAAGACTGCAGCGCAAGGAAGATCGTCCTTGACCACACGCTCCCAGATTGCCCGGTGACTGAGGAAGAGCCCGATTTCGCCACGGTTGATCGGCTGGAAATCGAAGGTTGGGGCCCGCAGGCGGTCGCAATCAGTGTCGGAGAGGGCCTTCCCGTCGATCCCCGCAAGCCTCACGAAAGGCATCCCGCATCGCTGGGCCTGGGCACCGAAAAATGCGAGCCGCTCGGGACTGCGGTCCAGGTTGATGAGAAAGCATTTCATGCGGGAGCAACGACATCGAGTGCCGGCATGGCGGTGCGACCGTTGTCTTCGATCACCCCCGAAATCTCACCTCTCCAACAACCCGCTCACCTCCGCCAGATCCTGCGGCGTGAGCTGCCCCGAGGCCAGCTTGAGGCGCAGGCCGGCGAGGACGGAGTCGTTCATGGCGCGAGCGAGATTGGCGCGGGTCTGGAAGAGCTGGGTCTGGGCGTTCAGGACGTCGAGGTTGACGCGCACGCCGACGCGGTAGCCGAGCTGTGTGGCTTCCAGGGCCAACCGCGAGGAGGCTTCGGCGGCTTCGAGAGCCTTGATCTGCGCGCGCCCGGATTGCAGGCCGAAGAAGGCCTGGCGGGTGGCCTGCGAGACGCTGCGCTGCGCGGCGGCCAGATCGTTACGTGCCTTGCCCTCGAGCTCGGCGGTTTCGCGGATGCGGTTCTGCGTCGAGCCGCCGGTGTACAGCGGAATATTGAACTGAAGACCGACCTGCGCCGACGAACTCATGCCGGACGAGGTGGCGAAGCTGCCGCCATTGCGCGTGGTGTTGAGGGAGCCGACGGCGTCGACCGTGGGCTTCTCGGCCGCAGCAGCCTTGGAGGACTCGAGCTTGGCGATCTCGACGGCGAGTGCCGCCTTGACGACCGCCGGGTGTTGGCCGGCCGCCTTGTCGACCCAGGCCTGTACGTCGTCCGGAGTGACCGGTGGCAGGATCAGACCGGCACGCAGGCCCTTCGGTGCCACGCCAGCGGCGCCGACCAACTGGTCCAGTGCGATGCGCTTGGTGCTCAGGTCGTTCTCGGCCGCGATCTCCTGCGCCAGTGCCAGATCGAACCGGGCTTGCGCCTCGCGGGTATCGGTGATCGTGGCGGTGCCCACCTCGAAGTTGCGCCGCGCCGATGCCAATTGCTCGGTGATCGCAGCCTTGCTGGCCTTCGTGGCCTCGAGGGCCTGCTGCGCGGTCAGCACATCGAAGTAGGCCTGACTCAGGCGGATGATCAGATCCTGCTCGCTGGATTGCAGGTCGGTGCGTGCCAGCTGTAGGCTGCGCCGTGCTTGCGCGATCGTGGCTTCGTTGGATCGATTCAGTAGCGGGAACCGCCCGCTGACGGTGGCGCCGATGGCGTTGGTGTCGCCGGTGCCACGCGGCTGGTCGAGGAAGGTGGCCGTGGCACTGCCCGAAAGACTCGCACTCGGCCGGCTCAGAGCGTCGGCCTGTGCCGCCTTGAACTCTGCCGCCCTGGTGTTGGCGCGCGCGGCGAGCACGGCGGCGTCATAGGTCTTCGCGGCCTCGTACAGCTCCAGCAGTGACTGTGCCTGAGCGGCGGACATGCAGGCGGCAGCCACGCAACTCAACGCGGCCCACGTCAGGGATTTGGAAGTCATGCGGGAGTCCTCGGTCGTTCGTGTCGAGCCGGCGGCGGGCTTCAGAAGCGAAAGTGGCTGGGCTCGGGAAAGCCCTTCAGCCGTGGCGCCACGGTGTCGAAGAGATCCTCGTGCGCAAACGCGCCGTGCGCGCTGCGGGTGTATGCGCGCGCCCTCATGATCGGCAACTGGCCGACGATGGCCAGCAGGCGACCACCCGGCTTCAACTGGTCGAGCAGCGCCGTCGGAACCTCGGCCACCGAGCCCGAGAGCACGATGGCGTCATAGGGCGCGCGCAGCGGCCAGCCCCCGCGGCCGTCGGCATGGACGACACGCGCACGGGTGATGCCGGCGGTGCACAGGTTCTTCTCGGCCGTGAGGGCCTGGTCGGCGTCGATTTCCAGGCTCGTCACGTCAGTGGCGAGGCTGGCGAGCAGCGCCGCCATGTAGCCCGAGCCGGCGCCGATCTCCAGCACCCGGTCTGATGGGCTCAGGCGCAGTTCCTGCGCCAGACGGGCTTCCACCCGCGGTTCGAGCATGCAGGCGCCGGCGTCAGCGCCGTCGCGCAGCGGGATGCGGGTGTCGACAAAGGCCAGTGCCCGATGCTGAGGGGGCACGAAATCCTCGCGCTTGAGACGGCCCAGCGCCTGCAGCACCGTCGGATCGAGCACATCCCAGGGGCGGATCTGCTGCTCGATCATGTTGAAGCGTGCGTGTTCGACATCCATGGCAAAAAGCGGGAGGTGTACTCCAGGAAAGACGGGCGATCGGCTGGTGAGGGCGGCACCTGTGACACCCGGACGCTGTCAGGGATTCTACGGGCCGCCCGTTCCCGACGCGGGGGCCGGCAAGCCCATCGCCCGCCGGGCCCAGACCGCGAAGTCGTCGAGGTAGACATAGACCACCGGCACCACCACCAGGGTGAGCAGCGACGAGGTGATCAGCCCACCGATGACGGCCTGGCCCATCGGTGCGCGTTGCTCGCTGCCCTCGGTCAACGCGAAAGCCAGGGGCACCATGCCGAAGATCATCGCCAGTGTGGTCATCAGGATGGGGCGCAGGCGTACGCGTGCCGCTTCAAGCAGGGCCTGGGCCCGGTCCATGCCGGCGTCACGCGCCCGGTTGGCGAAATCCACCAGCAGGATGGCATTCTTGGTCACGAGCCCCATCAGCATGATCACGCCGATCACGGAGAACATGTTGAGCGTGCTGCGCCACAGCAGCAGCGCCAGCACCACGCCGATCAGGGTCAGCGGCAGCGACGCCATCAGCGCCACCGGTTGCAGGAAGCTGCGGAACTGCGACGCCAGGATCATGTAGATGAAGATCACCGCCAGCGCCAGTGCCGACAAGGCATAGGCGAAGCTCTCCTGCATGTCCTTGGACGAGCCGCCGAAGCGGTAGCTGTAGCCCGGCGGCAGGGGCGTCGATTCGAGCACCCGTCGGGCGGCGGCCGAGACCTCGCCCAGCGAACGCCCCGCGGTGTTGGCGGTGATCTCCACTTCGCGGTTCAGGTCGCGACGGTTGACCTGGCTGGGGCCCAGGCCGGGGCGCAGATCGGCGACCTGTGACAACCTGACGATGCGGGCGGAGCCGTCGGCCTGCGCGCCGGCGGCCAGGCCCAGCGCGGCCATCTGCTCGAGCGACTCCCGGTCGGACGGCGCGAGGCGGACCTTGATGTCGTGCGCCAGATCGTTGCCCGAGCGCCACTGCCCGACCGTCTCCCCGGCCACCAGGCTGCGCAAGGTGCTGGTGATGGCGCCGACGGACAGGCCGGCATCGGCCGCGGCCTCGCGTCGAACGACCACGCTGACGACCGGCTTGCTCGCCTTCATGCTGGAGTCGAGGTCGGTCAGCCCGGGGATCTGCTGCAGTTGTGCCGTCAAACGATCTGTCAGGCGCTGCAACTCCGCCAGGTCCGGGCCCTGGATCGACAGCGAGATCGGCTTGGAGCCGCTCACGCCGTCGAGCAGGCCGACGTGGGTGACGGTGATGCCCGGCACCGCGCCCAGGCGTTGTCGCAGCACCGCCGACAACTCATCGACGCTGCGCTGCCGGTCCTTGCGGTCCACCAGGCGGGCGTAGACGCTGGCATAGATGCGGCCCTGCGCCTGCCCGCTGTTGATCGTGGCGACGGTGTAGCGCACTTCGGGCAATTCGCGCAGCATCGCATCGACCTGCCGGGCGCGCGCCTCGGTCACCTCGATCGACGAACCCACAGGGGTGTAGAAACTCACCGAGGTTTCGGAGAAGTCAGCCTTGGGCACGAATTCCGTGCCCAGCAGCGGCACCAAACCGATGCTGCCCACCATCGTGCCCAGCGCCATGCCCAGCGTGGCGAGGCGGTGGCGCAGCGACCATCCCAGCGCGCGCACGTAGCCCTCGCCCAGCCGGTGCTGGAACCGGTCCATCGCGTGTGTCAACCGCCCGAAGCTGTGGTCGTACCAGGTACGGGGCTGGAAGGGGCGGCCGTCCTGGTCGATGGCCGGGTCGTGCCACACCGAGCTGAGCATCGGGTCGAGCGTGAAGCTGACGAACATCGAGATCAGCACCGCTGCGACGATGGTGATGCCGAACTCGTGGAAGAACTTGCCGATGATGCCGCCCATGAAGCCGA
>CAZFVH010000110.1:0-16467 GCA_964522465.1 uncultured Rubrivivax sp. | reverse complement strand
GCTGAACGCATCCGATTCGATTCGCGCCCCGGCCGTGTACCCAATGTCGTCGAGGCCCAGGCCTCGCGTCTGTTCAGCCCGATCGATCTCGGGCCGCTGGCGCTGCGCCACCGCACCTGGGTGCCTGCCATGGTGCCCTGGCGGTCGAACGAGGAGGGGGAGGTCACCGAGGACGTGGTCCAGTGGTACGCGCGCTTCGCCCGTGGCCGACCTGGCGCCATCGTCATCGAGGCCACCGGCATTCGCGACGTGCCCAGCGGCCCCTTGCTGCGCATCGGTGACGATCGCCACGTCGACGGTCTGCGACGCCTGACGCGCGCGGTGCATGACGCCAGCGACGGCCACACGCGTGTGCTGGTGCAGTTGATCGACTTCCTGCGCATCCGCCGTCGGCCCGAGCCACGCACCTTCTTCGATCGCCACCTCGGGCTGACGCCGGACCTGATCGCGCGCGCCGGCTTGCAGGGGCTGGACGAGACGGCGGCACGCCGCGCGCTGCACGATCTGGGACCTGAGGGCTGGTCGCGGGTGCTGCCGCCGCGGGAGTGGCAGAGCCTGTCCTTCGGTGCGCGCGAATCCGTCAACGACCTGCACCTGCCGCACATCCGCGCGCTGCCACGCGAACTGCCGGGACTGTTCGCCCAGGCTGCGCGACGCGCGCGCGAGGCCGGCTTCGACGGCGTGGAGTTGCACTACGCGCACGCCTACACGATGGCCTCCTTCCTGTCGGCCACCAACCGGCGCGACGACGGCTGGGGTGGCCCGCGTGAGGCGCGCGTGCGGCTGCCGCTGGAGGTGTATGCCGCTGTGCGCGCCGCGGTCGGCGCGGACTGGGCCGTGGGCTGTCGCTTCCTGGCCGACGAGTGCATCGACGGCGGCAGCGGCGTCGACGATGCCGTCTGGTTCGGCCTGCAGTTTGCGCGCGCCGGCATGGACTTCCTGTCCACCAGCCGCGGGGGCAAGTTCGACGACGCGAAGCAGCCCGGCATCGGCCAGGCCGCCTATCCCTACACCGGCCGCAGCGGCTATGAGTGCATGCCGGCCTACCTGTCGGACGCGCGCGGCCCCTTCGGCCGCAACCGCGAGGCCACCGCCCGCATCCGCCGCGCCGTGCGCGAGGCGGGTCTGACCACCCCGGTCGTGTGTACCGGCGGCGTGCACAACTTCGAGACTGCCGAGGGCATGCTCGCCCGCGGCGACTGCGACATTGTCGGCACCGCTCGCCAGGCCCTGGCCGACCCAGACTGGGCCCTCAAGACCTGGCTCGGTCGGGGTGACGAGGTGCGGCTATGCGAGTACACCAACTACTGCGAGGGCCTCGACCAGAAGCACAAGCAGGTGACCTGCCAGCTCTGGGACCGTCTCGGGCTGGACGAGCCCGGACTCCGGATGTCGCATGACGGGCGGCGGCGGCTGGTGGCGCCAGCGTGGCATCCGGCGGACATCGCCGGGGCGGGCAATGGCCCTGCGGGCGCCAACGGCGGGGCGTGATTGCTAGCATCCGCCGGGCTTGAGCCGCCGACCATGGGCGTCGGATGGCGCCCAGGACACCCACACGGATCCGCACCCCTACCGAGCAACGACCCATGACCGCGACCACCGCCCTGGACTTCCCTTTGCAGACCCTCCAAGGTCAGGCTGTCGACACGACAGCCTGGCGCGGACGCGTCCTGCTCATCGTCAACACCGCCAGCGCCTGCGGGTACACGCCCCAGTTCGAGGGACTCGAAGCGCTGTGGAAGCGCTACCGTGACGAAGGTCTGACCGTCATCGGCTTTCCCTGCAACCAGTTCGGCCGCCAGGACCCGGGCAGCGCCCAGGAGATCGCCACGTTCTGCCAGACGCGCTATGGTGTGAGTTTCCCGATGATGGCCAAGACCGACGTCAACGGGCCTGCGGCACACCCTTTGTGGACTTGGCTGAAGGCGCGGGTCGACGGGACGCCCGGCTCGGACATCGGCTGGAACTTCACCAAGTTCCTGGTGGGTCGGGACGGGCGTGTCCTCGAACGGCTGGAGCCTGCGGTTCGTCCGGCCGACATCGCTTCGCACATCGAGCGGGCCCTGGCCACGTCCGACGCCCCGGCGTGACCCGGTTCTGATCGAGCCCTGACCCCGCCGGCCGGCAGCCAGGGCGGCCGTCTGGGCGTGCTTTAGGCATGTCGTGTCGACGCCCGCGGGCCGTTCCGGCGTCGATTCGTTCCGCGCGCGGTCGGCTGGCTTCCAACCGGCCCGGGCCTGCTGCAACAATCGGACGTACGGGACTGCGTCGCGGGCCCGTTGGCGATCTGCGTACCTTGTCCCCCACACAAACCCGTCCCCTGCTCGGCATCGTCCTGATGTTGCTGGCTGGGGCGTGCTTCACCGTGCTGGACGCCACGGCGAAGTACCTGGTGGCGACCGTGCCGGTGCTGATGGTGCTGTGGGTACGCTACGTGATGCAGGCGGTGCTGTCGAGCGCCATCATGGCGGCGGCCGGTCAGCACACGATCACGCGCACGCGCCACCCCTGGCTTCAGGCGTTTCGCGGGCTGCTGCTGCTGGCGAGCTCGCTGATGGCTGTTTTCTCGCTCAAGTACATGCCCTTGGCCGAGTTCACGGCCGTGGTCATGATCACGCCGGTGGTGGTGTCGCTGTTCTCGGTGTTCGTCTTCGGCGAGCGGCTCGGGTCGGTGGGCTGGGGGCTGCTGGTGGCGAGCTTCGTCGGCACCCTGCTGATCGTCAAGCCCGTGGGTTCGTTCTACGGCTGGGCGGCGCTGTTCCCCTTCGCCTGCACGGTGTTGGCGGCGATGTACCAGCTCGTCAGCGCCCGGCTCGGGCGGACGGATCCGCCGGCGACGACCCACCTGTTGTCGGTATGGATCGCCGCGGGCGTGGCCACACTCGGCGCGCCGGTGGCCTGGTCGCCGGTCAGCGACCCGGTGGTCTGGGCCTGGATGGGTCTGATGGGCTTGATGGGCGCGCTGGGACATCTGCTGCTGGCCCACGCCTACCGACACGCCAGCGCGTTGATGCTCGCACCGTTCCACTACGCGACGCTGATCTGGGCGGTGCTGGTGGGCTGGCTGGTCTTCGAGCACTCGCCCGACCCCTGGGCCTGGGCGGGGATCGGGCTGATCGTTTCCTGTGGGCTCCTGAAGACCCGTCTGCAGGCGCAGGCGCTGCGGCGGGCGATGGCGCCGTCGGCATCGCCACGCCCGAGCGTGGCCCCGCCGCCTGCGCTGCCTGCAACCCAGGCGCCGCCCCCGGTGACTCGGCCCGACACGGCTCCGGTGCCCGTGGACGACGCCACCGCGAAAGGAGGACGCCGATGAGTCTGATCTCCCCGCCGACCCGCACCTGGCAGGGTTGCCGCAACCCGAGCGTCGCCCCTGCGCGCGCCCCTTATGGCGCCGCGCGGGCCCGGGTGCTGAACCGTGAGGGTTTCGACGCCGCGCAGGCGGCGATCATGCGCTGGCCCGGCTACGCGCCGACGCCCTTGAGGGCGCTGCCGGGGCTGGCGGCGCGGCTCGGGCTGGCGGCGCTGCACTACAAGGACGAGGGCGCGCGCTTCGCGCTCAAGAGCTTCAAGGCGCTGGGCGGCGCCTACGCCGTCGGGCGCGTGCTGGCGGCGGCGGTGGCGCGCGCGAACGGCGGCCGCGTGCCCTCGGTCGAGGAGCTGCTGTCGGGCCGCTGGCGCGAACTCGTCTCGCAACACACCGTGACCTGCGCCACTGACGGCAACCATGGCCGCTCGGTGGCCTGGGGGGCGCAGCTCTTCGGCTGCCGCTGCGTGATCTACATCCACGCTACCGTCAGCCAGGGGCGGGCCGACGCCATTGCGCACTACGGGGCGCAGGTGGTGCGCGTGCCGGGCAACTACGACGACTCGGTGCGCCACGCGCAGGCACAGGCCGACGCCCACGGTTGGACGGTGGTCAGCGACACCACCTACGAGGGCTACCGCGACATTCCGGTGGACGTGATGCACGGCTACGGCGTGATGTCGCGCGAGGTCGTGGCGCAGCTCGACGGCGTGCCGCCGACGCATGTGTTCGTGCAGGCCGGTGTGGGCGCTTTCGCGGCCTCGGTGGCGGCGGTGTTCTGGCTGGCCTGGGGTGAGCGCCGGCCACGCCTGGTGGTCGTCGAGCCCGATCAAGCTGACTGTCACCTGCGCAGCGCGCAGGCCGGGCACCCGGTGGTGGTCAGCGGCGCGCTCGACACGGTGATGGCCGGCCTGGCCTGCGGCGAGGTCTCGCCGGCCGCGTGGGAGATCGTCTCGGTGGCCGCCGACGCCTTCGTGGCGGTCGACGATGCGCTGGCCATCGACGCGGTGCGCGCCTTTGCCGACCCGGTGGGCGGCGACGAGCCCATCGTCTCGGGCGAGACCGGCGCAGCCGGACTGGCGGCGCTGCTGGCGGCCCAGGCCGACCCGGCCCTGCGGGAGATGCTCGGGCTGGACGCGAACTCGCGCGTGCTCTTGCTGGGCAGCGAGGGCGACACCGACCCGGCCATCTACCGCCAGATCACCGGCCGCACGGCGGAACAGGTGAGGGCGGGGCGATGAGCGCCGACCGCCCGCCGCCGTGGACAACCCGGCGCTGTGCCATGCCAACGTCCCCTAACAGCCGGAAGGTAGCCGAGTGAGCGCGCCTGCCGGGCCAGAGGACGCCCCCGACCGGCCGCGCGCGCCGCGCCGCGCCGGCACGGCGGCGATGAACCCCTCTGCGCTGCGCATTGACGCCGCGCGCCTGATGCGCCGGCTCGACGCGCTGGCGCAGGTGGGCGCGATCGACGGCGGCGGGTGCTGCCGCCTGGCGCTGACCGATGCCGACCGCCAGGGGCGCGACCTCGTCGTGGCTTGGATGCGCGAGCTCGGTCTGGCAGTCACGGTCGACGCCATCGGCAATGTCTTCGGCGTGCAGGCCGGCCGGCGGGCCGACGCCGCGCCGGTGATGACCGGCTCGCACATCGACACGGTGCGCACCGGCGGGCGCTACGACGGCAACTACGGCGTGCTGGCGGGGCTGGAGGTGTTGCAGACGCTGCGAGAGGCCGGCGTGCGCACCGAACGTCCGCTGGCGGTCGGCGTCTTCACCAACGAGGAGGGCGCGCGCTTCGCGCCGGACATGCTGGGCTCGCTGGTGTACGCCGGCGGGATGCCGTTGGACGAGGCGCTGGATGTGCGCGCCATCGATGGGGCGCGGCTGGGCGACGAGCTGCAGCGCATCGGCTACGCCGGCACGGCCGTGCCCGGCGCGCTGCGTCCGCACGCCTTCGTCGAGCTGCACATCGAGCAAGGGCCGGTGCTCGACACCGAGGGCGCGACGATCGGCGCCGTGCAGGACCTGCAGGGCATCTCCTGGCAGGCGCTGACGATCACCGGGCAGTCCAACCACGCCGGCACCACGCCGATGCACCTGCGTCACGACGCGGGCTACGCCGCCGCGGCGGTGGCCACCTTCGTGCGCGAGCTCACGCGGCGCATCGGGCCGCCCCAGGTCGCCACCGTCGGGCGCATCGAACTGCACCCCAACCTGATCAACGTGATCGCCGCGCGCGCCACGCTCACCGTCGACCTGCGCCACACCGACGAGGCCGCGCTGCAGCGCGCCGAGGCCGAGGTGGCCGATTTCCTGCGGCGGCTGGCCCAGGAGGAGGGCGTGACCATCGAGTCGCGTGCGCTGGCCCGCTTCGAGCCGGTGCGCTTCGACGAGGCTGTCGTGCGGCGCATCGAGGACGTCGCGCGGCGGCTGGGCCACGCGCCGCGGCGCATGACCTCGGGCGCCGGGCACGATGCGCAGATGCTGGCGCGCGTGTGCCCGGCGGCGATGATCTTCGTTCCCAGCGTACGCGGTATCAGCCACAACCCGGCCGAGCACACGGCGCCCGAGCACCTGGTGGCCGGCGCGGACGTGCTCTTGCACACAATGCTGGAGTTGGCGGGTGCGGTGTCCTGAGCCTGCAGTCGTCTCGCCCTCGGGCTGCCGCTGGCAAGGGTCGAGGATGCCGTTCACCACCGGGCGCCGCCCCGGGCGCATGGTCCGGACGGCCGATGGCGTTGTCGAGACCGGACCGCTGCGGTGCCCGATTCCGGAACATAGGAGAGTCCCATGAGCCGTGTCATCACCGTCGGCGCCGCGCAGCTTGGCCCGATCGCGCGCAGCGAGTCGCGAGTCCAGGTCGTCGCGCGCATGCTGGCGCTGATGCGCCAGGCGCATGCGCACGGGTGCCAGTTGGTCGTCTTCCCCGAACTCGCATTGACCACCTTCTTCCCGCGCTGGTACCTCGAGGACCCAGCCGAGCTCGACGCCTTCTACGAGCGTGAGATGCCTGGTCCGCAGACGCGCCCATTATTCGAGACCGCTGCGGCGCTGGGCATGGGCTTCACGCTCGGGTACGCCGAACTCACCCTGGGCGAGGACGGCACGCCGCACCGCTACAACACTGCCATCACGGTCGACGCCAGCGGTCGGATCGTCGGCAAGTACCGCAAGATCCACCTGCCCGGCCACGCCGAGCACGAGCCCTGGCGTGCCTTCCAGCACCTGGAAAAGCGCTACTTCGAGGTTGGCAACCTGGGCTTCAACGTCTTCCGGGCCTTCGGCGGCATTGTTGGCATGGCCATCTGCAACGACCGCCGCTGGCCCGAGACCTACCGTGTCATGGGCCTGCAGGGCGTGGAGATGGTGCTGATCGGCTACAACACCCCGGTGCACAACCCGCCCGCGCCCGATCATGACGCGCTGTCCCACTTCCACAACCAGCTGTGCATGCAGTCCGGCGCGTACCAGAACGGCAGCTGGGTCGTCGGCGTGGCCAAGGCCGGTCTGGAGGAGGGCGTGATGCAGATCGGCAACTCGGTCATCGTCGCGCCCTCGGGCGAGATCGTGGCCGGCTGCACGACGGTCGGCGACGAACTGGCCGTCGCTCGCTGCGACCTGGACCTCACGCAGTCCTACAAGACCACGACCTTCAACTTCGCACGTCACCGTCAGCCGCAGGCCTACGGGCTCATCGTCGAGCGCAAGGGGGCGATCCCGCCCCCGTGAGGTCCGGGCAGCGGCCGCCCTGGCTCACCACCCCCAGAGAAGCCCGCGCGAGATCCAGCCGTCCGGGTGGGTGCTGCTCTGGATACGGACCCAGCCGTCGCGCTTCTCCCGTGTACGCAGCACCTCGCCGTAGCGCGCCTGGCCAACGACGCGGTGCGAGGCGCCCGGGCCGCTGCGGATGTTGGCCGTGCGCGACTTGACGATGTGGTGCGGCCGCTCGTGTGTCAGGGACTGGAGGATCCAGCCGGTGTCGTTCTCGAAGTCGCGCACCTTCAGCCAGGTGCCCTGCTTCGCGACCACCTGCAGCGGATAGCCCTGCGACAACTCCCACAGCACCTCGGCGCCGGTGCTGGGCGCTGCTCGCATGTTGACGACCTTCCCCTTGATGCTGACCATCTGCTGCGCCAGCGCCGCGGCCGGCGCCAGGCTCAGGCAGATCGCTGCGGCCAGTGGGGCAAGACGTGTGGAGATCGGTCGGTGGAGCACGGTCTGTGGGGTCATCGGGTGGTCGTCCTCGTCGAGGGGCATGGGGGAAACGCCGGCCTGCGGCTGGCAGCTGCCCATGGGAACGGACGAGAGGCCTGAAGTTCCCCCGGATTTCCCCCGAGGTCCGTCGATCGGGGGGAACGAGAGCCTCAGAAGTGTTCCCGTCCGGGCGGCCGGGCGCGCAGGCGCAGATCACAGCCGACCGGCGTGACGTCGATGAAGGTCATCTCGGTGGCCTGCGCCAGATCGTGCAGCGGTCCGATCTCGGCCATGCCGCGGCCGATGCCCAGCAGTTTGGGCGCCAGGTAGACCAGCAGCTCGTCTACCAGCCCGGCGCGCAGCAGCGAGCCGTTGAGCCGGTGTCCGGCTTCGACGTGCAACTCGTTGACGCCGCGCGCCGCCAGATCCTCGATGACGGCTGGTAGATCGGTCTTGCCCTTCGCATCGGACGGCGCCGCGATGAGCGTCAGGTGAGGCACGCTGGCGCGCAGGCCCGACGCGCGGTCGGACCCCGCTTGATCCTGCGAGCAGTACAACAGGACCTCACCGGGTGGCTGGAGGATGCGCGCGCCCGGGTCGATCTCGAGCCGGGAGTCGATCACCACGCGTCGGGGCTGCCCCCGTGTCGGGACGAGCCGTACGTCCAGACGCGGGTCGTCCTCGCGCACGGTGCCGATCCCGGTGAGCACGGCCGAGGCCCGGCGTCGCCAGGCGTGGCCGTCGGCGCGCGCATCCGTTGCCGTGATCCACTGGCTCTGCCCGTCGGCCAGCGCCGTCGTGCCGTCCAGCGAGGCGGCGATCTTCATCCGCACCCAGGGCCGCCGCCGTACCACGCGTGACAGGAAGCCGATGTTGATCTCGCGCGCCGCGGCGGCCCAGGCCAGTCCCTGGGGATCGTCCGGGTGGCGGAAGGCAGGGTCGCCGACGAAGCCGGCGTCGTAGTGTCCGGCGAGCTGCACGTCCACACCGGCCGCCCGCAGCCGAGCCAGGCCTTGGCCTGCCACCTGCGGGAAGGGATCCTCCAGCGCGGCGACGACACGCCCGATACCTGCGCCGATCAGCGCATCGCAGCAGGGCGGCGTGCGGCCGTGGTGCGCGCAGGGCTCCAGCGTGACCCAGGCGGTGGCGCCGCGCACGTCGACACCGGCGGTTCGAGCGGCCCGCAGGGCCATCACCTCCGCGTGTGGCCCGCCAGCCTGCTGGGTGTGGCCCTCCCCGAGGACCTGCCGGCCATCGGCTGAGGTGATCACGCAGCCCACACGCGGGTTGGGTTCGGTCAGGCCGATGGCCGAGGCGGCGAGTTCGAGCGCGCGGTCGCTGGGGTGCATGGAGGTGGTCGATCCAGGATGGCGGGACAGGGGGACAGGGGCAGGTTGGCGCCGCCATCAGCCGCTCAGGGCTGGAAGGCCGCCGTGTTGTAGTGGACCACCACGCCCGTCAGCGAGCCGACGTTGATCGTCTGGTTCGGGCAGGTGGCGGTGTGACCGGTCACCAGGAAATTCTGCCCCGACAAGGCGGCCGACACGGCGCTGTAGACGGCCGGGTGCTCGGCATTGCCTTCGTCGACGCCGTCGCCGTCGTGGTCATGGTAGCGGCAGACCCGGTAGCGCGCGCTGGCTCCGCTCAGCCAGCCCGTCGGGCCGGTCAGCCGGGCGGTGCCGCTCCAGGGGGGCGGCTTGCCGCTGCCGCCGGCGGCGTACACGACACAGACGTAGCCGACGGCCTTTTCGCCCGGCAGGGTGGCGGCGACTGTCGCATCGCTGAAGCACTCGTGAAGCAGTGTCGAGCCATCGGTGGCGGTCACTTCGAGTTGCAGGCCCAGGAAGGGCAGCACGGTCTGCGCCGTCGGGCAGCCCGGTGCGGCGCCGGTGGACGTGGTGAAGGTCAGCGTGGTCTGGTCGCTGATGCCGGGATAGCGCAGGCCGTCGGCGTCACGCAGCGCGGTCGGCTCCACCTGCACGGCGTACTCGGAAGCGTCCTGCAGATCGGCCGCCGGGTCGATCACCAGGGTGGCGCTGCCCAGCCCTGTGAGCGTGCCGCCACTGCCGCCTGTGCCGTCCCGGACGTTGAAGGTCTCGACCATGCTCCAGTTGTTGCCATTGCCGCGGCGCAGCAGCGTCAGCACCCCTACGCCGGCATGGACCGGCCGGTCGAAGTCCAGACGGATCGGCCCGTCCAGCGAGGCCGCGCCGCCGCCGGCAGCCGGCTGGCTCGACACGAGCTTTGGGCCCGGTCCCGTGCTGAAGACGATCGTGGTGCCGCCGTAGGTGTCGTAGGACGACGGGTTCTTCCGCAAGCGGACGGTGCCTGCCGGGATCACGAGTTCGTGGACGGTCGAAGCGGCCAGCGCAGGGGCGGGGTTGAGCGTCAGACGGGCACCTGCAAGGCTGAGGCTGCCTCCCATCGACCCGGTGGTCAGCGTGGCGGGGTTGGCGGTCGAGGCGGTGGATGCGGAAAAGGTCTCCACATCGGCGCCCCCGCGAACGCGCAGGACGATGGGCGAAGGCGCGACCAGCTCGGCCCCGTCGACGCGGTTGAACATCGAAGAAGCGAACTCCAGTTGCAGGTTCTGCTCCACCGGAAAGGACGTGTGGCCGTCCAGCGGCCGACTGGTCGACTCCAGCGTCACCACGGCAGCCCAGGCGCTGCCAGCCGAACGCGGTAGCAACCCGGCAGACGGATCGTCGGACGTGCGGTGCTGGCTCACGGTCAGCGGTGGCGCGGATGCGCCGAGCAGGCCGGCGCTGCGCAGGTCGCCGTAGTAGCCGCACACCGAGGTGGCGGGGTCGATGGCGCTGACCTTCTGGCTCGCGCTCAGGTCGAAGTTCACGAAACCGCTGAGCAGCAGGCCGCGCAGCGTGACGCAACCGCCGCTGCTGCCGGCCTTGGCGGCCTCGTAGCCCGCCGCTGACAGCGTGCCACGGCATTTCTCGATCACGCTGGCGTCCAGGTTGTCGAAGACGAAGAAGACATCCGCCTCCTCGTTGCTGAGGCCGGGCGGTCGCAGGCCGCTGCGACCGCCGCCCAGGTCGACGGCGGTGGTCGGGATCTGGACGTTGCGGCTGAAGGGGTTGCGCAGCCGCGAGGCGGCCGGGGTGACCGATAACTGTCCGGCCGTGGCCGGATCGGTGCGCGACAGCAGGGTTTGCAGCGTCACCGACTGCGTCTGGCCGCGCCGGTCGGTCCAGGAGACGGTGACGTTCAGCGCCTTGGCCCCTGTGGCAGGCTGTTCGACGACGGTGCGGTCCAGGGCGTAGACGGTCGCGCCGTCCAGACCCTGGACGACCTGCCCGGCGGTGTCGGCGATGGCGTCGAAGCCTTCCAGCGTGGCGAAGGCACGCTGCGCCTCCAGGTCCTGCTGGGCCAGTCGGACGGCTTCGGCTCGCTGGCGTGACAGGTCGGCCTCCAGCCGCAGCCCGACCTGCACCCGCGCCAGGGCCATCAGCCCCAGCGACATGATCACCAGTGCCACCAGCGCCTCCACCAGCGTGATGCCGTGGCTGCGTTGGCGACGCGACGTGGGTCGATGCCGACGAGGGTGCCCGTCCGCGCACGCGGGCCGTTTGCGACATGGGTCGGCGTGCGTACGCGGTCGGCTCGGTGGCGCTCGCGAGATCGGACGCTGCGAATCTGCGTTCACGGTCAGAAATCCCGCCAACTCCCGGGCAGACGAGCGAACACGCCTGCGCCACCCTGCTGCAACTGCTGCATCACCGAGGTGTCGAAGTACAGATCGGCCGAGCCGTTGGCGCTGAGCGACCCCTCAGAGACCGCCGCCCCGCGCAAACCGGTGCGTCCGCCGCCTTGCAGGTCCCAGGTGGTGGCGTAGACCAGGCCGACGACTTCGGTGTTGCCGCGCAGTTCCACCTGCCCGTCGACGACCAGCGCGATCGGCCGCGCCGTGGTGCCCAGCGCCGTGTTGGTGTTGAGTATGGCGTCACCGTCGATCCAGATCATCTGCGCGCCGTCGGCGTGCGCCTGCTGGATCTGTGACGCGCAATCGCCACCGCAGACGATGCGTGTGGCCGCGGCGCGCCAGGCCGCCTTGCCCATGTTGAAGTAGCCGGTGAACAGGGCGTCGGGGTCGGCCGCCAGTGCCGACAAGGTCGGATCGTCGCCCAGCAGGGTGTCGAGCGGTGGCGTGCCGGGCACGGTGGTGACCTCCACCTTGCCCACGTCGACGCTGCCGCCGGCGTGGACGGTGATGCCGCGCGTACCAGGGTCGGTGTTGAACAGGTCCACTGAGGCGCCGGCGCCGTGCGGACCGAAGTTCCCTGTCAGCGTGACGGCGGCGGCCGGCGCCGTGGCGAGCGCCGGCAGCCGTGCCAGCAGCGCGGTGATCCGTGCTCGCGCGTCGGCACGGCCTGCAGCCCCGGGAAGGCAGGCCGGGTCCTTGTCCGCCGCGCCGGTCGAGGTGCAACCGGTGGCGGTCAGGCGCACGACGCCGGCGCGCGCAGGGGTCACCGCGGCGAAGACCACCGAGAACATCGGTCCCTGCACCGCCTGATCGAAGACGGGCGAGCCGCTGCCCGGGCAACTGCACACGGGCGAGCCAGCGACGATCACGCAGGAGGCCTGCAGCACGCGATCGGCATCGGCCGGGTCGGCGCGCGGTGTGATCTGTCCGCTGGCGGCATCGAAGGCGAGCAGACGGTCACGGAAGCTGCCGCCGGCCGAGGCGGCCGGGATGCAGGAGGCATCGATCGCCTGGGTCAGGTTCAGCATCGCCAGCGCCCACTCCAGCCCGGCCTCGGCGAGTTCCAGCGCCTCGGTGGCGCGCGCCTGGTTGGCTGCCGTGCGCTGCTCGAAGATCAGCGCGCGATTGGCGTACAGCAGCATCACACCCAGGCCGAAGAACAGCAGCAGCACCACGGGTACGGCGGCCACGCCGCGCGGTCTCGAGGTGGCAGCGCCCCGCCGCGACGTCACGGGCAGGCTCCGCTGAGTAGGTCGTTGCGCAGTCGCACCGTGCTCTGCAGTGCGCGGCGGACGGCAGCGTCCGACACGGCCTGCGCGCGCATCGTGATCCGGTACTGGCGAACCTGGATCGTCGGGCAGTCCGGCAGAGGCGCCGTCCCGCACGCGGCCGGGCAGGTCAGCGCGACGGCGGCCTGAGGCAAGGCCTCCACGGTGAACTCGGTGACGTCGGTGACGGCCGGGTCGGTCAGATCCTGGTAGGCGGCGGCGCCGGCCAGCAGCACCTGCACGCGCCCGATGCCGTCGCTGCCCGTGGCGAGCCGAAAGCCCAGGGTTTCGTCTTCGTCGGCGCTGTCGTCCGCATCGCTGGCGACGCGGAACTGCACCGTGGTGGCCGAGTCGCTCGCAGGCGTGACCACCGCGTAGCCGGTGGCCTCGTAGCCGCTC
This sequence comes from uncultured Rubrivivax sp., assembly GCA_964522465.1. Lineage (GTDB taxonomy): Bacteria > Pseudomonadota > Gammaproteobacteria > Burkholderiales > Burkholderiaceae_C > Rubrivivax. The sequence continues at coordinate 3,587 of CAZFVH010000110.1, read as the reverse complement.
TGCGCGGCGGTGTCGCCGACGGCACGCACACCGGCTTGCGCGTTGCCCCAGTAGCCTGCGCGCCGCAGCGAGCGGGTGACGAGGTCCATCGTCGCGCGCAGGTCCTGCAGCAGGCGGGCCTCGAGCAGCAGGCGCCGGTTCTCACCGGTGGCATGGACGGTGGCCATCAGCGCCGCGCCAGTGATGAACAGGCCGATGGTCAGCCCGACCATCATCTCGGTCAGCGACAGCCCGCGCTGGCCTTGAGCCCCCGCGCGGGCTACAGGCCGCCTCAAGGCGTGCACGGCGGGTGCCCTCCGATGCCGCTGCCGTCAGGCACGCACACCGTCGTGCGGCCGTTGCGCAGGATGCTCACGCGCAGCACCAGGGACCGGCCTATGGACGTGACGTCGATCGCGCCGCTGGCGGGGGTCACGGCGGGCCCGGGGAATTCGGCCGTGCCCATCGTCGCGTCGAAGCGGATGGCCGTCAGGCCCCCCTGGGCGGCCAGGACCACCCGGTCGCTGTCGGGCAGCACGGTACGGATGAGGGCGTCCGCGGGCAGAACGGTGGCCGACGCGGCCGTGCAGGTGGCCGTGGCCGAGGCGAGGTGCAGCACGTAGCAGTTCGGCCCGAAGCTCACCGTCACTGCCTCGTGGCGTTGCACGGCCTCGCTGCGCGCGAGGTCGAGATCGGCGCGCAGCACCTGGGCGCTGCCCTCGACACGGCGCCGCGCGAGGTGGTCGTTGAAAGCGGGCACGGTCAGCGTGGCGAGCACGGCCAGCACCGCGATCGTGATCGTCAGCTCGACCAGGGTCAGCCCGCGCGCGCGGCGCACCTCAGAACCTCCAGCAGGTGTTGTTCACCGCCGCGGCGTTGCCGAGCGCGGCGGTGGCGCCCGAGGCGTGGACGATGGTGCCGCCGGTGACGCTGACCTGCAGCACGACGCAGGCGCCGTCGCTCGCCTGCCCAGCCTGTCCGGTGGCGCGCAGCGCATAGCCGGTGGCATCGGCGGACACGATGCTCAGCAGGTAGTGGCCGGCGCCTGGCGTGGCCACGCTGGCGACCGCGCCGGCGTCGTCGGCCGCGCCTACCCCGACCAGCGTGCTGCCGCTGAGGATCAGGTGTGTCGCGTACTGCGGCTGGTTGGCACGATAGCGCTCCTGCATCAGCATCAGCTGGTTGAGCGCGGCGATGCCGTCGGCGCGCCGGCCCTTGCGCACGCTGTCCAGGTACAGCGGCGTGGCAATGCCGCCCAGCAGGGCCATGATGGCCACGACGACCATCAGCTCGATCAAGGTCAGGCCGCGTGATGCGCGGCGAGTCTCGTGGCGCGATCGGATCATGTCGGGATTGTGACCTCGTCCTTTCGACGGGAATTCCCGAGAATTGACAGCATCAGCAGCGGCGGTGGCCGGGCACCCCGGGCGCAGGGCTGCAGGTGCGCACGCGACCCATGATGTTGACGACGTGACGCAGTTCCCGGCCCGACGCCGAGCGCAGACGCACCGTGCCGCCGGGCGTGCTCGTGCCCATCTTCGGGTCGATGCGTATCGAGGCGACGTTGGCCGACACCTGCAGGCCGGACGTCGCCGGCAGCACCACGGTCTTCAGCACGTCGCCCTGCGCCGTGTCGCAGGCGACAGCGCCCACGCTCGTGCACGGGCAGGGGCCGTCGGTGTCGCGGTGAATGACATAGCAGCTGCCGTGCGCGTCGGCTCCGAAGCTGATCCGCATGCCTTCGTTCATCGACACCGCCAGGCTGCGCAGGTGCTGCAGATCGGCTCCGAGCTCGCTGGCGCGTCCCTCCAGACGTCGCTGGTCGAGATGGTCGACGAAGGCTGGCGCCGCCGCGCCGGCGAGGACCGCCAGCACCGCGATCACGGCGCAGCACTCGATGAGCGTGACGCCGCGCTGGCCGGCACCATGGCGCGCGCGCCGCGCACGCGCACATCCGACGTGAGTGGCTGGCGGCAGTCCCTGGACCTCCGGCCGGGCGCCGGGTAGGTGCCGGGCGGATGCGGCCGGCGCGATCGGCGCGGGTGACCCGATGGGCGACATGGGCGCGGCGGTCAGGGGCAGGCGCATCGAGAACTCCTCCCGGGCGGCAACAGGTCCCGGTGCGCAGGATTCTTCGTGCCCGCGGCGGTCCGTGCATCGTCTCCAGGGGCCCCTCCGATGGGGGAGGGGCTGGCATTGGCGCTGGCGGCGCGGCGACGGACGCACCGAAGGCGCGACAGGCCTGGGCCGACCGTGAGGTGTCAGATATCCCGGATCAGCTGCCGGAACTCGTCCACGTCTTCGAAACTGCGGTAGACGCTGGCAAAGCGCACGTAGGCGACCTTGTCGATCTGCTTCAACTCGCGCAGCACCAGTTCGCCCAGGCGCGAGGTGGGCACCTCGCGTGCGTCATCCGCGAGCAGTTGTTCCCGGATGTGCTCGAGCGCGGCGTCGACCTGCTCCACGCCGACCGGTCGCTTGCGCAGCGCGAGCATCATGGAGGCGCGGAGCTTGGACTCGTCGAACTCTGTGCGTCCGCCGTCGCGCTTGACCACCACGGGCAGACTGACTTCCGGGCGCTCGTAGGTGGTGAAGCGGCGCTCGCACCGCAGGCATCGACGGCGTCGGCGGGTCCAGCCTTCATCGGCGTCCCGAGTCTCGGTGACCTGGGTTTCCGGGTGGGCGCAAAAGGGGCATCGCATACGCGGTGGCGGTGCTCAGTCGCCCTGGGTCCGTCAGCCTCTCGGTGGCACGATCGGACCGCGGGCGCGACCGTCAGCCGTAGACCGGAAAGGCCCGCGTCAGGGCCGAGACCTTGTCGCGCACGGCAGCGATGCAATTCTCGTCGCGCGGCCGGTCCAGCACGTCGGCGATCAGGTGCGCGGTGGCGCGGGCCTCGGCCTCGCCGAAGCCGCGGGTGGTCATCGCCGGGCTGCCCAGGCGGATGCCGCTCGTGACCATGGGCTTCTGCGGGTCGTTGGGGATGCCGTTCTTGTTGCAGGTGATGTGGGCCCGGCCGAGGATGGTCTCGGCCTCCTTGCCGGTCAGGCCCTTGGGCCGCAGGTCCACCAGCATCACGTGGCTCTCGGTGCGGCCCGAGACGATGCGCAGCCCGCGTTCGACCAGCGTCTGCGCCATCACGCGTGCGTTGGCCACCACGCGTTGCTGGTAGACCCTGAACTCGGGCGACAGCGCCTCTTGGAAGGCCACGGCCTTGGCGGCGATCACGTGCATCAGCGGACCGCCCTGGATGCCGGGGAAGATGGCGCTGTTGACCTTCTTGGCGATGGCCTCGTCGTTCATCAGCACGATGCCGCCGCGCGGGCCGCGCAGGCTCTTGTGCGTGGTGCTGGTCACGACGTCGGCGTGCGGCACCGGGTTGGGGTAGACGCCCGCGGCGATCAGCCCGGCGTAGTGCGCCATGTCGACCATGAACACCGCGCCGACGGCCTTGGCCACGCGCGCGAAGCGCTCGAAGTCGATGCGCAGGCTGTAGGCGCTGGCGCCGGCGATGATGAGCTTGGGCCTGTGCTCGTGCGCCAAGCGCTCCATCGCGTCGTAGTCGATGGCCTCGTTCGCATCCAGTCCGTAGCTCACCACCTTGAACC
>CAZFVH010000109.1:0-16470 GCA_964522465.1 uncultured Rubrivivax sp. | reverse complement strand
TCAACTACTTCTTCTTCGTCGCCGAGGAGGCGCGCCAGATCATGGCGCAGCTGGGCATCCGCCGCTTCGACGAGCTGATCGGCCGCGCCGACCTGCTCGACACGCGCCGGGGCATCGAGCACTGGAAGGCGCGCGGGCTGGACTTCACCCGCATCTTCCACCTGCCGGCCGTGCCGGCCGAGGTGCCTCGGCTGCAGACCGAGTTGCAGGACCACGGCCTGGACCGCGCGTTGGACATGAAGCTGATCGAACGCTGCCGCCCGGCGATCGAGCGCGGCGAGAAGGTGCACTTCATGGAGACGGCGCGCAACGTCAACCGTTCGGTCGGCGCGATGCTGTCGGGCGAACTGGTGCGTCATCGTCCCGAGGGCCTGCCCGACGGCACCATCCACATCCAGATGGAAGGCACCGGCGGCCAGAGCTTCGGCGCCTTCCTGGCCAACGGCATCACGCTGTACCTGATCGGCGACGCCAACGACTACACCGGCAAGGGCCTGTCGGGCGGGCGTGTGATCGTGCGCCCGAGCATCGACTTCCGTGGCGAGACCACGCGCAACATCATCATCGGCAACACGGCGCTGTACGGCGCCACCCGCGGCGAGGCCTTCTTCAGCGGGGTGGCCGGCGAGCGCTTCGCCGTGCGGCTGTCCGGCGCCAGCGCCGTCGTCGAGGGCACGGGCGACCACGGCTGCGAGTACATGACCGGCGGCACCGTCGTCGTCCTCGGCGCCACCGGGCGCAACTTCGCTGCCGGCATGAGCGGCGGCGTGGCCTATGTCTACGACGAGGACGGCAGCTTCGCCTCGCGCTGCAACACCAGCATGGTGGCACTGGACCGGGTGCTGCCCTCGGGCGAGCAGGCGGCCACCTCCACGGCCGACGCCTGGCACCGCGGGCTGGCCGACGAGGTGCAGCTGCGCAAGCTCGTCGAGGACCACCACCGCTACACCGGCTCACTGCGCGCGCGCCAGCTGCTGGACCAGTGGGCGCAGGCGCGCGGGAAGTTCGTCAAGGTCTTCCCTCACGAATACAAGCGCGCGCTGGCCGAAACGGCGGCGCGCGCTCGTGCGGTGGCTGCAGCGCCCGCTGCCACCGTGCCGGCCAAGTGAGCGCCGCACCGTCACCCCGCCTCTGAACGCACAAGGACACCACGCATCATGGGAAAAGTCACCGGTTTCCTCGAGTTCGAGCGACTCGAAGAGGGCTACGAGCCCGTGCCGCAGCGCCTGAAGACCTGGAAGGAGTTCGTCATCGGCCTGTCCGAGGAGCAGTCCAAGGTCCAGAGCGCGCGCTGCATGGACTGCGGCACGCCGTTCTGCAACAGCGGCTGCCCGGTCAACAACATCATCCCGGACTTCAACGACCTGGTCTTCCGCGGTGACTGGCGCAACGCCATCGACGTGCTGCACTCGACCAACAACTTTCCCGAGTTCACCGGTCGCGTCTGCCCCGCACCCTGCGAGGCAGCCTGCACGCTCAACGTCAACGACGACCCGGTGGGCATCAAGTCGATCGAGCACGCGATCATCGACCGCGCCTGGGCCGAGGGCTGGGTGGAGCCGCAGCCGCCGAAGGCCAAGACCGGGCGCAAGGTCGCGGTGGTTGGCAGCGGGCCGGCCGGCCTGGCGGCGGCGCAGCAGCTCGCGCGTGCCGGCCACGAGGTGACGGTGTTCGAGAAGAACAGCCGCATCGGCGGCCTGCTGCGCTACGGCATCCCCGACTTCAAGATGGAGAAGTCGCACATCGACCGCCGCATCGCGCAGATGCAGGCCGAGGGTGTGACCTTCCGCACCGGCGTGCTGGTGGGCACGCTGCCGCAGGACGGCCCCGCCGCCAAGGTGACGAACGACGCGCAGACCGTGATCTCGCCCGAGGCCTTGAAGGCGCAGTTCGATGCCGTGCTGCTGACCGGCGGCTCGGAGACCTCGCGCGACCTCCCGGTGCCCGGGCGCGACCTGGCGGGCGTGCACTTCGCGATGGAGTTCCTGCCGCAGCAGAACAAGGTCGTCGCCGGCGACCGCCTCGAGGGCCAGATCCGCGCCGACGGCAAGCATGTGATCGTCATCGGTGGCGGCGACACCGGCAGCGACTGCGTGGGCACGAGCAACCGCCACGGCGCGGCCAGCGTGACGCAGTTCGAGCTGATGCCGATGCCGCCCGAGCAGGAGGACAAGCCACTGACCTGGCCTTACTGGCCCTACAAGCTGCGCACCTCGTCCAGCCACGAGGAAGGTTGCCAGCGCGAGTTCGCGATCGCCACCAAGGCCTTCACCGGCGAGGACGGCCGCGTCACCGGCCTGACGACCGTCCACGTCGAGTGGAAGGGCGGCAAGATGATCGAGGTGCAGGGCTCCGAGAAGCACTACCCGGCCGACCTGGTGCTGCTGGCCATGGGATTCACCAGCCCGGTGGGCAGCGTGCTCGAGGCCTTCGGTGTGGAGCGGGATGCGCGCGGCAACGCCAAGGCCGGCACCGACCTCATCGGCGGCTACCGCACCAACGTCGACAAGGTCTTCGCCGCCGGCGACATGCGCCGTGGCCAGAGCCTGGTGGTCTGGGCCATCCGCGAAGGCCGGCAGGCCGCGCGCGCGGTGGATGAGTACCTCATGGGGGCGAGCGCGCTGCCGCGCTGAGGTCGGCTGCGACACCCGGGCGCAGTGCCCGGGCCCTGGGCGGTGCGGCGATCGCACCGCGCCGGCCGGACGTGCCGCCGGACCTGCCGGTGGATAGCGTGGCAGGCCGTGGTGGCTGGATGCGCCGGCAGGCGATTCGCGCGCCGCGGTGGGAGAATCCACCGCTTCCGCGTATCTGACCTGCCGCGCACCCGCGTGGCCACGCCGCTTGAGCACCGACGCCCTGATCGAGGTCGACCACGTCCGCTTCGGCTACGACCCGAACCGCCCCATCCTGGGCGATGTGTCGCTGCGCTTCGCGCGCGGCAAGGTCACGGCCCTGCTCGGCGGCTCGGGCTGCGGCAAGACCACGCTGCTGCGCCTGATCGGCGGCAGCGCCGTGCCCGACGCCGGCACCGTGCGCTTCGACGGCGAGACCGTCATCGGCACCGACAAGCCCCGCATGTACCGGCTGCGAAGGCGCATGGGCATGCTGTTCCAGTTCGGCGCGCTGTTCACCGATCTGACGGTGTTCGACAACGTCGCCTTCCCGCTGCGCGAGCACAGCGACCTGCCCGAGCCCATGATCCGCGACATCGTGCTGATGAAGCTCAACGCGGTGGGCCTGCGAGGCGCGGCAGGCCTGCGCATCTCCGAGGTGTCGGGCGGCATGGCCAGGCGCATCGCGCTGGCGCGTGCCATCGCGCTCGACCCGGAACTCATCATGTACGACGAGCCCTTCGCCGGCCTGGACCTGATCTCCATGGGCGTGGCCGCCAAGCTGATCCGCACGCTCAACGACGTCACCGGCGCGACCTCCATCGTCGTCTCGCACGACGTGCCCGAGTGCATGGCCATCAGCGACCACGTGGTGCTGATGGCCACCGGCGGGCGCATCGTCGCCCAGGGCACGCCGCGCGAACTGATGGACTCGACCGACGCGGAAGTGCGGCAGTTCGTGCGTGGCGAGCCCGACGGCCCGGTGAAGTTCCATTACGCCGCCGTGCCGATGGCGCAGGATTTCGGCCTGACGGAGACCGGCCGGTGACGCGGCTCGCCGACACCCTGCAGGCGCTGGGCGCGCGCGCGCTGGCCCTGGTGCGCAGCCTCGGCCACGCCGCCTTCTTCACCGGCGAGTTGCTCGCCGCCGTGCCGGCATCTCTGCGGCGCTTCCACCTGGTCGTGCGGCAAGTGCACGCGGTGGGCAACCTGTCGCTGCTGATCATCCTGGCCTCGGGGCTGGCCGTGGGCTTCGTGCTCGCGCTGCAGATGTATTACGCGCTGGTGACCTACGGCGCCACCGAGTCGCTCGGCCTGATCGTCAACCTGTCGCTGGTGCGCGAGCTCGGCCCGGTGGTCACGGCCCTGCTGTTCGCCGGGCGCGCGGGCACCTCGCTCACCGCCGAGATCGGGCTGATGAAGGCGGGCGAGCAGCTCGCTGCGATGGAGATGATGGCCGTCGATCCGAAGAGCCGCATCCTCGCACCGCGCCTGCTGGCCGGCATCGTGTCGATGCCGCTGCTGGCCATTCTGTTCTCGGCCGTGGGCATCCTCGGCGCCTACGTCGTGGCGGTGATGCTGATCGGGCTGGATGCGGGCAATTTCTGGAGCATCATGCAGGACCGCGTCGACGTCTGGCGCGATGTGGGCAACGGCATCGTCAAGAGCTTCGTCTTCGGCATCATCTGCACCGTGGTGGCGCTGTACCAGGGCCACGAGACGCAGGCCACGCCCGAGGGCGTGGCGTACGCGACCACCCGCACCGTCGTGATCTCGTCGCTGGGCGTGCTGGCGATGGACTTCGTGCTGACGGCGCTGATGTTCTCGACGCCTTGAGCGGCCGGGGCTGAAGAGGGCGCGGGGCATGCCGACAATGCATCTGGGGACGGCGCAGCCGCCGGCCCCGACGGGAGTAGACCCTTGAACAAGCGTAACGTGGAGATCCTGGTCGGGCTGTTCGTGCTGCTGGGCATGGCTGGGCTCGTCTTCCTGGCGCTGAAGGCCGCCAATCTCGCCAGCTTCGGCGCGCGCGACGGCTACGTCGTCACGGCCCGCTTCGACAACATCGGCGGCCTGAAGCCGCGCTCGCCGGTGCGCAGCGCCGGTGTGACCGTGGGCCGCGTGTCATCGATCCGCCTGGATCCGCAGACCTTCGAGGGCGTGGTGACGCTGGAGCTCGACCCCAGCGTGCGCTTCCCGCGCGACTCCTCGGCCAAGATCCTGACCTCCGGGCTGCTGGGCGACCAGTACATCGGCATCGAGGCCGGGGTGGCCGACGAGAACCTGGCCGCCGGCAGCGTGATCGCGCGCACGCAGTCGGCGGTGGTGCTGGAGAACCTGATCGGACAGCTCGTCACCGGCAAGGCCGCCGACGCGGCGGCGCAGGCGGGAGGCGGGCAATGAGGCCGCGCCGCCTGCAGTCTCCCGTGGCAAGGCCTGTCCTGTCAGCGATGCTGCTGGCGCTGCTGGCGCTGACCACCACGGGCGTGGCCGCCCAGGACGCAGGGGCTGCGACGGCGTCCGCCCCGGTGGAGAGCGCGCCGGGCCGCGACATCGACCCCTGGGAGCCCTTCAACCGCAAGGTCCACGCCTTCAACGAGTCGCTGGACGACGCGGTGCTGCGTCCGGTGGCCACGGTCTGGCGCGACGTCGTGCCCGACCCGGTGCGCACGGTGGTCGGCAACGTCTTCGGCAATGTCGAGGACGCCTGGTCGGCACTGAACCAGCTGCTGCAGGCCAAGCCCGGCCCGGCGGTGGCGATGACCGCACGCTTCGCCGTCAACACGGTGATCGGCCTGGCCGGCGTGCTGGACGTGGCCAGCGAGATCGGGCTGGACCGCCAGAGCGAGGATCTCGGACAGACGCTGGGCCGCTGGGGCGTGGGCCCGGGCCCCTACCTGGTGCTGCCGGTGATCGGGCCGCGGTCTCTGCGCGATGCGGCGGCCTGGCCGATCGACCGCATGGTCAGCCTGCCCGGCGTCGTCGACGACACCGCCTGGCGCTGGAGCCTCACCGGGGTGGAAGTGGTCCACAACCGCGCGAACCTGCTGGGCGCCAGCGCGCTGATGGAGCAGATCGCGCTGGACCGCTACACCTTCACCCGGGACGGCTACCTCGCGCGCCGACGCAACCTCGTCCACGACGGCGAGCCGCCCGAGGAAGACGAAAACCCGAAGGCGCGCGAGCCATTGGACGAACAGGATGACTAGCCGTTCACTCGAAGCTCCCTCGGTCGGCCGTCGCGCTGCGTGAGCCACCGACCGCCGAGTGCAGGGGTGACCTAATCGAGACGGATACCGGCCTGCTTGATGATGGTGCCCCATTCCTGCTGCTGCGCGTCGAGCCAGGCAGCCGCTTTGGAAAGATCTCCTCCGACCGGCTGGCTGCCCTCGACCGCGAGCTGTGCCACGAAAGCCGGATCTGCGAGGACTTTCTCGACCGCCCGATTCAGGCGCTGCATCACCTCGAGGGGTGTGCCTGCCGGCGCCACGAGCCCTTTCCAGTCCCAGGCCTCGAAACCGGGGTAGCCGAGTTCAGCGACGGTCGGCGTGTCGGGCAGGATCGCGCTGCGTTGGGCCGATGTCACCGCCAGTGCCTTGAGCTTGCCGCCCCGTATCAGCCCGACGGCGGCCTGGGGCGATGTGAACATGAAATCGGTGTGGCCTCCGAGCAAGTCGTTCAGCGCGGGACTGGCCCCCTTGTAGGGCACATTCAGGACCTCGTAGCCCGCACGCCGTGCGAGCAGTTCACCTGCGATGTGGCCCACGGTGCCAGGTCCGATCGCCTGACGCAGCTGGCCCGGCCTGGCCCGCGCGCGGGCGACGAGATCCGGCATCGAGACGATGCCGGATTCCGGACGGACGACCAGAATCATCGGCAATTGCGCGACCAGCGCCACCGGAACGAGATCCTTGCGGGCATCGAAGGGCATGCGGGTCATTGCGGCCGGATTGATGACCATGTTGGCTGTCTGGCCCATGCCCAGCGTGTAGCCATCGGAGCGTGCCCTGGCCACCTGATCGAGCCCGATGTTGCCACCCCCGCCTGGGCGGTTGTCGACCACGAAGGCCCACCCCTGGCTTTGGGAGAGCTTCTCCGCCAGTTGGCGTGTGACGATATCCGTGCCACCCCCGGGACTGGCAGGTACGACGAGACGGACCGGCCTGGACGGCCAGGCGTCTGGCTGCGCCGATGGGGTCGACGACCACAAGGCACAGACAGCCAGCACGGTGGACAACCTCAGCATGATTCGGTTCACGACGGTCTCCTTCAGAACAACAGAGTGGGGAAAAACCCGGCTTCGCGTGGCCGGTGTGGAAGATCGGTAGCGAGCGCCCTGCCAGTCGCCAGATGGGGATGTGCAGGGGGACCGGAGGACAGGGTGACGACACGACCCGTCAGCGCAAATGCCCCAGGAAGCGCTCTTCGAGAGCGAGCAGTTCGCGCATGCCCAGCAGTTCCTGGACCTGGGAGAAGTTCGCGATCCGGTCTTCATAGCCTTCGATGCCCCCCCGGGAGCGAACCTCCAGCAGCACCTCACGGATCGCTCGGACCGCCGCGAACAGCGTGGTGCCCGGCAAGCTGACCCGCGCGATCCCCAAGGCCTCCATCTGCGCGAAGTCGAAACCGCGGGGGGTTCGCCCCCCTTCGACCGCGTTGATCGCGATCGGCCCGCGGACCTCCTGTACGAGGCGCCGCGCCGCCGCCACCGAGTCGAGCCCGTCGACGAAAACCATCGTCGCGCCGGCTTCCAGGTAGGCGTTGCCACGCCGAATCGCCTCCTCGATGCCATCGGTCGCCAGTGCGTCGGTTCGGGCATTGATGACGAAATCAGGGTCGACACGCGCGTCGGCACAGGCCCGGATCTTGGCCACCGCCTCGTCCAGGGGGAGGATCCGCCGCCCGTCCAAGTGCCCGCAACGCTTGGGGGCCACCTGATCCTCGATGTTCACACCGGCAGCGCCGACCCGCTCGAAAGCCTGCACGGCGTGGTACGCGTTGACGGCATTGCCATAGCCCGTGTCGCCGTCGGCCATGACCGGGATGCGCACGGCTTCCACCAGACGCGCTGTGCGGTCGACCATCTCCCTCATGCCGATGAAGCCGTAGTCGGGCAGACCCAGGTGCGCCACGGAAATGCCATACCCCGAGCACTGGACCGCCTCGAAGCCGGCCTCCTCGACCAGACGGGCCGTCAGCGGGTCATAGGCACCGGGCATCACGAGCAGCTTGGGAGACAGGATCAACTGGCGCAACCTGTGTGCGCGAGAGCATGTCGACGCCGCATCCCGCTCGTGCAGGGACACTGGAGCCGCACGGGACAACGCGCCTGTCGCGTCGATGACATGTGACATCCGATGGATTCCCAGAGTGACGGCCAAGAATGTCCCGCACCCCAGCGATCACGTCCAATACAGAATTTCGCAAGGACCATCAAGGAACTTTATGGATACCTCGTCCCGATGAACCTCGAGTTGCGCCAACTGCGATATTTCGTTGCCATCGTCGAGGCGGGCAGCTTGTCCGCCGCGGCGCGGTTGCTGCACATCGCTCAGCCCGCGCTGACGCACCACCTCAAGCACCTGGAGGCCGAATTTGGTCGACCCCTGCTGATCCGAGGGGCTCGAGGGATACGACCGACGGCAGAAGGCGAACGCCTGTTCCGCCACGCGCTGGGCGTCCTCAGACACGTCGCCGGCCTGCGCGCGGCGGTCTCTTCGGATGGCTCCTCCATCAGCGGGGTGGTGGCCGTCGGCCTGCCGCCCACCGTCGCCGGGCTGCTGTCACTGCCGCTCTACGAATCCGTACAGGCGCGACACCCGGGCATCCGCCTGGAACTTGTCGGAGGACATTCACGTGACCTGGGTCGCGCACTGCTGGAGGGGCGGATCGATCTTGCCTTGATGATGCCGCCCGGCCCGGGCCAGGGCGTCGTCGAACAGCTCCTGCTGGATGAAGAGCTGTTCTTCATCTGCCCCCCGAAGGCGCCGTGGCTGCCGCCCGGCTCTGCAGTGATCGGCCAGGACGACCTGCCACGACTGCCGCTGTTGCTGTCCAGCAGAGCCGATCGGCTGTACCGCCTGCTCGCGCAGCGGATGTCCGAAGACCGCATCGAACTTGATGTGCGAGGCCATCTGGACGACATCGGGTCGCTGCTGGCCGCGGTTGAGGCGGGCCATGGCGCGACCGTGCTCCCCTGGTGTACCGCCGCCGACGCCCTGCTCGGGGGGCGTCTGGTGGCGCGCAGGATGCCAGGAAGAATGCTCATGCGGAAGTTGATCCTCTGTCGACCGGATGGGACCGCGCTGCGCGAGGCAACGGGTGCGGTGGCCGTCGGCCTGCTGAGCCTGGTCGGGCACCTGATCGGTTCCGGCCGCTGGCCGGCCACGCAAGCGATCTGCCTGAGCGCCGATCAGTTCCTCGCGACGCTCGCGAACCCCGGAGCCGAAGGCCCGCCCTCCGGCGAGCCGAACCTGCCGAGGCCGCAGGACTTCGAGCAGGGGGACGGATGGGTGCAAGTGCGGGCGTCTGCACCATGAACCCGTCCTTGCGTTCACAATCCGAGCCAGCCCGTGCTGGCGGATACGACGGCTTTTCCCGGTCGGTCCGCCGCCTCGGCCTGTCACCGCACGGATCCCAGTGAGCGAATGATGTCGAATCGCACCCTCCCGATGCTGACGCCCACACGCCGCCACCTGCTCATGGCCGGTGCGGCAGCGCTGGGCTTGGGATCGACGGCACGGTCTGTCCTTTCCGCCGGCACGACCCAGGCGCCCGACGCGCTGATCCGGGAGGTCTCCAGCGAGGTCATCGACATCGTCAAGGCCGACGCGGAGATCCAGGCCGGCAACATCGACCGGATCATCACCTTGGTGGACGGGAAGATCATGCCGCACGTGAACTTCGCGCGGATGACAGCCATCGCGGTGGGCCGCCCCTGGCGCAGCGCCACCCCACAGCAGCGTGAACGGCTGCAGGCGGAGTTCAAGACGCTGCTGGTGCGCACCTACTCGGGCGCGCTGACCCAGATCAAGGACCAGACCCTGCAATTCAAGCCCGTGCGTGCCACCGCCGACGCCACCGATGTGGTCGTGCGCTCCGAGGTCCGGGGCAAGGGACAGCCGATACAGCTCGACTACCGGATGGAGAAGACGGCCGAGGGCTGGAAGATCTATGACGTCAACGTTCTGGGCGTGTGGCTGGCCGACACGAGCTTTCGGTCGCAGTTCGCCCCGGTGGTGGCTTCCGGCGGGATCGACGGGCTGATCTCGACGCTGCAGACGCTGAACCGGCAGGCGGCCAATGCCCGACGTTGAGCACGCCGTGGCCACCGGAGCGCGGTCGGCTCGGACGGCGGGGATGGCACAGCCGGGCGTACCGTTGCCCGAGACGCTGACCCTGGCCGAGGCTCGGCAGACGGCGGCGGCGCTGGAGACCGCCATCGCCGGCACGGACGCGGGCCAGACGCTGCAGGTCGACTGCGGCGGTCTGCGCGTGCTGGACAGCGCCGCGCTGTCGGTACTGCTGCAGGCGCAGCGTGTGGCGCGCGCGCGCGGCCGGCTCCTGCGGCTGCACAAGCCCCCACCGAAGTTGCAGGCACTGGCCGGGCTGTATGGCGTGCAGGATCTGCTCGGCCTGGGCCCTCAGTCCGAGGACTGAACCCGCCCCGCCTGTCCAGCCGACAAGGCCCCGCCCACGCGGCGTACCCGACGCTCGGGGCGGTCCGCTCGAGCCGCCCCGGCCCGTTTCTGTTCCAATCCGGGGCCGCGCCGGATGGCGGCGCGAGATGCGCAGTCCCCTTGGACATCCGAACGCACGATTCCCGGGTGCGAGCCCCCACAGGAGAATGACGATGACCCTACGCAAGACGATGCAGGCGCTGGCTGTCGGCGCCGCCCTGGCGGGCGCCACGCTGGCGGCCCAGGCCCAGGAAGTGGTACTGAAGTTCCACCACATCTGGCCGACGGTGGCCATGGGCCACACCCGGGTGACGGCCCCCTGGTGCGAAAAGATCGCCCGGGAGTCGAACAACCGCATGCGCTGCCAGATCCTGCCGGCGATGTCGGGCGGCGGCACGCCAGCGCAGCTGGTCGACCGCGTCAGGGACGGGGTGGACGACATCACGATCACGCTGCCGGGCTACACGCCGGGTCGCTTCCCGATCATGGAAGCCATGGAACTGCCGTTCCTGACGAACGATGCGCAGAGCGCGTCGGCCGCTGCGTGGGACTACTACACGAAGTACGGCACCAAGGAATTCCCGGGGATGAAGATCATCGCCACCTGGGTGCACGACGAGGGCTTCGTCAGCACCTCGAAGAAGCCGGTGCAGTCGCTGGCCGACTTCAGGGGCCTGAAGATCCGCGCGGCCAGCCGGCAGTCGAACAAGCTGCTCGCCGCGCTCGGCGCCACGCCCGTGGGCATGCCCATCACCGGCGTGGCCGACGCCATGAACAAGGGCACGCTCGACGGCTTCCTCACCGCCTGGGAGATCATCCCGTCCTTCAAGCTGCACGAGGTCAGCAAGTTCCACACCGAGATCGAGCCGAGCCGGCCCTCGATGTTCACTGCCGGCTTCATCTTCGCGATGAACCAGGCGCGTTACGACGCCCTGCCGGCCGACCTGAAGAAGGTGATCGACGACAACAGCGGTGCCGCGTTGTCGCGCCAGATCGGCCGCTACTGGGATGAGGCCACGGCAGTGGGCCGCAAGGCCGCCGAGAGCCGCGGCAACACCTTCGTCAAGATCAGCGCCGAAGAGACCGACAAGTGGATGGCCGCATCGGCGCGGCTGTACGACGAATGGGTGGCCGACATGGACAAGCGCGGGCTGCCCGGCAAGCAGATGCTGCAGGACGCGCGCGACCTCGTCGCCAAGTACCGCACGCGCTGACCGCCCCTTCCGGGGTCCCTGGGTCCCGGCGGCACCCGAGCCGCGCCCGGCGAGGGGCGCGGCCTCAGGTCCACCGCCTGCGCGCAGGCAGCGACCTGCCCCGGGTCGACAACCGCCCCATCGACGTGACGCACCGAGCCTCCACAGCCGCCGGCGGCCCCCTGGACACCCTGTCCCGGGGTCTCGAGCACGTGGCGATGGCCGCCGCATGCGCCGGCGCGGCCGGCGCGGCGGCCATCGGTGCGATGACAGTGGCCAGTGTGCTGGGCCGCGCGCTGTGGTCGGCGCCGATCCAGGGGGACGTGGAGATCACCCAGGTCGGCATCGGCCTGGCCTTGTCGCTGTGCCTGCCCTGGTGTCAGGCCCGGCGCGCCAACATCTGCGTGGACTTCTTCACCCAGCGTCTGGCGCTGCGCGGCCGGCAGGCGCTGGACCATGTGGGCACATTGCTGCTGGCGGGGATGTACGGCCTGCTGTCATGGCGCACCTCGGTGGCGGCCTTCTCGGTGCACGAGGCCGGCGAGACCACGATGGTGCTGTCGCTGCCGATGTGGTGGGCCTACGCCGGCCTGGCGCCCGGCCTGGGGCTCGCGGCGCTGA
This sequence comes from uncultured Rubrivivax sp., assembly GCA_964522465.1. Lineage (GTDB taxonomy): Bacteria > Pseudomonadota > Gammaproteobacteria > Burkholderiales > Burkholderiaceae_C > Rubrivivax. The sequence goes on along the minus strand of CAZFVH010000109.1, from coordinate 4,365 downwards.
TCGCGCTGCTGCAGGCCCTGAAAGGCGAGGCCGGCTCGGGCGATCCGGCGTCCGCCGACACCGAATGCGCTCGATGAACCTGCCCTCCTGCCCCCGTGGCGAGGCCGCGCGATGAGCCCCGAGACCATCGGCGTGCTGATGTTCGCCGGCATGCTGGCACTGATGGCGCTGCGCGTGCCCATCGCCGCGGCGATGTTCATCCCGGGCGCGCTGGGCTACATCGCGCTGTCGGGCACGGGTTCGCTGCTGAACCTGCTCAAGGGCAGCGCGGTGGCGCGGCTGACGGTGTACGAGCTCAGCGTCATCCCGCTGTTCCTGCTGATGGGCGCCTTCGCCTCGCAGGGCGGGCTCAGCCGGGACCTGTTCCGTGCCGCGGCCGCCTTCATCGGCCATGTGCGGGGCGGGCTGGCGATGGCCTCGCTGCTGTCGGCCGCGGCCTTCGGCGCGGTGTGCGGCTCGTCGGTGGCCACGGCCGCGACGATCACGCAGGTGGCCTATCCGCAGATGAAGGCGCACGGCTACCACGGCCGGCTGTCGACGTCGTCGCTGGCGGTGGGCGGCACGCTGGGCATCCTGATCCCGCCGTCGGTGCCACTGGTGGTCTACGCCATCCTGACCGAGCAGAACATCGCCAAGCTCTTCGCCGCCGCGCTGGTGCCCGGGCTGCTGGCCGTGGCCGGCTACCTGGCGGTCGTCGCACTGGTGTGCCGCGCACGCCCCGGCCTGGCCACCCCGACCGCCCGCGTGCCCTGGCGCGAGCGCTGGACGGCGCTGGCGGGCGTCTGGCCGATCGCCCTGACCTTCGGCGTGGTCTTCGGCGGCATCTACGGCGGCCTGTTCTCGCCGACCGAGGGCGCGGGCGTCGGTGCACTGATGACGCTGCTGCTGGGCCTGCTGCGCAGGGAGCTGACCGCTGCGGGCCTGCGCCAGGCGCTCACCTCGACCGCCGAGACCAGCGCCATGGTCTTCATGATCTTCCTCGGCGCCGACATGATGAACGCCTCGCTCGCACTGAGCGAGCTGCCGCGCCACATCGCCGAAGGCGTGGCCGCGCTGCCGGTGCCCGGTATCGCCATCGTCGCGGCGGTGCTGCTGCTGTACGTGGCGCTGGGCTGCGTGATGGACGAGCTGTCCATGCTGCTGCTGACCATCCCCGTGATCTTCCCGGCCATCATGGCGCTGGACCTGTGGGGCCTGTCCTACGAGGGCAAGGCGCTGTGGTTCGGCGTGCTGATGCTGATGACGGTGTCGATCGGGCTGGTGGCGCCGCCCGTGGGCCTGAACGTCTACGTGGTCAACAACCTTGCACGCGACGTGCCCATGGTCGAGACCTATAAGGGCGTGTTCCCCTTCCTGGCCTGGGACGTGCTGCGCGTGGGACTGCTGCTGGCGCTGCCCGCACTGGCGCTGGGCCTGGTCGACGTGCTGTACGGCTGAACCACCCCGCCGTCCCGACGGGGCCAGCGTCCTTCCTTCCTGCGAAGCCTGAAGTCATGACAACCCACGACGACACCCTCGTGCTGATCCCGGGCCTGATGTGCGACCACGCGGTGTGGACGCCGGTGCTGCCGGCACTGCGGCAGACGCCGGATGTTCGCCTGGGCACCGTGCACATCGCCGATCACGGCACCACCGCCGGCAGCCTGGCGGCCATGGCCGACCAGATCCTGCACGCCGTGCCCGGGCCCCTGGCCGTGGCCGGGCATTCGATGGGCGGACGCGTGGCCCTGGAGATCTGGCGCCAGGCGCCGCAGCGCGTGCGTCGCCTGGCACTGCTCGACACCGGCTGCGGCGTGCGCCCTGCCGGCGCCGCGGGTGAGGCCGAGCGCGACAAGCGCATGGCGCTGCTGGCGCTGGCGCGACGCGAGGGCGTGCGCGCCATGGCCACGCAGTGGGTGCAGGGCATGGTCCACCCCGCCCGGCTCGGCGACCGCGCGCTCGTCGACGCCATCCTCGACATGTTCGAGCGCCGCAGCGCCGACGTCTTCGCGCTGCAGCTCCAGGCCCTGCTCGACCGCCCCGAGGCCGGCGACGTGCTGGCATCGGTCGACGTGCCGCTGTGCATCGGCTGCGGTGCGCAGGACAGCTGGGCGCCGGTGGCCCAGCACGAGGCGATGGTGGCCCTGAACCCGCGCGCGCGCCTGGAGGTCATCGCCGACGCCGGCCACATGGCGCCGATGGAGCGGCCCGAGGCCACGGCGGCGGTGCTGGCGCGCTGGCTGCAGGCCTGAGAGCACCGCCAAGGGCCGGGCGCTACCCGTCCCGGCACCTCGCAGGGGCGCAAGAAAACTTGGAGCGGCCCGACGTTTTCTTGTGAGCCTGAGAGCCTGAGAGTCCTGTCGCCCGGGGCGCGCACTCGACGCATGCGCCAGGCGCGTGCACGGGGTGCGCCGGGCACGGAAGGCGAAGACCCATGGCAAGGGTGGGGCCGCGCAGCGGCACGCCGCGCGCGCAGGTGGTCCGCGATCGCGTCGCAGCCCCGCAAAGGCACGTCGCCTATCCCCGATCGGGCAGGTCGGCTGGGGCCTCGACATAGCGCCGCGCGCGCAGGTTGCGCTTGATCGCCTGCAGCATCGGGCGCAGGTGCTCGCTGCCCAGGCGCAGCGCCACGCCGGTGGTCAGGATGTCGACGATGACCAGGTGCAGCAGGCGGCTGACCATGGGGCTGTAACGGTCGAAGTCCTCGGGGTGGTCGGCGGCCAGCAGCACGTGGCCGGGGCCTTGCGCCAGCCGCGCCAGCGGCGAGCCGCTGGCGGTGATCACGACCACGGTCGCACCCTGGCGCTGCGCGATCTCGGTCACGTCCAGCAGGTCGCGGCTGCGGCCGGAGTTGCTGATCACCACGGCGCAGTCGCCGGGCTGCAGCATGGTCGCGCTCATGACCTGCACGTGGCCGTCGGTGCAGGCCGCGGCGTGCACGCCCAGGCGGAAGAACTTGTGCTGCGCGTCCTGCGCGACGATGCCCGAGTTGCCCACACCGTGGAACTCGATGCGCCGGCCCTCGCGCCCGGCCCTGGCCAGGGCGTCGATCGCGCGCTCGAAGGCGTGGCCGGTGGCGGCGTTGCGATACGCCAGCAGCGCGCTGACGGCGTTGTCGACCACCTTGACGACGATCCCGCCCGGCGCGTCGTCCTCGTCGACGGCGCGGTGGACGAAGGGCACGCCCTCGTTGACGCTGCCTGCCAGCTTGAGACGAAAGTCGGCCAGGCCGTCGTAGCCGACGCTGCGGCAGAAGCGCACCACCGTCGGCTTGCTGACCTGGGCGCGGCGCGCCAGTTCGGCCACCGGCTGCAGCGCGAAGGCCCGCGCATCGTCCAGCAGCAGCCGCCCCACGCGCTGCTCGGCCGGGGCCAGCGCCGGCAAGGCGGCGCGGATGCGCTCCAGCATCACCGGGGTCTGCGTCGACGGCCCGGACCGATCGCTCATGCCTCCTCGTCCCAGGCGTGCCCGTCGCGCGCGACCATGGCGCTGGAGGCCGGCGGGCCCCAGGTGCCGGCGGCATAGGGGCGCGGACCAGCGGTGTCGTCCTCCCAGGCCTGCAGGATGGGCATGACCCAGCGCCAGGCCTGCTCCTGCTCGTCGCTGCGCACGAACAGGTTCAGCCGGCCTGCCAGCGCGTCCAGCAGCAGGCGCTCGTAGGCGCCCACGCGCTCGGTCGGGAAGGCCTTGTCGAAGTCCAGGTCGAGCTTGACCGGCGACAAGCGCTCGGCCTGCCCGCCCGCGGCCAGGCTGCCCTTGGCCGCCAGCAGGTGCAGCTCCAGCCCGTCCTCGGGCTGCAGCTTGATCACGAGCTTGTTGGCGCGATGCGCGCCCGGGAAGATGGGGTGCGGCACGGCGCGGAAGTTGACGACGATCTGCGCATCGCGCCCGGGCAGGCGCTTGCCGGTGCGCAGGTAGAAGGGCACGCCGGCCCAGCGCCAGTTCTGTACCTCGGTGCGCAGCGCGACGAAGGTCTCGCAATGGCTGCCGGCGGGCACGCGCACCTCGTCCAGGTAGCCCTTGACCGCCTCGCCACCGACGCTGCCGGCGCGGTACTGGCCGCGCACGACGTCGCGCGCCACGGTCTCGGGCGTGAAGGGCTTGAGCGACTTCAGCACCTTGAGCTTCTCATCGCGGATGGCGTCGGCGTCGGCGCTGGCCGGCGGCTCCATCGCGATCATGGTCAGCAACTGCAGCGCATGGTTCTGGATCATGTCGCGCAAAGCGCCGGTGCGGTCGTAGTAGTCGCCGCGCGTGCCCACGCCCAGGCGCTCGGCCAGCGTGATCTGGATGTTGGCGATGCTCTCGCGCCGCCACAGCGGCTCGAACAGCGCGTTGCCGAAGCGCAGCGCCATCAGGTTCTGCACCGCGGGCTTGCCCAGGTAG
>CAZFVH010000108.1:16026-16737 GCA_964522465.1 uncultured Rubrivivax sp. | reverse complement strand
GGGTGATGGCCCTGGCCACCTCCATCGTCGCCTGGACGCTGGTGCAGCGGCATGGCGAGCCTGCAGCCCTGCGAAGCTGAACCCGTGCCTCCTGTGGTCACACCTGTCATGGACAGCCCCGAGAGTCCCCGGCCGAATTGGCGGGCCATCGCCCTTGCCGGACCGACCGCCGCCGGCAAGAGTGCGGCGGCGATGGCGGTCGCGCGGGCGCTCGCGCCCCACACGGCGGTGGAGATCGTCAGCGTCGACTCGGCGCTGGTGTACCGGCAGATGGACATCGGGACGGCCAAGCCCGGTGCCGACGAGCGTGCAGAAGTGCCGCACCACCTGATCGACCTGATCGAGCCGACACAGGCGTATTCGGCGGCGCGCTTCGTTGCCGATGCGCGGCAGTGCATCGCGCAGATCCAGGCCCGCGGCGCGCTGCCGCTGCTGGTGGGCGGCACGATGCTGTACTTCAAGGCGCTGCGCGAAGGCCTGTCGACGCTGCCGGGCGCCGATCCGGCGGTGCGCGCGTCGCTCGACGCACGGGCTGCGGCCGAGGGCTGGCCGGCGCTGCACGCCGAGCTGGCGCGCGTGGACCCCGCCACGGCCGCGCGCTTGGCGCCGCACGACGCGCAGCGCATCCAGCGGGCGCTCGAGGTCTGGCTGCTCAGCGGGCAACCCTTGTCGGCTTTCTTCCAGCGCGACGGCGCCGGTGGCGCCGGTGGC
>CAZFVH010000108.1:1840-15926 GCA_964522465.1 uncultured Rubrivivax sp. | reverse complement strand
GTCGGTGGCGTCGGTGGCGTCGGTGGCGTCGGTGGCGTCGGTGGCGTCGGTGGCGTCGGTGGCGACGTGAGCGACGTCAGCGACGGAGGCGGCGCACGCCGATCGGGCAGTCTGGATTTCCACCTCATCTCGCTCGAACCTCGGGACCGCGCTTGGCTGCACGCGCGCATCGCCGAGCGCTTCGACCAGATGCTGAAAGCCGGCTTCGTGGATGAGGTTCGCGCGCTGCGCGCCTGTGGCGACCTGCGGCCCGACCTGCCGTCGATGCGCTGCGTCGGCTACCGCCAGGCCTGGGAAGCGCTGGACGCGCTGCAGGCGCAACCGCCGTCCGCACGGCCCGACAACGCGCGGCTGGCGTCGGACAAGACGGCCTGGTCGGCTTTCCGCGACGCCGGCATCGCCGCCACGCGCCAACTGGCCAAGCGCCAGCTCACCTGGCTGCGCTCGATGCCCCATCGCCATGTGGTCGATTGCGACGGCCCGGACCCGGTGGGCGAGGTGGTGGCACTCGTGCGTCACCTGATCCAGACCGACGCATCGAGCTGAGCCTGGGAGGCTGTCTGGCTTGGGGCGCTGAAAGCGAAAATCAGGCCGAGCGGGTCCAGTTCTTGCCAGTTTTGCAGGGCTATCGCCTCGCCATGGGCCTAAAAGACGGTGAGAAATGGACCGCTGCGGCCGATTTGCTGCCGGCAATTCCCAAGTCCGACAGCCTCCCAGGTGGCGTCGCAGGCCTGGCCCTCAAGCCTGCTGGGCGGCAGGTCGCCGCCGGATCTCCCGCTCCAGTTCGTGAAAACCGCGCCAGGCATACAGGCCCATCAACGCCGCCATCAGGAACAAGCCCGCGCCGAGCGCCAGGTCGAATCCCAATCCGGGCGGACGCCAGCCCAGGTACAGCGCCATGCCCAGGAAAGGCGCGAGCGCGCCGCGCAGGCCGGTGAGCGTGACGTGGATGCCCATGTAGGCCGAGAGCTGGTCCCGCGGTGCGAAGTCGTTGTGCCCGATCTGCCAGGCCAGCGTGCTGCCGGCGTTGACGATGCTGGTCAGCAGCCGGCCAGCGACCAACCAGCCCAGCGACAGCGTCAGCGCGCCCCAGCCCATCAGCAACACGCCCAGCGACCACCACAGCGTCTGACGCGCGCGAAAGCCGGCCACGTGCCGTCGCGCCATGCGCCGCGCCCACCATGGGATCAGCAGCAGGTTCAGCAGGAAGGGGATGACCATCACGAGCACGATGCTCTGCAGGTAGCTGGCGCCGATCTGGCGCGACACCAGGTACACCAGCGGGGGTTCCAGCATCATCGCCGCGAAGCCCGAGACGAACTGGTGATGCTGGTAGCGCGCGTAGTCGCGGTCGGATTTCAGGATGGCGAAGAAGCCGCTGGTGCCGCTGCCGTCGCGCTCGCGCCGTCGCTCCAGCACCTGCTGGCGCTTCTCGCCCTCGAGACGCACGCCGGAGAAGGCCCACACCCCGAGCGAGCCGGCCAGCACGCCGAAGCCGTACAGCAGGCGATGGCTCTCGGGATGCGCGTCCAGCAGCAGCGCGCCTAGCCCGGTGGTGAGCACGAAGGTCAGGCTCGACAGCGCCTGGAGCCGTCCGATCATGCGCGCCCGCACCAGCCGCTCGTAGTTCAGGCTCCAGGCGACGCTGCGCACGGTGACGATGCCGGAGATGCACAGCCGGCTCGTCACCACCGCCACCAGCAGCACCCACACCCCCGTGTCGTTGCGCGGGCTCAGCGCGATGGCCAGCACGCACAGCAGCACCACGGCCTGCAGCGCCAGCGCCATCGGCACCTTGGGACGCCCGGCGGCGATGCGGTTCCAGACGAAACTCGACAGGTTGCCGAACATCGGCGCCGCGGAGGTCACCGCGATCACCCAGGCCGGCGCATCGAAGGCCTTGGCCGCGACCACCCCGATGAAGCCACCCTCCATCAGCCCGATGGCCACCGGCATGCTCAGCTCGTAGAACTGCTCACGGCGAAAACTCGGCCGCACCGCGGGGCTGAGCGGGCCAGGGTCGAGGAAGGCGTCGAGAAGGGCCATGGAGCGCGGCCCGCGCTTCGGCGGGCGCTGACCGATTGTGCGAGGCCCGCGAGCAGACGCCACGCCTGCACCACGGTCCGTGGGTTCGTATGACGAAACACGGTCGCCACACCAGCACGGCCGCAGGCGAGCGGTGCCGGTCCGCGATCCCCGACCGCGCGACCATGCAGGGCGCAGCCGCGGATGCCCCGTCCTCGCTCACCGCCCCTCGAAACGCGGCTCGCGCTTCTCGGCCCAGGCGCGAGCGCCCTCCTGCAGGTCGGCCGACGCACCGGCACGGGCGATGTCGCGCGCCAGATCCTCGGCGTCGAGCGTGCCGCGGGCGATGCGTCGCAGGTGCTTCTTCATGCCCTGTACAGCCAGCGGCGCCAGCGCGGCCAGGTGGGCACAGAACGCGTCGGCCAGCGCAGGGACGTCGGCGGTGTCGTCGGCGCAGCGGTCCAGCAGGCACAGCGCGCGCATCTGCGCGGCGTCCAGCCGATCGGCCGAGACCAGCAGACGCCGCGCCGCCGGCAGCCCGACGGTGTGGACGAAGCGCTCCAGGCCGCCGCGGTAGTAGTGCAGGCCCAGGCGCGCCGCGGGCACCTGCATCTGGCTGGCCGGCCCGCCGACACGGAAGTCGCAGGCCATCGCCAGGTCGGCCGCACCGCCGAAGGCGCCGCCCTGCAGCACCGCCACGGTGAGCGGACGCGCACGCTCCAGCGCGTCGGCCAGCGCGTCGAAGCGATCGCCGGCCCCGGCGCGCTCGGTGCCGACCTGTCCGATGTGGAAACCGCTGCAGAAGTGGCGGCCCTCGCCCTGGAGCTTCAGCACCCGTACACCGGAATGGGCGTCCACCTCGAGCAGACGCTCCTGCAGCACGGCGAGGTCGTGGGTGTCGAGGCGATTGGCCACGCTGGGCCGGCGCAGGGTGATCGTCGCGATGGCGCCGTCGATGCAGAGTTGGGGCGGGTGGTCGGTGGGCATCTGGACGGGTTGGGAATGGACGGGGGTGGGAAGTGAACAGAGCGGTGCGAAACACCGATCGCCCCGGGTGGGTGGGGCGCCCTCAGGGCCTGCACCACTGGGTGCGCCGACCGGCGCGGTCCCGCCTCCGCACGGGGTCGGGGGATCCGGTCACGGCCTGGGCGTCGCAGCGGGAGACGGCGGCGGGACGGTCGGGTCTTCGGCCTCCTGCGCGGCCTCGCGCGCCCGGTACTCCTCGATCAGCCGCTCCCACACCACCTCGAGCTCGTAGGCGCTGGCCCGCGCCAGGCCGTCGAGATCGGGAAACAGCGTGGCATTGGTCACGTTCATGCGGTACAGCGCCTGCATGGCCTGCGTGCGCATCGCGCGCGGCAGCACGATCTTCACCAGCAGCGGCTCGCGCGAGGGATAGCCGGCCAGGATGCGGTCCAGCGGCTGGTCCAGCACGCCGGGCACGACGAACAGACCCGACTGCGCCACCAGCCGCTGGTCCATCTCGCGCGGCTCGCCGCACCACACCACGGGCCAGCGGTTGCGGCTGAACCAGCGCTCGTAATTCCCCGACAGCCGCGGATCGATCCGCTCGCGCGTGAGCGTGGGGTCGAAGGCCGGCGCGGCCGACCACAGCGCCGGCGTGTTCAGCGCGTAGACCGCGGCGTCCGACACCGCGTCCTCCAGCGCGAAGAAGGCCGCCACGTAGGGCGACTTGGTGAAGTCCAGCAAGCGCGTGGGCGCGCCATGGTGCTGCATCAGCGCCAGGCAGCGCAGATCGTCGTCCAGCGCCGTGCGTTCGTGCAGATAGATGTGGGCCTTGCGCCGGAAGATGCGGATCGCGCGCTCCTCGCGCAGCGGCCACAGCGACCGGTCGTCGCAGAAGGTCTGCAGGCGCCGCGTGAGGGAGCTGACCAGCGGCCACTGCGCCGACACCTCGCCACGGAAGGCCCAGCCCGGCTGCGCCTCGGTGAGTGCGACGAAGTCGGACCACTGCGACACGCGGATCACGTCCATGCGCGACCTCCATGCTCGCTGCCACGCGCCCCAGCCCCGGGGAGGTTGTCGGACTTGGGGGCCGACTGCGGCAGATCGGCGCCCCAAGCCCGACAGCCTGCCGGGTCAGCAGCCCCATCGGCGAGTCGCGGCGCTCGCCGCCCGCTGCGCCCAGCCTGAACCGGGCGGAAAGTTGACTGCTCCACTCGGCCATGACCGCTGCCCCGGGCCAGACGCGGATAGCATCGCCCTCGATTCGTTTCATTGATGAATCGCTGTTTCATTGGTAAAACATCGTTGATCGGTCTCGCCTTGGATCACACCCCTGTCGTCCATTCTGCGCCCGCCGCCCCGGCGCATGCAGGCGCGCCCGTGGAGATCGAATTCCAGGCGGTGTCCAAGCGCTTCGACACGCGCGACCGACGCACCCGCGAGCCCGCGCCCTGGGCCGTGCACCAGGTCAGCCTGCAGGTACGGCGCGGCGAAGTGGTGTCGCTGATCGGCCCTTCGGGCTGCGGCAAGAGCACGCTGCTGAACATGGGCTCGGGCCTGTACCTGCCCACGCAGGGTGAGGTGCGCGTGAGCGGCCAACGCGTCACGCGGCCGATGCCGCAGGTGGCCTTCATGCTGCAGAAGGACCTGCTGATGCCCTGGCGCACCATCCGCGCCAACGTCGAGCTCGGCATGGAGATCTCGGGCATGGCAGCCGCACCGCGGCGCGCCCGGGCCGACGCCCTGCTCGAGCGCTGCCACCTGCAGGGCTTCGGCGATCACTACCCCTACCAGCTGTCCGGCGGCATGCGCCAGCGCGCGGCCCTGGCGCGCACACTGGCGATCGAGCCGCAGGTGCTGCTGCTCGATGAGCCCTTCTCGGCGCTGGACGCGCAGACCAAGATGGTGCTGCAGCAGGACCTGGCAGAGATGCTGGCCGAGCAGCGCAAGACCGCTCTGTTCATCACCCACGATCTGGTCGAGGCGGTGGCGCTGTCGGACCGCCTGCTGGTGATGAGCGCCCGCCCGGGGACCATCGTCGAGGAGATCACCGTCGACCTGCCGCACCGCGAGCAGCCGCTCAAGCGCCGCACGCTGCCCGAGGTCGGCCCACTGGTGGCGCGGCTGATGTCGCTGCTGAAGGTCGGTGCCGGCGATGCGCTGACGCACTGATCCGTTGAAGGATCGACGCCGCTCGCCGATCGCCCCGCACCGCCAGACCACACCACGCCTTTCCCACCCCGAGCAGCGCCCCTGCCCGCCTTCCACAGACGCACCACCGAGGAGACCCCATGTCCAAGATCCTGCACACGACCCGCCGGACTGCCGTGGCCCTGCTGGCCGCCGGCACCTGCCTGGCCGCCCAGGCCCAGGCCGCGCTGGAAGAGATCACCTACCTGATGCCGGCACCGCCCACGCTGCCGGCTTTCGCACCGTGGCAGATCGCCGCGGCCAAGGGCTTCTACGCCCAGGAAGGCCTGAAGCTGAAGTTCGTGTTGGCGCGCGGCGGGGTCGACGTGGCCAAGCAGGTCGGCGCAGGCAACGCGCTGATGGGTGGCGCCATCGGTGATACGCCGCTGATCGTGCGCGCCAACGGCGTGCCGGTCAAGGCGGTGGCGGTGCTGGGCGGCGGCTCGCTGATGCTGCTGGCCACGCATGCCGATTCGCCCATCAAGGCCGTCAAGGACCTCAAGGGCCAGACCGTCACCGTGCTGGCCTACACCGACACCACCTACTACGCGCTGCTGGGCAGCATGAAGAAGGCCGACCTGAACAAGAACGACGCCAACATCCAGGCGGCGGGGCCGGCCGGCGTGTGGCAACTGTTCGCCTCGAAGAAGGCGCAGGCGATGGCAGGCACTGCCGACTGGATCGCCTCGGCCGAGGCCGCCGGGGCCAAGGTGAACATCATCTCGCCGGCCGAACTGTTCCAGAGCATGGCGCAGGCCATCATCGCCTCGGACGACGCCATCCAGAACAAGCCCGAGACGGTGCAGAAGGTCGTGCGCGCCACGCTGCGCGGGCTGAAGTTCATGATGGACGACCCCAAGGGCTCGATCGACGCCTTCATCCAGGCCGTGCCCGACTACAAGGGCAAGGAAGCCCTGCTCGAGCGCGCCTTCTCGCTGCAGCGCCAGTACGTCTACGCCGGCCAGAAGACACTGGGCGAGATGGACCGCGCGCGGCTGGACGCGGTGCAGAAGTTCTACGTCGAGGAGGGCGTGGTGCCCAAGGCCACGGCGCTGGACGACCTGTACACCAACCGCTTCGTCGGTCGCTGAGACGGCTGACAAGGACGCCACATCGTGGACCGCAGCGCCTGGGCCGGCAGTGCCGTCGTGCTCGCCCTGTTCCTGGCCGCCTGGCAGTGGGGACCGGGGATGCTCGGCATGCCCGAGTTCATCCTGCCCCCGCTCAGCCGCGTGGTCCAGGAGTTCGGCCGCATGGCCGCCGACGACCTGTGGATGCACACCGGCATCACCGCGCTGGAGATCGTCGTGGGCTTCGTGCTGGGCGCGCTGCTCGGGGTCGGCGCCGGGGTGGCGCTGGGCCTGTCGCCGCGCGCCGAGGCCATGCTGTCGCCCTACATCCTGGCGCTGCAGATCGCGCCCAAGGTCGCCTTCGCCCCGCTGTTCGTGATGTGGTTGGGCTACACGGTCTATCCGAAGATCCTGGTGGCGGTGCTGATCGTGTTCTTCCCCATCATGGTCAACGTGCTGTCGGCCATCCGCACCGTCGACCCGGACATGATCAACCTGGTAAGAGTACTCAACGGGCGGCGGCTGCAGATCTTCCGCCTGGTGGAATTCCCGTCGGCGATGCCGGCGCTGTTCTCGGGGCTGCGCATCGGCTCGACGCTGGCGGTGATCGGCGTGACGGTGGGCGAGCTCGTCGGCGGCAACCTGGGCCTGGGTTTCCTGCTGGTCAGCAACGAGGGCCAGGGCAACACCGCCGGGGTCTTCGTCACCATCATCCTGCTCACGCTGATCGGCATCGCCGCCTACGCCGCCGTGGTGTGGGCCGAGCAGCGCGTGCTGCACTACCTGCCCAAGGCCCAGCATGCCACCGTCTGATGCCGACACGCCCGCCCCGGCAGCCGCCGCCCCTGCCAGCGCCGGCCTGCTGGCCGGCCGCCGGGTGCTGATCACCGGCGGCGCGCGCGGCCTGGGCCGGGCCTTCGCCGAAGCCGCTGTCGGCGCGGGCGCGCGCGTCGTCATCGCCGACCTGCGCGCCGAGCTCGCGCAGTCCACGGCGGCCGAGCTGCGCGCACAGGGCCATGACGTCCACGCGCTGGCGCTGGACCTGGCCGACCCGGGCTCGGTCCAGACCTGCGCCGCCGCCACGGTGGCACATCTGGGCGGCCTTGACGGCCTGGTCAACAACGGCGCGGTCACCGACTCTGGCGGGCGCACCCTGGACCAGATCGAGATCGACACCTGGGACCGGGTCATGGACGTCAACGTGCGCGGCACTTGGCTGATGACGCGGGCCTGCCGCGCCGCGCTGGCCGCCAGCGGCCGCGGCGCGGTGCTGAACCTGGCCTCCGACACCGCGCTGTGGGGCGCGCCGCGGCTGCTGGCCTATGTAGCGAGCAAGGGCGCGGTGATCGCGATGACCCGCGCGCTGGCGCGCGAACTGGGCCCCGAGGGCATCACGGTCAACGCCATCGCCCCGGGTCTGGTCGATGTCGAGGCGACGCAGTACGTGCCGGCCGAGCGCCACGCCCTCTATGTCCACCAGCGCGCGATCCAGCGCGCCCAGCAACCGGCCGACGTCAGCGGCCAGGTGGTCTGGGCACTGTCCGACCTGTCGCGCTTCGTCACGGGGCAGACGCTCGCCGTCAACGGCGGCTTCGTGATGCACTGAACGCTGGCCCTGGCCCAGGCCCCGAACCGACACCCTGAACCGACACCCGCCACCGCCACCGACAACCGACGCCCCGATCCGCCCCCCCCCGAGGAGAGCCCACCCCATGCCCGAGACCCTTCCCCACCCCCGTGAATCCAGTTGGCAGCGCCCCGAGGGCGCGAGCCTGGAGGACTGGATGCACACGCGCATCGCGCGCTTCGCCACGCGCCGCTACGACTGGGACGCGCTGAAGTTCCAGGAGCAGGTCGACCCGCGCTACCGCCGCGCGCAGATGCGCTACGTGGGCACCGGCGGCACCGGCGTCTCGCAGGACGGCAACACCGTGCCAGCGGGCAACTTCACCTTCTCGACCATGGTGATCCCGGCCGGCCACATCGGCCCGTCGCACATCCACCTCGACGTCGAGGAGATCTTCTTCGTCATGCGCGGCAAGATGAAGCTCGTCGTCGAGGTCGACGGCGAGCGCTACGAGACCGTGCTGAACGAGCGCGACCTGGTGTCCGTGCCCCCCGGCGTGTACCGCGAGGAGCACAACATCGGCGACGAGGACGCGCTGATGTGCGTGATGCTGGGCGCGCCCAAGCCGGTCACGCCGACCTATCCGCCGGACAGCCCGCTGGCGAAGATCAAGCGCTGACACCGAGGGGCTCTTGTGCGCGATACAGAGGTGAGGATGGTCCGTTGCCTGTGTCTTGGTGAGCGCCTCACCGCGCGCCGCCGTGTCTTCATGCATGCCTCGCCGCGCGCGCAGGGCTCCGCCGGGACGCTCACCGTTCGGGCTGAGCCTGTCGCAGCCCAGCCCTGCGCCGTCAACGCCGAATGACCTCTTCGCCCGCAACCCCGCCACCCGCCGCCCCGGCCTGGCTGCCCGTGCTGGAACGCGATTTCCCGCGCGAGCGCGTGGCGCTGGGCGGCGATGCCGTCGTGGCGGTGCGCCGCTGCGGCAGCGCGGACGCGCCGGTCGTGGTGCTGCTGCACGGCATCGGCTCGGCGGGCGCCTCCTGGCTGCCGTGCGCGCGCCTGCTGGCGACCACGCACCGGGTCATCGCCTGGGACATGCCGGGCTACGGCGGCTCCACGCCGCTGGCGGGCGCGGCGCCACGGGCCGAGGCCTACGCGCTGCGGCTCGAGCAGTTGCTCGAGGCCCTGGGCGTGACGTCCTGCCTGCTGGTGGGCCACTCGCTGGGCGCCATCGTCGCCGCGGCACACGCGCACCTGCACCCGCAGCGCCTGCGCGCGCTGGTGCTGCTGTCGCCGGCCGGCGGGTATGGCGGGCTCGGGCAGGAGGCCGACCAGGCGCGCGTGCGTGCCGAGCGCCTGCAGGCGCTGGACCGGCTGGGCGTGGCCGGCCTGGCCGCCACGCGCGGGCCGACGCTGCTGCAGCCGGGCGCGCCCGAGGCGGCGCGGACTTGGGCACAGTGGAACATGGCGCAACTGCACGAGGCCGGCTACCGGCAGGCGGTGGAACTGTTGTGCGGCGACGACCTGCGCCGCCACGCGCCGCTCGCGGTGCCCGTCCACCTGCACGTCGGTGACGCCGACACGGTGACGCCGCCGGCACGCGTGCGGACGCTCGCCACGGCCTTCGGCGTCGCGCCCGAGGCGGTCGGGCTGATCCCGCAGGCCGGCCACCTGTGCGCGATCGAGCAGCCCACCGCCGTGGCACAAGCCCTGCGGACGGCCGACGCCACAGCGCCGGGAGCGCCGGGAGCGCTGCGATGAGCGACGCGGCAGACCGCTACACCGTACCGGCGCTGGAACGCGGCCTGCAACTGCTGGGCAGCTTCGACCGCCACACGCCAACGCTGACCCCGCCGGAGCTCGCGCGGCGGCTGGACCTGCCGCGCTCGACGGTGTTCCGCCTGCTGAACACGCTGGAAGCACTGGGCTATGTCGAGCGCGTCGACGGCGGCCGCGCCGTGCGCCTGGGCCTGGCCGTGCTGCGGCTGGGCTTCGAGTACCTGGCCTCGCTCGAGCTGACACAGCTCGGTACGCCGCTGCTGCGCCGGCTGTGCGAAGGCACCGGCTTCCCCTGCAACCTGGTGGTGCGCGACCGGCGGTCCATCGTCTATGTGGCCAAGATCGCCCCGCCCTCGCCCTTCAGCGGCGCGGTGACGGTGGGCACGCGGCTGCCGGCGCATGCCACCGTGCTGGGCCACGTGCTGCTGGGCGACCTCGACCTCGACGCACTCGCTGCGCTCTACCCCGAAGGCCGGCTGGAGGCCCACACCGACCGCACGCCCGCCGACGTGCCGACGCTGCACCGCATGGTGCAAGCGGTGCGCACGCGCGGCCACGTTGTCGGCCAGGGCTTCTTCGAGCCGCGGATCTCCACCGTGGCCGCGCCAGTACATGGCGCCGACGGGCTGACCGTGGCGGCGATCGGCGTGACCATCCCGACCGACCGGCTGGAGCCCGAGGCCATCCCGCCCCTGGTGGCGCAGGTGCTCGCGGCCGCCCGCGAGTTGTCGCGTCTGCTGGACCACGCGCCGTCCGCCCGGGCCGGGGCCAGGGTGGCGGTGCCCTCACCGGACACGGGCCGGTCGGCAGCCGGCCAGGCGGCTCACGCCGTCTCGGGCAACGACCAGCGCGCCGGCCACCGCCACGACCATGGGAACGGGCACGCTGCCGACATCGCCATCGATCCCGATCGGCAGATGCATCCCGATACGGACGTCGACCTCGATCCCGACGCGCGACCCACCACCCCCACCCGACAACCCCGGGCCTCGCGCCCAGCCGCCGCAGGATGACCTCTTCGCACACGCCCCCCCCCTCCCGCGACCTCACCGGCCGCGTGGCCGTTGTCACCGGCGGCTCCTCCGGCATCGGCCTGGCCACGGCCGACCTGCTGCTGGCGCGCGGCGCAGCCGTGGCGATCTGCGGGCGCGACGCCGCGCGGCTGGACGCGGCCCGGGCGCACTTGCGCGCCCGCCACCCCAGCGCCGCGATCCACGCCGCCGCCGTGGACGTGCTCGACGCCGAGCGTGTCCGCGCCTGGGCCGCCGAGATCGACGCCACGCTCGGCCCGGTGGCCATGCTCGTCAACAACGCGGGCCAGGGCCGCGTCTCGACCTTCGCCGACACCACCGACGACGCCTGGCAGGAGGAGCTGCGGCTGAAGTTCTTCTCCATTCTCCACCCCACGCGGGCCTTCCTGCCGCAACTGGCGCGCCAGGCGGCAGCGCTCGGGGATGCCGCCGTGGTGTGCGTGAACTCGCTGCTGGCGCGCCAGCCCGAGCCGCACATGGTGGCGACTTCGGCCGCCCGGGCCGGCGTGGTCAACCTCGTGCGATCGATGGCCACCGAGTTCGCGCCCCAGGGCGTGCGCGTCAACGGCATCCTGGTCGGGCTGATCGACTCGGGCCAGTGGCGCCGGCGCTTCGACGCGCGCGCCGACCGCTCGCAGGACTGGGCAGCCTGGTCGGGCGCGCTGGCGCGCGACAAGAAGATCCCGCTGCAGCGCCTGGGGCGCCCCGACGAGGCCGCGCAGGCCCTCGTCTTCCTCGCCAGCCCGGCGTCCTCGTACACCACGGGCGCCCACCTCGACGTCTCCGGAGGCCATTCGCGACATGCCTGACGACCGATCTGCCGATTCCATGGCCGCCACCATGCCCCCCACCGCGACCATGACCGTGGGCGAGGCGGTGACCGCCTTCCTCGAGGCCTGCGGCGTGCGCTGCGCCTTCGGCGTGATCTCGATCCACAACATGCCGGTGCTGGACGCGATGGCGCAGCGCGGGGCGATCCGCTTCGTGCCCGCGCGT
Organism: uncultured Rubrivivax sp.; assembly: GCA_964522465.1. GTDB lineage: Bacteria > Pseudomonadota > Gammaproteobacteria > Burkholderiales > Burkholderiaceae_C > Rubrivivax. The sequence continues at coordinate 4,299 of CAZFVH010000108.1, read as the reverse complement.
GGCGAGGCCGGTGCCTGCAACATGGCCGACGCCCAGGCCCGTGTCAGCGGCGGCCTGGGCGTGTGCATCACCTCCACCGGCACCGCCGCGGGCAACGCCGCCGGGGCCATGGTGGAGGCGCTGACCGCCGGCACCCCGCTGCTGCACCTGACCGGCCAGATCGAGACCCCCTACCTCGACCGCGACCTGGCCTACATCCACGAGGCCCGCGACCAGCTCGCCATGCTGCGCGCGGTATCGAAGGCCGCGTGGCGCGTGCGCAGCGCCGAGACGGCCCTGGGCACGCTGAAGCTGGCCGTGCAGACCGCGCTCACGGCGCCGGCAGGCCCGGTCAGCGTGGAGATACCGATCGACATCCAGGCCGCGCGCATCCCCGTGCCGGCCGACCTGTCCCCGCTGCCGGTGCCCGTGGCGCAGCCGGACGCAGCCGCGCTGGATGCCCTGGCGGCGGCGCTGGCCACGGCGCGACGGCCGCTGCTGTGGCTGGGCGGCGGCGCGCGCCATGCCGGTGAGGCGGTGCGGCGGCTGATGGCCCTGGGATTCGGGGTCGTCACCAGTACGCAGGGCCGGGGCATCGTGCCGGAGGACCATCCGCGTTCGCTGGGCGCCTACAACCTGCAGCCGCCGATCGAACGCTTCTACGGGACCTGCGACGCGATGCTGGTCGTCGGCTCGCGCCTGCGCGGCAACGAGACGCTGAAATACGCGCTGAAGCTGCCGCGCCCGCTGTACCGCATCGACGCCGACCCCGCCGCCGACGGCCGTGGCTACCCGAACGCGCGCTTCGTCGCCGGCGACGCCGCCCTGGCGCTGCACGGGCTGGCCGACCGCCTGGAGGCCTTGCCGGCGGGCACACGCGCCCTCGACCCAACCTTCGACGCCGACCTGCGCGCGGCACATGACGAGGCGGTGCAGGCGCTGCACCGGGGCCTGGGGCCATACAGCGAATTGGTGCGCGCGCTGCAGGCGGCCGTCGGCCCGGCCGACATCTGGGCGCGCGACGTCACGGTGTCCAACAGCACCTGGGGCAATCGAGAGCTGCGGCTGCACCACCCCCGCGCCGGCGTGCACGCGCTGGGCGGCGGCATCGGGCAAGGCCTGGCGATGGCGGTGGGTGCGGCCGTGGGTACGGCCGTGGGCCAGGTGGAAGGGACCTCGACGGCCACGCCCGTCCGCACCTGGTGCCTGGTGGGCGACGGCGGCTTCGCGCTGAACATCGGCGAGCTCGCCACCGCGGCGCAGGAAGGCGTGGATCTCGTCGTGCTGCTGATGAACGACCGCGGCTACGGGGTGATTCGCAACATCCAGGACGCGCAGTACGGCGGCCGGCGCTGCTATGTCGACCTGCACACGCCCGACTTCGCCCGCCTGTGCGAGGCGATGGGCGTGGCCTGGCGGCGCATCGAGTCGGCGTCGCAGACATCGGCGGTGCTGGCCAGCCTGCCGCGCGGCCCGGTGGTGGTGGAGGTGGACATGACGCGCGTGGGCGCCTTCGCCACCGCCTTCGCGGGGCCGCCGGTCAAGGCCGCGGGGGCCGACACGCCCTCGCGGGGCTGAACGGGGCTGGAAGGGTCCGAACGGATGACACCATGCTGAAGGTCTCGATGATCGGCTTCGGCGCCATCGGCACCTCGGTGCTCGAGTTGCTGGGGCAGGAGCGCGATCTGCGCGTGGACCGCGTCGTCGTCCATGCCGGCTCGTGCGCGCAGGCGCAGCGCTGGCTGTCCGAGCACGGCCACGTGGCCACGCAGGTGGCCGACCGCCTGGACCTGGACGCGAAGACGCGTCCCGACCTCGTCGTCGAGTGCGCCGGCCACAGCGCGATCGAGCAGCACGTGCTGCCGGCGCTGGCGCATGGCGTGCCCTGCCTGATCGCCTCGGTCGGTGCGCTGTCGACGCCCGGCCTTCCGGAGCGTCTGGAGCAGGCCGCGCGCGCCGGGGGCACGCAGGTGCAGTTGCTGTCGGGGGCGATCGGCGCGATCGACGCGCTGGCCGCGGCACGGGTCGGCGGGCTCGACCGGGTCTGCTACCGCGGGCGCAAGCCGCCCCAGGCCTGGAAGGGCACGCCGGCCGAGCACCGCGTCGACCTCGACACGCTGGCGCAATCCACGCTCATCTTCGACGGCACGGCCCGCGAGGCCGCGGCCCGCTACCCGAAGAACGCCAACGTCGCCGCCACGCTGGCGCTGGCCGGCCTGGGCCTGGACCGCACCGAGGTGCGCCTTTATGCCGACCCGCAGGTCAGCGAGAACGTACACGAGGTCGACGCCGAGGGCGCCTTCGGCAGCCTGACGCTGACGATGCGCGGCAAGCCGCTGGCGGCCAACCCCAAGACCTCGGCGCTGACGGTCTACAGCGTCGTGCGCGCGCTGGGCAACCGGGCGCATGCGCTGAGCATCTGAAACCTGGAAACCCCGAAACCCCGAATCGCTGAATCGCTGAATCGCTGAATCGCTGAA
>CAZFVH010000108.1:0-1740 GCA_964522465.1 uncultured Rubrivivax sp. | reverse complement strand
GAATCGCTGAATCGCTGAATCGCTGAATCGCTGAAACGCCAAGTAGCCAAGTAGCCAAGTAGCCAAGTAGCCGACGCCCATTTTCCGCACGGAAGACGCCCCACGATGACCACCCGCCCCCTGCTCGACCTGTGCATCGCCGGCCACTGGCGGCCCGGCAGCGGCGAGATCTACGAGACCTGCTATCCCGCCACCGGCGAGCCCGTGGCGGCCTTGCGCGCGGCCACGGCCGCCGACGTGGCCGAGGCCATCGAGGGCGCGCACCGCGCCTGGCGCGGCAGCGGCTGGGCCACGGCCAAGCCGCACGAGCGCGCCGCGGTGCTGCACCGCGTGGCCGGGCTGATCCGGCGCGACGCCGAGCGCCTGGCGCAGTTGCAGCGCCAGGACAACGGCAAGCCCATTGCCGAGACGAGGGCGCTGGTGGCCAGCGCGGCCGGCACCTTCCAGTACATGGCCGCCGCCTGCGAGACGCTGGAAGAGGCGATCACGCCCTCGCGCGGGCCCTACCTGACGATGAGCGTGCACGAGCCCATGGGCGTGGTGGCCGCGATCACGCCCTGGAACTCGCCGATCGCGAGCGAGGCGCAGAAGCTCGCCCCGGCGCTGGCCGCCGGCAACGCCGTGGTGCTGAAGCCGGCCGAGGTGACGCCGCTGCTGGCGCTCGAGCTCGCGCGCCTGTGCGACGAGGCGGGCCTGCCAAAGGGCCTGCTGAGCGTGCTGCCGGGCAAGGGCTCGGTGATCGGTGATGCGATCACGCGCCACCCGCTGGTGCGGCGCGTGGCGTTCACGGGCGGCACGGCCACCGGGCGCCACATCGCCCGCATCGCGGCCGAGAAGATGATGCCGGTGTCGCTGGAGCTCGGCGGCAAGTCGCCGACCATGGTGCTGGACGATGCCGACCTCGACCACGCGGTGGCAGGGGTGCTGTACGGGATCTTCAGCTCCTCGGGGGAGAGCTGCATCGCCGGCTCGCGCCTGTTCGTGGCGCGGCGTATCCGCGACGCGTTCGTCGAACGTCTGGTGGCCGGCGCGCGGCGCCTGCGCGTGGGCGACCCGGCGGATCAGCGCACGCAGATGGGACCGCTGATCACGGCCGCGCACCGGGCCTCGATCGAGCGCCACGTGCAGGCGGCGCTGGACGATGGCGGGCGGCTGCTGTGCGGCGGACGGCGACCGGCGGGCGGGCTGTACGAGCGCGGCTGGTTCTACGAGCCCACCATCGTCGAGGGCCTGGACAACGCTTCACGCCTGGCGCAGGAGGAAGTCTTCGGCCCGGTGCTGCTGGTGCTGCCCTTCGACGACGACGAGGACCTGATCGCGCAGGCGAATGACAGCGTGTATGCGCTGGCCGCCGGGCTGTGGACGCGGGATTTCCAACGTGCCTGGAAGATCGCGCGGGCGGTGCAGACGGGCACGGTGTGGATCAACACCTACAAGCTGTTCTCGATCAGCACGCCTTTCGGCGGCTGGCGGGACAGTGGGCTGGGACGCGAGAAGGGGCGCGAGGGGATCCTGCAGTACATGGAGCAGAAGAGCCTGTACTGGGGGCTGAATGCGGAGCCTTTGCCGTGGGCGCTGGCGTGAGCGTGAATGTTCGTCTTGCCGGCGCTGCGTTGCCGCATGACCGTTTGCAGGCGCTGCGTTGCCGCCCATCCCCAGTCCCGGGGCCTGGTCGGGCGGTCGGCCCTGCGGGCCGACTCCGCTGCGATGCTCGCGTCGGGGTCGCGCCGCCGAACTCGC
>CAZFVH010000107.1:14835-17600 GCA_964522465.1 uncultured Rubrivivax sp. | reverse complement strand
TCGCGCTTGGCGGCGAAGCGGCGCTGGGTGTCGTGCCGCGTGCGCAGCGCGCTGAAGGGGGCCTCTTCCGGAGCTTTACCCGCGCCAGGCAGAGGTCTCAGACAAGACTACGGGAGGCGTCCAGGTGGTGGACGACACGAACCAGGCCTTGAACCGGCACGGGTTTGGTGGAGGGGCCTCTACCTACTTGGCGATGCCGAGGAAGACGGCGAGACAGCGCTCAACGGCCACGAGCGTGTCGGGCTCGAGGCTCCCGAAGGCGGGGCCCACCGTGTCGCGCTTGACGGTGAGCGACTTGTCGATCATCACCTGCGAAGCTTTTTGCAAGCCATTGCGTGCGCTGGGCTGGACTGTGACACGCAAGAGTGGGGCCGCGACCAGCGTGCTGGTGACGGGGAGCACGGTCACGCTGAGGTGCTCATCAAATTGATCGGACTGGATGACCAAGGCCGGTCGCGGCTTGCCAAAGTCGCCTTGCATCGCGACGGTGACGAGGTCGCCGCGCTTCACCCGGACCAACCTTCGACATCGACCAGCGCTGCATCCATGAGGTCTTGCAGGTCTTGGTCCCCATGGTCGGCCTGGGCGACCAGTCGGGACTGGCGGCGACATTCGTCGTCGAAGTGGGGCTGCCGGGTATCGGGCACCCAGATCTGAACCGGCCGCAGCCCTGCGCGACGCATGGCGTCTCGATGCTTCTGCACGCGGGCATTGACGTTGGCCATGAGACCACCTTGGGGCGTTACATGCAACAGGGCGGATTCAAGGTGTGAACCGCTGGCGCAGTCTGCGCTGCCCGGAGCTGATCAGGTTTCGCACTCCCTGGCGTCAGCGAAGTCGCGGCATATGGTGGCAAGGTGCGCTGCCGGATGTCGACGTTGTGGTGGGGGCCTATCACCTGTGGAGACCGCGTCTGACGTGCTCATGTTGGGCACTTCAATGCCCATTTCGGGCATTTGACAACCGGTGGGCCGTCGGCGCTCAGGCATCGCCGCCGAACAGATCGCGGGTGTAGACCTTGGCCTCGACGTCGGCCAGGTCACGGGTGCGGCGGTTGGCGATGATCAGGTCGGCCTCGGCCTTGAAGGCGGCGAGGTCGTTGACGACGCGGCTGTTGAAGAAGCGGTCGTCGGTGAGGACGGGTTCGTGCACGATGATCTCGACGCCCTTGGCCTTGAGGCGCTTCATCACGCCCTGGACGCTGCTCTCGCGCCAGTTGTCGGAGCCGGCTTTCATGACCAGGCGGTAGACGCCGACCACGCGCGGGCGGCGGGCGAGGATGTCGTCGGCGATGAAGTCCTTGCGCGTGGTGTTGGCGTTGACGATGGCGCCGATCAGGTTCTGCGGGATGCTGCGGTAGTTGGCCAGCATCTGCTTGGTGTCCTTGGGCAGGCAGTAGCCGCCGTAGCCGAAGCTGGGGTTGTTGTAGTGGCTGCCGATGCGCGGGTCCAGGCCGACGCCCTGGATGATGTGCCGCGCGTCCAGCCCGTGGACGGCGGCGTAGGTGTCGAGCTCGTTGAAGAAGGCCACGCGCATGGCCAGATAGGTGTTGGCGAACAGCTTGATCGCCTCGGCCTCGGTGCTGTCGGTGAACAGGGTGGGGATGCCCTGCTTGACGGCGCCTTGCTGCAGCAGCTTTGCGAAGGTCTCGGCCCGGGCCGACTTTTCGCCCACGACGATGCGCGAGGGATACAGGTTGTCGTGCAGGGCCATGCCTTCACGCAGGAACTCGGGGGAGAAGAGGAGGGGGATGTCGTCCCCGCCCAGTTGCGCCTTCAGCCCGGCGGTGAAACCCACCGGCACGGTGGACTTGATGACCATCGTGGCGCGCGGGTTGATGGCCAGCACGTCGCGCGCGACGGCTTCGACGCTGCGGGTGTTGAAGTAGTGGGTCTGCGGGTCGTAGTCGGTGGGCGTGGCGATGACGACGAAGTCTGCCCCGGCGTAGGCGTCGTGCTTGTCCAGGGTGGCACGCAGGTTTAGCGGCTTGTGCGCCAGGAAGTGCTCGATGTCGGCGTCGTCGATGGGGCTGCGCCGGGCGTTGATCATGTCCACCTTGGCGGGGACGATGTCGAGCGCCACCACCTCGTGGTGCTGGGCCAGCAGCACGGCGTTGGACAGCCCGACGTAGCCGGTGCCGGCGATGGTGATTTTCATGAGTGGATGTCAGACCTTGCCTGCATGCAGGCCTGCGCCGGCCAATGGCCTGCGTGTCTTCGCGGGTGGAAGATGATGTCGAAGCCCGTGAGGACTGGCCTCGAAGAAGCGCTGTGCCGGTTCGGGCTGGGCTTGTCGAAGCCCTGCGGACGCGCGGCCCTCAAAGACGCCGCAGCCGCGGCACCCAGTCGTCCACGCCCTGGGCGATGCCGGCCCAGGCGGTGTCGAAGGCGTCACGTGGTTGGCGGTAGGGGTCGGCGATGTCATAGCCCCGCACATGCCCGAGGCGGAAGACCTTGCCACGGGCGGTGGGGGCCATCTGCAGCAGCATGCGCGTGTGGGTATCTTCCATCACCAATATGACATCTTGTTGCTGCGTCATCCACGCGGTGAGCTGCTGCGCGCGGTGCCCCGACAGATCCAGCCCCTGCTCCCGGGCGATGGCCTGCGAGGTCGGGTCCGCCGGCACCCCTACCAGCGCCTGCAGCCCGGCGGACGACACCTGCCACCCGTCGCCCAGCGCCCGCCGCAAGGCCACCTCGGCCAGCGGGCTGCGGCAGATGTTGCCGATGCAGACGGTGAGCAGGCGTTTCATCTGGGGTGGGGGG
>CAZFVH010000107.1:13294-14735 GCA_964522465.1 uncultured Rubrivivax sp. | reverse complement strand
GCGGCAGATGTTGCCGATGCAGACGGTGAGCAGGCGTTTCATCTGGGGTGGGGGGGCTTCGACAGCCTCAGCCCCCTCAATTGAACCCGTTGATCGTGTCACGCGTGACGGTGACGGCCTGCGCGCTGGGCAGGATCAGGCTGATGACGCGGTTCCAGCGCACCAGGGGCACGGGGTCGACGTAGACGACGTCGCGGTCGCGCAGCTCGAATCCTTCGGCCAGGGCCAGCGACAGCGGGTTGGAGACGTCGAGGTGGAAGATCTGCGGCTGGGTCGGGTCGGTCGGGCGGATGACGAAGACCTGACGTGGGTCCCCGCTGCCGGGGGACACGCCCACCGATTCACCCAGCGCCTGGTGCAGCGTCAGGCGGCCGCGGCGCAGCGGCTTGCCGCCGGGGCTGGAGACCTCGCCCAGCACGTAGACCTTCTCGTCTTCGAAGTTGGCCACGCGTACGGTGTCGCCGTGCTCCAGCAGGATGCGGTTGGGGTCGATGCCGCGCGCGGTGAGCTGGTCGACGTTGACGCGCACGGTCTTGAGGTTGCGCGTGATCAGCACGGCCGAGCGGTCGGCCGAGGGCGTGAAACCGCCGGCCCGGCTGAGCGCCTCGGGCAGCGTCATGGGGACGTGGTCGAGGAACTTCTGCCCGGGCGCGCGCACCTCGCCGTCGACGTAGATGCGGGTGCTGCGGAAGGCCTGCACACTCACGCTGACCTGCGGGTTCTTCAGCAGGCGGGCCAGCAGCGTGGTCAGGTGGGCGCGCAGCTCGGGCTCGGTACGGCCGGCGGCCTGCACCTCGCCCAGGTAGGGAAAGGGGATCCTGCCGTCGGGGCCGACGGTGAAGCCGCCGCCCCCGGCACCGCCGGCACCACCCATGGCGCCTGCACTGGCACCGCCGGCCCCCGCCGCGCCGCCGCTTGCCGAGGCACCCCCGCCGCCGATGGAGAACTCCGGGTGGCCCCAGACGGTGATGCCGACGATGTCGGCCGGCCCGATGCGGTAGGGCTGCGGCGCGTTGAAGAAGGACGCGAGACCTGCGGTGGGGTCTTCCTTGGCCAGGGCGGCGCGCTGCTCGCGCACCAGCTCGGGCGTGATGCGCGTCAGCGCGCCTGGCGGCGGCGCATCCTGCGCCCGGCCTTCCAGCCAGGCCTCCATCGGCCCGGGGCCCTGTCGCCAAGCCTCCATCGAAAGGCCCGGGGCCAGTGCGCAGCCGCCGAGCAGCAGCGCCAGCGCCAGAGCACCGGCCAGGGCCGGGCGGGCGAGGCCACTGCGGCTGCCGTGAGCACCGTGAGTCCGGTGGTGCGACGTGGCGTGGCCGGGTCTTGTCGGCTGCGCAGATGCGGCGTCATGTGTGCCGATATCGGCGCGGCTGGCGGGGGTGTCTGCGGGCATTTACGGATGTGCGGCCGGGGGGGCGAAGGTCGGCGACAAGGGGCGGAGCCC
>CAZFVH010000107.1:0-13194 GCA_964522465.1 uncultured Rubrivivax sp. | reverse complement strand
CAGCGGTCGGGGCAACACAGCGGTCGGCCAGGGCTGGTCCGCCTGCTGAGTGAGTGTTGGGCTGGCTGTTCGACCGATCACCGGCCACCCGCCTGAGCGCGACTCACTCGCTGCGGTCTGCGCTTCCAGGTGGTGTCGCCGGCCCCGCCTCGCGCCGCAGTTGCTCGATCTCGGCCTGCAGTTGCTCGTATTCACGCATCTTGCGCTGCAGGAAGTGAGCGGTCAGCGTGGCCTTCTCGGCCAGGCCGCGAGGGGTGAGGATGTAGCTGTAGGCCAGCTTGTTGCGGCTGTTGCGGAAGGACTCCATCTTCACGAAGCCCTTGGCTGCCAGCGCCTGCAGGCAGTAGTTGGCCATGCCCAGGCTCAGGCCCAGGCGTTGGGCCAGTTGTCGCTGCGTGGTGGTGGGAGCCGAGTCGAGCACCCGCATGGCCTGGAACAGCGTCTCGTCGTGACGCGGATTGGCGACGGCCGGTTCAGCAGTGGTGGTGGCGCCAGCGGTCATGGACGGCAGGTCTGGTGACGAGGACCCGGATGGTACGTCCGGCGTCTGCCCCCGGGCGCTGTCGCCGGCGCCATCACCGGCTTCGTCGTTTCCAGTGCCCGCCGTCCCGTGGGCCCGACGTTCGCGTCGGCGTTCAGCGGACATCGCCGAACCCGCGACCGCCGGCCCTGGCCCCCGGGTGTGCTCTGGCACGTACGCCGCAGGCAAGTCCTACCACTCGGCGGCGCAGGCTACCGCCATGCAGGTGCATCCGAAAGGACCGTCGCTGCATGAAGTTCAAAAATTGAACGGTGTGAATGTAATCGAAGAATAGTGTGGATTCCAGGGTCGAATCGTGTTGTTGCATGCCTGACACGCACGTGTGGCGCACGCGCGAACGCGGCCCTTGTGCCGTCCCGGCTGCGTCGCCTCAATCGGGGTGCCGGTCGCGGGCACCAAGATCGCACTCCCCGAATGCGGCCACAGGCCGCGATGACCTTCCGCCGATGGAGTGCGATGTGATGAACAGATCAAGCAGTGGATCGAAGACCCGGATGACCGCCCGGCGGCACGCCGGCCTGCTGGCTGCGGCGACGGCTGCGGTGGCGCTGATGCTGGCGATGGCGCCGGCTCAGGCGCAGACGGCGATGTCGACGACGACCGACACCCCCGCCGCCGCCGCCAAGACGCGTGAGCAGGTGAAACTCGAGCGTGACGAGTTCCTGCGCAGCCATTACTGGAGCGTCGAAGAGGACAACTGGGTGCTGCGCCCGGAGTTCGAGGCGCCTTTTGGTGTGAAGACGCGCGATCAGGTCAGGGCCGAGCGTGATGCCTTCCTGCGCACGCACCGTTGGGATTCGGTGGAGGAACACTGGGTGTCCGTGGGCCCGGAGCCGCGCGATCTGAGCACGCTCACGCGCGATCAGGTGCGCGCCGAGACCCGCGAGTTCCTGCGCACCCACGACTGGGACATGGTCGAGGAGGTGTGGGTGGACAAGCGCAGCGGGACCAAGCGGCGTTGACGGAACCCGCGCACGGAAAAAGAAAACCCCCGCGGGCCTGAGCCAGCGGGGGTTTTTGTATGAGTTCTATCTTGACGGCTGGGGTCAGCCGTCAGAAGATCCACAGGGGATTAGAACGTGTGCAGCAGGCGCAGGCGGTACTGAGCGCCGTCAGCCACGCCACGGGTCTGGTCGCCGTACGACACGTTGAACGTGGTGCGCTTGCTCAGCGAGTAGTCCATGCCAACGCCCCAGCCCTGGGTGTTGTTCTCTTCGCTCTTGGCGAAGATCAGGCCTGCCTTGACAGCGCCCAGCGGCACGGTGACGCCGAAGGCCGTTTGCGTGCCAGCGGGGCCGCCGACGGCTGCGCCGCCACGGTTGTCTTCATAGCCCAGGCCCAGAACGGCGACGCCCAGGTTGTACGAGCCGGAAGCGCGGACGCGGGTACGGTTGTTGTTGAAATCGGTGTAGTCGATCGCCACGGCCAGAGCGCCCGCAGCGTAGTTGCCACCGATCACGTTGGCAGCCAGGTTGCGGTTGTTGCCGGGGTTGCCGACCGAGTCCACACGCTCGAGCTTGGCGGTCAGGCCAGGCAGCAGGGCGGGCGTGGTGTAGTTGGCCCAGTCGACGTTGGCGCCACCGCTCAGGATGCGACCGTCGTAACCCGTGGCCAGAGCCACCGGTGCGCCGGCGAAGCCCAGGCCGATGATGCCGTTGGCCGCCTCGACAGCGCCCAGGGTGATCGTGCCGAAGCCGCCGGAGAGGGCGACCGTGGCGTTGCGCGAATCGATGGTGGTGTCCTGACCGGCGCCAGCGCCACGACCACGCACGCGCACTTCCATCGAGGTGGAGGCCTTCATGCCACCGCCCAGATCTTCCGAAGCGCTGAAGCGAACGTCGCCGTCCGTCACGTGGAAGTTGCTGGCGCCGCCGATGGCCTTGCCGTAGCCGACCGCGAACTTGCCGCTCAGCGTGACGTTCTGGGCCATTGCGCCCATCGAGAGGGCGGCGGCCGCCACTGCAATCAAAGTCTTCTTCATGGAGATGCTCCAGGTTGAACAGGATGGGCTGCCCCTGTGCCCCGGCCTCGGCGACGCGAACGTCGCACCGGGTGCAGCAGGCGCTGGCCTGATGAACTCCCTCGAAGGAAGTTGAAGCGTATTTCAACAGCGCCGCGGGCCGATGGCTAGGTTTGCGGGTGATTTGCCCGTCAATCTGTCGCGGTCTTGCAACACATCGCCCCGGGCCTGCGGTGCAGGGCCTTCCGGGTCTATCGGGCCTGCTTGGGCGTCGCCGGTTTCAGGTGGGCGGCCAGCGACCGGATCTGCGTGAACTGGGGCCTGCGCGTGCGTCGCCCGCTCACCGGGGGGTAAAGTCTGTGGATGAATGCCGCAGACTCGCTACCCGGGGCCACCGCCGGATCGCAACCCTCCCGGGCCGCGGCCCGGCACGGTGGCCACGGACGTCGCCTCACCGCCTTGGACCAGTGGCTCGCTGCCGCCGATGGCGCGCTGCGCACCTTGGCCGGTGCAGTGCCTGCGGCACGCCCCATGCCCCGGCCCGCGGCGGCTGCTTCCCGCGACAGACCGGGCATCATGCCCGCGTCCGACGCCGGCCCGGTTGCAGTCTCTCTCGGAGGTGCGGGTGCGGGTGCAGGCGCGGGCTCACGAGCAGGAGCAGGTGCAGGTGCAGGTGCAGGTGCAGGTGCAGGTGCAGGTGCAGGTTCTCCCGTTGGTGCGGTCGCTGGTGCTACCGCCGGCTCCAGCACCAGCGCAGCTCCCGACGCGCTGACCGACGACGAGCGTCGCCTGTCGGGCGCGCTGATGCGCGTCAACCATGTCGGCGAGGTCTGCGCCCAGGCGCTGTACCAAGCGCAGGCGCTGACCGCGCGCAGCCCGGCGCTGCGCGAGCAGATGCTGGCGGCCGCGCGCGAGGAAACCGATCACCTGGCCTGGACGCAGCAGCGCCTGGACGCGCTGGGCAGTCGTCCCAGCCTGTTGAACCCGCTGTGGTACGGCGGCGCGTTTGCCATCGGGCTGGCCGCCGGGCGGCTGGGCGATGCGGTCAGCCTGGGTTTCGTGGTCGAGACCGAGCGCCAGGTCGAAGCCCACCTGGCCTCGCACCTGCAGCGCCTGCCCGAGGCCGACACCGACTCGCGCGCCGTGGTCGCGCAGATGCAGGCCGACGAGGCCCGCCACGCCGACGACGCCCGCGCCGCCGGCGGCGCCGAACTGCCCCTGCCGGTGCGCGGCCTGATGCGCCTGGCGGCCAAGGTGATGACGACGGTGGCGCACCGGGTGTGAGATGCGGGCTTCGCGCCGATGAGAACAGGGTGCCCCCCTCACACCGGCTCGCTTAGCCGCATAGCCGCATAGCCGCTAAGCCGCCCCGCCTTTCAGCCTTTCAGCCCTCGACCACGTCAAAGCTCGTCGTCACCTCGGCTGTCTTGCTCAGCATGATGGTGGCCGAGCAGTATTTGTCGTGCGACATCGCGATGGCGCGCTCCACCGCGGCGGGCGGCACGTTGCGGCCGGTGACGGTGAAGTGCAGGTGGATCTTGGTGAAGACCTTGGGGTCGACCGGCGCGCGCTCGGCCTGCAGGCGGACCTGGCAGCCGGTGACGGCGTGGCGGCCGCGCTTGAGGATCAGCACGACGTCGTAGGCGGTGCAGCCGCCGGCGCCGGCCAGCAGGGTTTCCATCGGCCGCGGGGCCAGGTCGCGGCCGCCGCCATCGGGGGCGCCGTCCATCGTCAGCAGGTGGCCGCTGCCAGTCTCGGCGGTGAAGCCCATGCCCGTCGAGGGCATCCAGTGCACGGTGCATTCCATGGTGCGTGTGGGTGCGCGCCGGCGCACCGTCTTGGGGTGGAAGGGGCCGGATTGTCGGGCGACGGGCGGGTGCTTGTGGGTTGATGAACCTGGCGCGGATCGTGCTTTCGGGTTTGCCCAGATGCGCGGCCTTTGATCCATGTCGACCCGAAGGATGTTTCCGTCCGGGTAGAGTTCACGTCAACGGGTTGCCGCTGTCCCCAAGGGCGTTTCCCGAGCCTGCTGTAGCCGGTGACAGGCGTTGCGCTCAGGGCACAGGTTCTCCTCCGGTTGTCTCCTCCACCTCTGTTTTGGTGGTTTGACCCGGGGCCTTCGCGGGCCCCGGGTCTTTTTCATTCCGGTGCCGGGATGCCTGCCGGCCCCGCGCCGCAGCGGCGTCGGATCGCCGCGCGGGCCGGCGGGTGTGCGACAGTGGCGGGCATGGACAACACTGACGCACCCGTTGCACCCGTGGCACCCGCTGCACCCGTTCCCCACGCCTTTGCCACCGCCGCCGGATCCTCCGGCGCGGCCCCTGCGACGCCCGCTGCATCACCCGTCGCTGCGCCCACCCGCCCCGCGCCGCGCACGGTGGCCGACTACCTGCAACGCATCCTCACGGCCCGTGTCTACGACGTGGCGGTGGAGTCGCCGCTGGAGGCGGCGCGCGCGCTGTCGCGGCGGCTGGGCAACACCGTGCTGCTCAAGCGCGAGGACACGCAGCCCGTCTTCAGCTTCAAGCTGCGCGGCGCCTACAACAAGATGGCGCACCTGAGCGAGGCCGAGCGCGCGCGCGGCGTGATCTGCGCCTCGGCCGGCAACCACGCGCAGGGCGTGGCGCTGGCGGCGCGGCGCATGGGCTGCCGGGCGGTGGTGGTGATGCCGGTGACCACGCCCAAGGTCAAGATCGACGCCGTGCAGGCCCTCGGCGGGCAGGTGGTGCTGCAGGGCGAGAGCTATTCCGACGCCTACGCGCACGCGCTGGAGCTGCAGCAGGCGCAGGGCCTGACCTTCGTCCACCCCTTCGACGACCCGGACGTGATCGCCGGCCAGGGCACGGTGGCGATGGAGATCCTGCGCCAGCACCAGGGGCCGATCGACGCGGTCTTCGTGGCCATCGGCGGCGGCGGGCTGATCTCGGGGGTGGCGGCCTACCTCAAGGCGGTGCGCCCGGAGATCCGCGTCATCGGCGTGCAGATGGTGGATTCCGACGCGATGCTGCGCTCGGTGCGCGCCGGGCAGCGCGTGGCGTTGAACGATGTCGGGTTGTTCTCCGACGGCACGGCGGTCAAGCTGGTGGGCGAGGAGACCTTCCGCCTGACGCGCGAGTTGGTCGACGACTTCGTGGTGGTGGACACCGACGAGGTCTGCGCCGCCATCAAGGACGTCTTCCAGGACACCCGCGGCATCGTCGAGCCGGCCGGCGCGCTGGGCGTGGCGGCGATCAAGCAGTACGTGGCGGCGCACAAGTGCAAGGGCCGCACCTTCGTGTCGATCACCTGCGGCGCCAACATGAACTTCGACCGCCTGCGCTTCGTCGCCGAGCGTGCCGAGTTCGGCGAGCAGCGCGAGGCCCTGTTCGCGGTGACCATCCCCGAGGAGCGCGGCTCCTTCCGCCGCTTCATCGAGCTGATCGGCTCCTCGGGCACGCGCCAGGTGACCGAGTTCAACTACCGCATCGCCGACGAGCGCACGGCGCAGGTCTTCGTCGGCCTGACGATCGCGCGGCGCGACGAGGCCGGCAAGATCGCACGGCTGTTCCAGCGCCAGGGCTTCGCCACCGTGGACCTGACCGACGACGAACTGGCCAAGGAGCACGTGCGCCACATGGTGGGCGGGCGCAGCGAGCTCGCGCGCGACGAGCGCCTGTTCCGCTTCATCTTCCCCGAGCGGCCCGGCGCGCTGCTGCGCTTCCTGTCGTCGATGAACCCGGGCTGGAACATCAGCCTGTTCCACTACCGCAACCAGGGCGCCGACTACGGCCGCATCCTGGTGGGCATCCAGGTGCCCGAAGGCGACGCCGCCGCCTTCGACGCCTTCCTCGAGACGCTGGCCTACCCCTGCGTGGAGGAGACGGACAACCCGGTGTACCGGTTGTTCTTGCGGTAGTCGCTGCGGCAGGGGTGGCGGGCTCAGGCGCCCCAGACGCCGATCGTCAGCCCGTCCTGCGTGGCCCGGCGCTGCCAGATGCGCTCGTCCCAGCCGATGCCCGGCCGGCGCTCGAACAGCACCAGATGGGCCTCGTCGGCGCCCACCTGGCGGGCGTGGTCGGCCGTCTGCGCCAGGCCCTGCTGCAGCGTGGCGTCCGGGGCCTTCTTCACCAGCTTGAGCTCGATCACCACGCGCTGCACCGGGCCGTTGTGGCCCAGGGCCTCGTCCAGAGGCCACTCGAGGAGGAGATCCGTGCGCTTGCGGCCCAGACCGTACTCGCGCGAGATCCGACCGCCGCCGTTGACGATGCGTTGCAGGAAGGCCTGCATCAGCAACTGGGGGGCGGCTTCGCGGTAGCTGAAACCGTCCTCCCAGGCGTCGGCGTGCTCGCGGAAGAACTGCTGGAAGGCAGCCAGCAGCTTGGGCAGGTCGAGCCGTCGGCTCGGCAGCACGTACCAGGCCTGCTGCTGCGTGATCACTTCCTGCCGGCTGGCGGTGAGTTCGCGCGGGATCACCTCGCGGTAGATGCGGTTGGCAATCGCCAGCGGCGCCTTGGGCGCCACGAGCCCCAGGTCCCGCACGTAGTCGACATCGTCGGCTGCGAAGGCGCCCGCGGAGTCCTCCCCCGCCAGCAGATCGGCGATGACGCGCTGCACCCGCGGCTCGCGCAGCTTGTCGCCGAGCTGGTGCAGGTGCGTGGCGCGGCCCTGGATCAAGCGCTCGCGCGCGGCGCGGTAGCGCTCCAGCGTGATCGGCACGCGGCGGTCGCGGGCGCTGCGGTCCTCGAGGGTGCACTCGTAGCCCAGGGCGTTGACGAGCCAGGGCTGGCCCCGGGTGTCTTCCCACAGCTCGGGCCAGATGGCCTCGTCGAAGACCTGTCCGGTCTCGTGCTGATGCTGCAGCCACAGCGACACGCACTCCTGGCGCGTGAAATCCCCGAGCCGCAGCGAGGCCACCTTGATGTTGAAGGGCGAGCCGCCGGCGATCACCTCCTGCCCGGGCGCGTGGATGCGGTAGTCCCGCACGTCGCGCACGCCGCACAGCACCACGCTCTGCGGGAAGGCGCCAGGCCGCTGCGCGTAGCCGGCGCGGATCTGCCGCAGCAGCGAGTTCAGTGTGTCGCCCACCAGGGCATCCACCTCGTCCAGCAGCAGCACCGCGGGACGTTGCGGGTCGCGGCGTGCCCAGTGGCTCAGCAGGCCCGCCACGAGATCGGTGGGGCCCTCGTGGACGTGGGCGTCGACCCATTCGTTCAGCGTGTCGTCGATCCCGAGGTCGCGCGCCTGGCGCGCGATGGTGCGCGCCACGCCGTTCATCCCCATGGCGACGTCGCCCCGCGCCACCTGGGCCGATTCGATGTTGGCGTACAGCGCGCGGTAGTGCCCGCAGGCGTTCAGGTGCGCCATCAGCGCCAGCAGGCAGGTCGTCTTGCCGGTCTGGCGGGGCGCGTGCAGCACGAAGTAGCGCTCACTGTCGATCAGCCGCACCACCTCTTCGGCGTCGAGCCGGGCCAGGGGGTCGATGCTGTAGTGCCTGCTCGTCTTGTTTGGTCCGGCCGTGTTGAACTGGCGTTCCATGGCGCTGTTCGTCGGCGTGATGGGGGGTGCACCCGCGCTGCCGCCTCAGCGCGTCAGCGGCCCCAGGCGCTTGAGGGCTTCCGTCTCGGGCACGGTCATGCGGCCGGGGGGCGGGCCGGGGCGGGTGGGGGTGTCGGCTGCGGCAGCGGAGCTCGGGCCTTCTGCCGCAGGCGCATCCGCGCTGCCGTCGGTGGGGGGGAGGGCGCCGGCATCTCCGGTGGCTGCGGTGTCGGCCCCGGCCTGGGTGCCGGGGGCGGGCTGCGGTGTGGGCGTCGCAGGCAGCGGCATCGGGGCGGGCGGCTCGGTGCTTTTGCGCGCGTTGGCCGATTTCTCGGGCAGCACCAGCGCGAAGGCGGCGGGCCCGCCGGCCGGGCCGACGAGGGCGGCGCGGGCCTGGACCTCGAGCAGCACCCAGTCGCCCTGGAGGCGGTCGCCGACGCGGAAGGGGCGGGCGGGCTGCCCGGCCACCGAGATCAGGGCGATGCCGCCGCGCTCGCCTCGCGCCGCGCTGGCAGCCTGCGTGGCCGTCGATGGCGCCGCGATCACGCCGGACAGCACCAGCCCGCCAGGGACGTTGCCGCCCGGGCTGGCCAGCAGATCGGTGCCGTCGGCCTGCCCGGCGCCGGCGGGTGCTGCCCCCAGCAGGCGTTGCAGGTCAGCCGTCGGTGCGGCGCTGGGCGCAGCCGCGGCCACTCCCGCGGGTACCGCCGCAGGCACCGCCAGCAGCCGCAGGCCCCAGAACACGCCGCTGGCCGCCACGGCAGCCCAAGTCAGAAACGCCACGATCCGTGTCCACATTCGAGAATTATGATGGTCCGGTGGCACACGTCGAGCGGTAGAGCCTTCTGCGCCAGGCGCTTGATGGTCGAACCCTTGCCTTCCCTCAGGTCCGGTACGCAAAGAGGCGCCTGCCCGGCCTGCCGATGGCAGACTTCGCCCCGCCGACGGCCGCTCTGGCTCAAGCCCGTCTTCGCTGTCTTTTGTGCGCGGCGCCGACCCGCCGTCCCACCCGCCTCGCAGCCCTCCACCGCGCCATCCCGATGAACGCCCCGACCGTCGCCGTTTTCAACGCCCCCGCTTCTGCTGCCACTGCCGCCACTGCAGGCACGGCCGCCACTGCAGCCACTGCAGCCACTGTCGCCAGTGTCGCCACTGCACCGGCCGTCGTCGCAGCCATCGCGACCCAGGCTGTGCGCGCCGACGCCGACGCCGGCCAAGGCCGCGGCGCCGCGCTTTGCCGCCGCCGCACCCCGCGCCGCGCCGCCGCTGGCTTCACGCTGATCGAGATCATGGTGGTGCTGGTGATCATCGGCGTGCTGGCCGCGCTGATCGCGCCCAATGTGCTCGACCGCGCTGCCGACGCGCGCGTGACGGCCGCGCGTACCGACGTCAACAACCTGATGCAGGCGCTCAAGCTGTACAAGCTGGACAACCAGCGCTACCCCTCGGCCGAGCAGGGCCTGGACGCGCTGGTGCGCCGGCCCGAGACCGGCGCGGTGCCGCCGAACTGGAAGCCCTATCTGGACAAGCTGCCCGCCGACCCGTGGGGGCGGCCCTACCAGTACCTGAACCCGGGGCTCAAGGGCGAGATCGACGTCTTCAGCTTCGGCGCCGACGGCCAGCCCGGTGGCGAGGGGCGTGATGCCGATGTCGGCTCCTGGCAGTGAAGCGGGCCGGCGCCGGCCGCGGTGAGCGGGTCCACGGGCCGGGCGCGGCCCGGGGCTTCACGCTGATCGAGCTGCTGGTCGTGATCGCCATCGTCGCGCTGGCGTCGGCGGCGGTGACGCTGGCGGTGCGCGACCCGCAGGCCACGCAGCTCGAGCGGGAAGCCGCTCGCCTGTCTGCGCTGCTGGAGTCGGCGCGGGCCGAGGCGCGGGCCTCGGGGCTGGCGGTGTTCTGGGTGCCGGTGTCGGCGTCCGGCGGGGCAGGGCTGGATGCGCGCAGTGGGGTGCCGGACGGTGTGCCAAGTGGGGGGCGCGGTGATGCGATCGGAGGCGGCGTCGCATCCGGGGCCGGTGCCGGCAGGGTCGGAGACGGTCGGGCCGGTTCGGCTGGGGATCTGTCGGACCTGGGTTCGCTACAGGCGGGGCAGGCTCTCGACGCGGGTGACTCCGCTCAGGCCGCGCGTCCACCGGATTTCCGCTTCGTCGGCCTGCCGCCGGCCATCGCCCTGCCGCGCCACTGGCTGGCGCCGGGGGTCTCGGCTGTCGTGGTGGGCTCGACCGCGCTGCGGCTGGGCCCCGAGCCGTTGATCCCGGCGCAGCGGGTGGTGCTGAGCCTCGGGTCGCGTCGCCTGGTGCTCGCCACCGACGGGCTGGCGCCCTTCGGCGTGGAAGGGGATGCGCTCGGCGCGAAGACGCTGAACGGCCTGCAAGGGGCTTCGACAGGCTCAGACCGAACGGATTCAAGCTTGCGCCGGAGGCCGACCGTTGGGATTCAGGGTTGCGGCGGCGTGAGGTCGCTCGCTGGTCGGGGGTGCGACTGGGTATGAGCGTCCGGGCCCGAACAGGCTTGCGGCAGACATGGCGCACCGACCCGTGCATGGAGGGCGCCCGAGCGTTCAGCCGCGGCGGCCGGGTGCCGGCTGGGCCGATGGTTGCGGCGTGCGGCTTCACCCTGGTGGAGGTGCTGGTGGCCCTGGCCATCGTGGCGGTGACGCTGGCGGCCGGCCTGCGCGCCGCCGGCGCGCTGGTGGACGGCTCGCAGCGTCTGGCCGATGTCACCGCGGCACAGTGGTGCGCCGAGAACCAGTTGGCCGACCTGCGTTTGACGCGGCAGTTCCCGGGTGTCGGTGACGGCGACTTCACCTGCGAGATGCTCGGCCGCACCTACGCCGGCACCCTGCGCACGCGCCCGACACCGAACCCCAACTTCCGCCGCGTCGACGCCATCGTCCGCGACGACGCGCAGCGACCGCTCGTGACGGTGTCAGCCGTCGTGACGAGGCTATGAACCCGGGGCCGCGCCGCGCCGCGGGCTTCACCCTGGTGGAGGTGCTGGTGGCGCTGGCGGTGATGGCCATCGTCGCCGGGTTGGGCTGGCAGGGCGTGGATGCGATGGCGCGATCGCGCGAGGCTGGTGAGGCCGCCACCCGGCGCACGCTGGCGTTGGGGACGGTGATGGCGCAGTGGTCGCAGGACCTGCAGTCGCTGCGGCCCACCGGCGACATGCCGGCGCTGCGCTACGACGGCTCGACGCTGCGCCTGACGCGCGAGACGCCCGACGGCGTGCAGGTGGTGGCCTGGACGCTGCGCGAGCAGGCCTGGTGGCGCTGGGCCTCGCCCGCGGTGTCGCGGCGCGGAGATCTGCAGCGCTGGTGGGAGCAGTCCGCTCAACTGCTGGGCAACGAACCGGGCACCTTGCGCATGCTGGACGGGGTGCAGGCGCTGCGACTGGCCTACCACCGCGGGGGCGTGTGGACCAACCCGCAGTCCACCGGGGACGTCGGGCCGGCGGGCGGCGCGGCGGGGGGCGGTGAGGGTGCCGGTGGTGGTGCCGGTGGTGGTGCCGGTGGCGGATCGGGTGGGGGAAGCGGTGGCGCCCCCGGCGGTGCCGACGGGCTGCAGGAGCGTCTGCCCGACGCCTTGCGGCTGAACCTGACGCTGCGCGAGGGCGAGTTGACGCGCATCGTCCTGGTGCCGGAGCGCCCATGAGCGCGAGTCACCGCCGGTGCGGCACCGTCGCTGGCACGCCGGCCGTGCGTGGTGCAGCGGCCACGAGCCCGCGCGGCCGCCGCCGGGGCCGCACGGCCCCGCGCGCGCGGGCCGAGCGCGGGGCGGCGCTGTTGCTGGCGCTGTTGCTGGTGGCGCTGGTGGCCACACTGGCCTCGGGCATGGTCTGGCAGCATTGGCGCGCGGTCCAGGTGGAAGCCGCCGAGCGCGCGCGGGCGCAGTCGGCGTGGATCCTGGACGGCGCGACCGACTGGGTGCGGCTGATCCTGCGCGAGGACCGCCGCTCCGGATCGATCGACCACCTCGGGGAGCCCTGGGCCACGCCGCTGGCCGAGGCGCGGC
This sequence comes from uncultured Rubrivivax sp., assembly GCA_964522465.1. Taxonomy (GTDB): domain Bacteria; phylum Pseudomonadota; class Gammaproteobacteria; order Burkholderiales; family Burkholderiaceae_C; genus Rubrivivax. The sequence continues at coordinate 1,166 of CAZFVH010000107.1, read as the reverse complement.
TGTCGACCTTCCTGGCCGTCGACCGCGACCGCAGCGACACCTCCGACGTCGAGGCCTTCCTGTCCGGCGAGATCATCGATGCGCAGGCCCGCTACAACCTGCGCAATCTGTTCGACGATCAGGGTCAGCCGGTGCCCACGGAGCTTGCGGTGCTGGCGCGGCTGTGCGCGGCCGCCGGTGTGGGCCCCGAGGTGGCGGTGCGCATCGCCACGCTGCTGCGGGCGGCGTGGCATGAGGGCGCCCGCGGGGACGGTGCCTCTGCAGGCGCGGCGCTTCGCAGCACGGGCGGGGCCGCTGCCGCCGACACGCGGCCGCTGCCGGTGTCGGACCTGATGCAACTGGCCTGGCTCGGGGTGGATGCGGCGCCGCTGCGCGCGCTCAGGCCCTGGGTGGACGTGCTGCCGACGGCCACGCCGGTCAATGTCAACACGGCGCCGCGCGAAGTGATCGCCGCGGTGCTGGGGGTGGACGGTGGCACCGCCGAGCGCGTGCTGCAGCGGCGCCAGCGTGGCGCCTATGAGATCCTGGATCAGTTGCGCGCCGACCTGCCCGCCGGCACGGCGGTGCCCGCCCAGCGACTGTCGGTCAGCACCAGCCACTTCCGTGTGCGCGGGCGGCTGCGTCTGGACGAGCGCGTGCTGGAGGAGCGCTCGCTGATGCGGCGCGACCCCAACGGTGACGTGGTCGTGCTGGACAGCCGCCGCGTGACGGCGCTGGCCGACGCGCCATGATGCGCCTTCGTCTGAGCCTGCCCCCGCATCCCTGTAGGCGTGCGTGCGGGCGCTTACCATCCGATCCTTGACCTTTCGGCGGTGCTGTGGCGCCCGCAGACCCGATCATCCGCCCCTCCATGTCCACGCTGGCCCTGCTGATCCCCCCGTCGCTCGCCCCGTCCGAGCCGGTCGCCGCGTCCGTGCCTGCGTGGGACTGGGTGCGATCGGAGGATGGGGTGCAGGTCACCTCGCAGGGGCGCTCGCCGCTCGATGCGCTCGTCGGGGCCGACACGGTGGTGGCCGTGCTCGACGCCTCGCTCGTGTCCTGGCACCGCATCGACGTGCCGAGGGTGCCAGCGCCGCGCCTGCCCGCGGCGCTGGCTGGCGTGCTGGAAGACCACCTGCTCGACGAGCCCGAGCATCTGCATTTCGCCCTCGAGCCGGGCGCGCAGC
>CAZFVH010000106.1:0-17821 GCA_964522465.1 uncultured Rubrivivax sp. | reverse complement strand
ACTTCCAGCCGAAGTTCATCTTCTACGCGACCTACCTGTCCGAGAAGATCGGCTACGCGCGCTACATCACCATCTACCGCCAGCTCGAGAAGCACCCCGAGCTGCGCTTCCACCCCATCTTCCGCTGGTTCGAGCGTTGGTGCAACGACGAGTTCCGCCACGGCGAGAGCTTCGCGCTGATCATGCGCGCCAACCCGCAGCTGTTGCGCGGCATGAACCTGCTGTGGGTGCGCTTCTTCCTGCTGGCGGTGTACGCGACGATGTTCGTGCGCGACCACACGCGCCCGCTGCTGCACCAGGCGATGGGGCTGGAACCCGACGACTTCGACTACCGGGTCTTCGAGATCACGAGCGAGATCTCGCGCCAGGTCTTCCCGCTGACGCTGGACACCGACGCGCCGGCCTTCCGCGCCGGCCTGGACCGGCTGGTGCGCGCGCGTGTGCGCTTCGATGCAGGACGTGAACGCGGGGGTGTCGTCGGCCGTCTGCAGCAGGCCGGTGCCGCGCTGAGCGGCGCGGTGACCTTCGTGCGCCTGTTCCTCCATCCCGTCAAGCGACACGAGCTGCCGGCGCAGATCCGCGTCGCGCCCGTGTGGTGAGCCGGCGCCGATGACCGACTACGCGCTGCCCGCGCTCGCTGCCGTCCTGCTGTGGTGGGCCGGCACGGGTGCCGTGCTGCTGCTGGACCGGCTGCCGCGCGACACCGCGGGCTGGACCTTCGCAGCCGCCTCGATGTTCACGCTGGCGGCGCTGTTGTGCATCGGCCACACGGCCTCGGACGCAAGCGTGAGCGCGGCCTACGCGGGCTTCACCTGCGCGGTGGTGCTGTGGGGATGGCACGAACTGGCTTTCCTCAGCGGCTGGCTCACGGGCCCGCGGCGTCGAGCCGCGACGCCGGGCAGCAGTGCCTGGCGCCGGCTGTCCGAGGCCATACAGGTCCTGCTGTGGCACGAGCTCGCGCTGATCGCCAGCGGCGTGGCGCTGTGGTGGTGGCTCGGCGCCAGCATCAATCCCGTCGCGGCCTGGACCTTCACGCTGCTGTACGCGATGCGTGTGTCGGCCAAACTGAACCTCTACCTCGGCGTGCGCAACCTGGCGCTCGACTTCCTGCCACCGCACCTGTCGTACCTGGGCAGCTACTTCCGGCAGCGCCGCTTCAACGCATTGATGCCCGTGTCGCTGCTGGCGGGCTCGGCGATGGTGGCGTGGCTGCTGCAGGGGGCGGCCGCCACCGACGGTGGGGTCCGCGCGGCACACGTGCTGCTCGCCGCCTTGCTGGTGCTGGCGCTGGTGGAACACCTGATGCTGGTCCTGCCACTGCAGCCCTCGACGCTGTGGCGCTGGGCGCTGCGACGCGAGGCCGTGGCCGCGCGTTGAGCCGTCCGCCGGGCGTGAGGGATGTCCGTCACCTGCCCCCCCAACTGACCCCGCCCGCCCCGAAGAGGACCCGCGCAGATGAGAGTCGATCACTATCCACAAGGCGGCGGCCCGATCGTCCGGGGAGGCGGCGCCTCTGCCGTCGTCATCGGCAGCGGCTTCGGCGGCTTGGCCGCGGCGATTCGACTCAGTGTGCGAGGCTGGCGGGTGCAGGTACTCGAGCGCCTGCCCACCCCCGGTGGCCGGGCACGTGTCCACGAACAGGACGGGTTCCGCTTCGACGCCGGCCCGACCATCATCACGGTGCCGCAGTTCTTCGAGGAGCTGTGGCAATTGGCCGGCCGCCGGCTGTCGGACGACGTGAAGCTCGCGTCTCTCGACCCTTACTACCGTATCCGTTTCGATGATGGCCGCTGGTTCGACTACAGCGGGGATCAGGACCTCATGCGCGCCGAGGTCGCGCGCTTCAACCCGGACGACCTGCCGGGCTACGAGCGCCTGGTCACGGAGTCGGACGTGGCCTACCGCGAAGGCTTCGAGAAGCTGGGCACGGTGGCCTTCGACAGCGTCGGCGACCTGCTGGCCGCCTTGCCGAACATGGTGAAGATGCAGGCCTGGCGCACGATCTGGCAACTCGTGTGCAGCCACCTGAAGGATCCGGCGCTGCGCCAGGTCTTCAGCTTCCACCCCTTGCTGATCGGCGGCAACCCGCTGAAGGTGACCTCCTCCTACAGCCTGATCCACAGCCTGGAGCGGCAGTTCGGCGTGCACTGGGCCATGGGCGGCACGGGCGCGCTGGTGCGCGCGATGGTGAAGTTGCTGGCCGCGCGCGGCGTGCCCGTGCGCTGCAACGCCGACGTCCAGCGCATCTGCGTCGAAGACGGTCGCGCCACCGGGGTCGAGCTGGTGGGCGGCGAGCGCATCGCCGCGGACATCGTCGTCAGCAATGCCGACGCCGCCTGGACCTATCGCCACCTGCTGCCGGGGGTGCAACGCAAGGTCTGGACCGACCGCAAGCTCGAGCGGGCCAAGTACTCGATGGGGCTGTTCGTCTGGTACTTCGGCACCGACCGCCGCTGGGACGAGGTGCCGCACCACCAGATCCTGCTCGGGCCCCGGTACGAAGGCCTGCTGAAGGACATGTTCCTGCGGCACCATCTGTCCGACGACTTCAGCCTCTATCTGCACCGCCCGAGCGCCACCGATCCCTCGGTCGCGCCCGCCGGCTGCGACGCCTTCTACGTGCTGTCGCCCGTGCCACATCTGGACAGCGGCACCGACTGGTCCGTCGAGGCCGAGCCTTACCGCCGCCGCGTCGAGGCTTACCTGGAACGCACCGTCCTGCCCGGCCTGTCGCGCCATGTGATCAGCTCACGCGTGACCACGCCGCAGCACTTCCACGACGAACTGCTGTCGTACAAGGGCGCAGGTTTCGGCATGGAGCCTCGGCTGCTGCAAAGCGCCTGGTTCCGCCCGCACAACCGCAGCGAAGACGTCCAGGGACTGTTCATGGTCGGTGCGGGCACGCACCCGGGCGCCGGTGTGCCGGGCGTGCTCATGTCGGCCAAGGCCCTGGAGACCGTGCTACCGCCCCTGCCCGAACCGGCCGGGACACCCGCTTTTGCACAAGACCGTGGGCCGACCGGCACCCCCTTGCAGGCTGGCGTGCACCGCTGAGCGGCCTGCACAGAGCCCGCCCCAACCGATCGGAGACACCGCATGCCACAGGCCTCGCAGGATCTGACCCCGCGCAACGGCACGGCCAAGGGGCCCCACCCCGGCACGGGCACCGGGTCGGCCAGACCCAGCACTCTGCCCGTACAGAGCACTCCCCCGTCTACGGCCCTCGACAAGATGACCAGCGCCGCGTCACGCTACCAGGCCGACATGCATGCCTGCAGGCGACTGATGCGCGGCGGATCACGCTCCTTTTTCATCTCCTCCCTGCTGCTGCCCGCTCGGGTGCGTTTGCCGGCCACGGCGCTCTACGCCTTCTGCCGCGTGGCCGATGACGCGGTGGATGAGAGTGTCCAACCTGACCGGGCAATCACAGAACTGCACACCCGGCTGGACGCGGTCTATGAGGGGAGACCCGCAGCACACCTGGCGGACCGCGCGTTGGCCTGCGTCGTCGAGCGCTACCGCATGCCGCGCGCCCTGCTCGACGCGCTGCTGGAAGGATTCGAGTGGGACACCTCGGGCCGACGCTACGAGACCATCGAAGATCTGCACGCCTACGGCGCGAGGGTCGCGGGCACCGTGGGCGCGATGATGGCCGTGGTCATGGAGACACGCGACGAGCGCGCGCTGGCCCGGGCCTGTGAGCTGGGCGTGGCGATGCAACTCACCAACATCGCGCGCGACGTCGGCGAGGACGCGCGGCGTGGGCGCATCTACCTGCCTGCGCAGTGGCTGCGCGAAGCGGGTGTCGACCCGGATCGCTGGCTGAGCGCACCGACGTTCGACCCGCGTCTGGCGGGCGTCATCGAACGTCTCCTCGCGGAAGCCGACCGCCTGTATCGACGCGCCGAATGCGGCATCAGCGCCCTGCCCCGCGACTGCCGCCCAGGCATCCAGGCGGCACGGCTGGTGTACGCGGAGATCGGTCAAGCCCTGCGTGCGGGCGGTCTGGACTCGGTGAACCGGCGCACCGTGGTGGCGCGCGGTCGCCAGATCGGACTGGTTGCGCGGGCCTCCGCGGCCAGCGTCATCCCGCCCGGGCATCCGATGAGCGATGTCGATGGCGCTGCGCCGCTGGCGGCCATCCGCCACCTTGTCGAGGCCGCCGCCGATGATCGTCTGCCCGGCCGCACCTTCTACCAACGTACGGTACGCATGCTGGACCTGTTCGAGCGCGTGGGCCAGCGGCAGAGGCACTTCGCGTGAACGCCGCGACCCCGACACAGGGCGGCAACGCCGCGGATCGGAGCATTTCATGAACCCCACTGCAAGACCCTTCGTCGACCGCAGGTCACAGGACGAGACGTCGCCGCGGAAAGGTCCCGGCCCGGCGGACGCAGGCGCCGTCGTCCGCTCGACGAGCATCGGCTTGCTCTACCTCGCCGCGGCCGGGCTCGGGGCGAGCTTCAGTTTCGACTTCGGCATGCGCGCGGGAGGCACCTGGCTGGCGCTCATCGCTGCGCTGCAGGGCGCGGTGTTCGCCACCCTGATGGTCGACGCGGTACGCAACGGCTTGCGTCGGCGGCGCCACCCGCCCGGGCCGGCGGCGTCCGTGGCTGAGCGTTTTCCCGCTGCGCCCGAACGGAACACCAAAACGACGCGAATCTAAACCCGAGGACCGCCACCACGCCACAGGTCCGGTCAGGGCGAAGATCTGCGGCGACATGCGGGGTGCTTCGCGGTGCAAGGCGAGGACGAGAAACGACCCTCTGCGGCTCATCCCGCTGCCGAATCCGGTGCCCCATGCCGGAGGGGAGGGCTGTCACGGCGTGCGCCGGGCGCGGCGTCGTCCAGGTCGACACCTTGCTCGCGAAGCGCGCGCTGCACTCGGACCACCGACTGGGCATCGTCGAAATCCAGGCCAGCGCTGGCACAGCGCAGGGCAGCGGCGGTGCCCGCCGCCTGCCCCATCACGAAACAGGCACCGCTGGCACGCGCCGCCGACTGGCCCAGGTGCTCCATCGACGCGCAGCGCCCCGCCACCCACAGGTTGTCAACGCCTCGTGGCCGCAGCATGCGCAGCGGTAACTGGTTGTAGGCATTGTCGGGATCGCGCGGGAAGGACCACGCCACCCCGCCGTCCACGTGCTGTTCCACAGGCCAGGCGTTCAGACCGATCACGTCGTCGAAACGGGCTCCGTTGACGACGTCATCGCCCGTCAATCGGTAGAACCCGAGTATCCTGCGCGTCTCGCGCACGCCGACCTGGGCGGGCAGGTCGAGGAGTTCGGCGTGTTCGAAGCCTGGCACTTCCTCGCGCAGGAAGCGCAGGTACTCGACGACCTGCCGCCGTCCGTCGAGTTCCGCCTGACTGAGTTCACGCGGGTCGAGGGCGTTCGCGGCCTGACCCCGCGCGTTGCGCAGTTGGGTGACGTTGGCGCGCCAGCGCGTCGGGTCGCGTTGCGGCCGCAAGATGGCGCCGCGTCGGGCAAAGGTATGACGCGCGGCCGCCGCGTCCATCAGGCGATCGATGGCACCGAACTCGCCAACCACTGCCCGAGCCCGTGGTGCATCGACCGCCCCGATGAGCGCCATCGTACTCGGGTACAGGGCATTGCCCAGACCGTCACCGTAGTCCCACGGCACTCCGGCGTGGGCCGCGAGATCTCCGTCACCCGAGGCGTCGATGAACTCGTCGGCCTGCCAGGCCCTTCGCCCGGCGCGGGTTTCCAGCAACACCGCACCGATGCGACCCGACCGATGCATGACGACGCCGCAGCACAGCGCGTGGAACAAAATCTCGACGCCCGCCGCGCGCAGCATCTGGTCGGCGGCGCACTTGTAGGCGGGCACATCGTAACTGCGCACGCGTATGCGGCCCTGCAGACCGTCCTGGGGTGCGTTCAGTCCCCCGAGGCGTTCGATGCGCTCGAGCAACTCGTCCGCCACACCGTGCACCAGTTGCTGCATGGCACCCAGACGTCGGGCATACAGGCCGGCGAAGTTCGTGACGCCCCCTGCGGTGCCCATCCCGCCCAGGAACCCGTAGCGCTCGACCAGCACGGTGCGGGCGCCTTCACGGGCTGCGGACACGGCCGCGGCGATACCCGCCGGCCCCCCACCGAGCACCAGGACCTGCGACGCACCGAGCAGTTCGGTGCGTCGCGCGGGCTCCTCGATGATCACTGGGTCTTGATGCCCTGGCGCTGGATGATGCCGCCGAGCAGTTCCGCCTCAGCCTGCACGCGCGCGCGCATCGCCTCAGGCCCGCCGCCCTGCGCCTGCCACCCCACCGCGAGCAGGCGCTCGCGCACCTCCGGGCTGCGCAGCAGGGCCGGGATGTCACGCTCCATGCGCTCTCGCGCCGCTGCGGGCAGGCCGGCGGCCGCCACCACCGCGGTCCACACTTCCAGATCCTGCAGCTTGACGCCCATGGAGTTCAAGGGCGGCACGCCGGGCGCCAGCGGGCTGGCCGGCCCGGTCACACCGACCACACGGACCTTGCCGGCCTGCGCCTGCGGCAGCGCGATGCCCGGGGGCATCAGGCCGATCTGGACCTGCCCGGAGATCAAGGCCGTGATCACGGCAGGATTGCCGTTGTAGGGGACGTGCGTGACACCCCCGATGCCGGCCTGGGACAGCAAGGCTTCCATCCCCAGGTGCCCCACCGAGCCGATACCCACGGAGCCGTAGCTCCACGAGGTGCCTCCCGCGCGGGCCGCCGTGAAGAAATCCGCTCCGGCGGGCTTGTCCGCATTGGTGACCATCACCAGGGGTGCAGTGCCCAGCAGGCTGATGAAGGTGAAATCCTTGGACGGATCGAAGGGCAGCCTGGGGTTGAGCAGCAAGGCCGTCGTCAGGTTGCCGTTGATCACCACGCCCATCGTGTGGGCGTCGCGCGCCTTCGCCACCGCATCGGCGGCGATGTTGCCAGCCGCTCCGGGACGGTTCTCCACCAGCACGTTCTGACCCCAGGCCTTGGACAGGGCTTCGGCCAGAACTCGCGCGGCGACGTCCGGAGTCGACCCGCCGGGAAAACCCACCAGGATCTTCACTGGCTGGGTGGGCCAGGCACCAGCGCCCTGCGCCTGCGTGGCGGCCCCGGTCAACCCCAACGCTCCCGCGACGACGGCGGACGTGACGAGGCGGCGTGTGATGCAAGGTGCGGGCATCGTGGAGATCTCCTGTGTGAAGAAGGACAACGCAAAACCGGCCTGCTAGAGGACGCATCGATGCGATCGATTGTGCGTCAGCGGGACGCCCGGGGACGACGGTCCCTCCAAGGACGTGGCGGCACGCCGAGCGCAGCCGAACGTGGCCGGTGCTCGAAGCGCGAGCTGCACAGGACAGGCGAACGCTGCCCGTTCGGGAAGGCCCCTCCGGGCGTCCCGGACAACGGCGGGTCGCCGCCCCCGCAGGACACTCTGGGCCCGGACCGCGCGAACGATCCGCTCAGCGCTTGAGCTGCTTCGCGTCGTACTTGCGGTTGCTGCGCGCGAACTGCCGGCCCAACCAAAAGGCGAAGACGATCGCCCAGGCCAGGAAGAGAAGGTGATGAACTTCCATGACTTGCAACTCCAAAGTAACGGTTTGTCTCGACATCAAACCACGCGAACCGGGTCATCGGCAGCCGCGTGGGTGCACCCCTGCGCCAGGCCTGCGCCACTGCGCAGGACCCACCACGCCGCAGCCAGCAGCATGATCTCAACTGCATACACTGCAGCATAGCCGGTGGCCGGACCCGACCACAGCGACTCCGGGGATCCCCGAGCGGCCCATGCGCCCATCAGGTCCCGACCCAGGCCCCCAAGGGCCACGGCCAAGCCCGCGGCCGTGGCCTGCACAGCGCCCCACGCCCCGAGGGCCAGACCGATCTGGTCGCGCGGTGCACGGTTCATCGTCAATGTCAGCGTCGCGTGACCGAACAGGCCGCCACCCAAGCCGATCAGCCACACACCCGGCACGAACAGCGCGGTCGACGACCACAGCGCCGCGGCGATGACGAGCGCGAAAGCCGGCATGCCCAGGCCCACGCCCACACGCGCCAGCCGGGCAGGATCACCACCTCGCCCGAGCAGCGCGGCTGCAAGACCGAAGCCGACCAGCCCGCCGCATGCCAGGGCGGCGGTCAGCCATGTCGTCTGGCCCACCGACATGCCCAGCACCTGCCCGCCATAAGGTTCGAGCAGGACGTCCTGCATCGCAAACCCCATGGTGCCCAGACCGATGGCCAAAAGACGTCGACGCGCGCCCGGTGTCGCGTCATAGCGCGCCCAGGCGTCCCGAAATGCAGGTGCCCTCGCGCGGCGGTCTGGGGCACGTCCCCCGGGCTTCAGCGTCTCCTGCTTCCACATCGCCACCGTGTTGAGCACGAGGGTCGACAGTGCGCAGGCCTGGATCACCTGGATCAGGCGCGCAGGGGAGTATTCGTCAGCCAGCACGGCACCGAACACAAGAGCGCTGACCATCGTGCCGACCAGCAGCATCACGTACATCAGCCCGACCACACGGGGATGCGACTCCTGCGGCACGAGGTCCGTCGCCAGCGCCAGGCCAGCGGTCTGGGTCGTGTGCAGACCCGCACCGACAAGCAGGAAGGCCAGACCCGCGCCGACCTGACCGACCCAGACCGGCCACTGCCCGGCCTGACCGCCGCCGGACAACACCAGCAGGGCAAAGGGCATGATGGCCAGGCCGCCGAACTGGACGAGCGTGCCCATCCAGATGAAGGGCACGCGCCGCCAGCCCAGCGCCGAGCGATGAGTGTCGGAACGGAAGCCGATCAGCGCACGAAAAGGCGCGTAGAGAACCGGCAGGGAGATCATCACCGCGACCAGCCCAGCCGGCACGCGCAACTCCACGATCATCACGCGATTCAACGCGCCGACGAGCAGTGCCAAGGCCATGCCGACGGACACCTGGAACAGCGACAGCCGCAGCAGGCGCGACAACGGCAGGTCAGGCGTCGCGACATCGGCGAACGGCAGGAACCGCGGACCGAGCCGAGCCCAGTGCGTGACGAGGTGTCGGGTGAAGGGAACCATGAACGAGGCCGTGGGACGAACCGCCGACGCCCGTCCGCGACGCGCGCCCCGCGTGACATCGGTCACGCTGCGGGCGCCGCGCACGGCGGCGTCGGCGCCGCCGCCAACTATTGCTTGACGGTCTGTGCCGGCAGCACGAGCGTCGGTGGCGCCGCCGCCAACCTCTGCGTGCGGTCCTCGATCGCCGCCGTCGCCGCAGGCGCCGCGCCGTTGAGGAACTTCTTGACCCAGGTCGTGTTGGTCAGCAGGGCCACATGGACCGCGAACGAGCCCACGGCCACGGCGCCGAGGAACAAGGGGATGCCGACCGTGGGGCGCACGACCAGCCAGAGCTTTCCGTAGATCATGTCTTGTTCTCCTTGCCGATCACTTCAGCCACGGCGAGTAGATGTAAGCGAACAGGTGCGCCAGCGCGGCGATGAAGCCGAAGATCTGGGTACCCTGGATCAAGTGGCGGTGGATCTCTTCCGACTGTTCTTCGGTGAGCCCCGTGGGCCACACCTTGTCGGCACTGCTGTCTGCGTCTGCCATGAAAACCTCCTATCGGAGTTCGAGAAGCGTGCAAAACGTGCACGCGGGCGCTTCACCGGCAACCGATGGCCACCGGCAATGTGTAATATTGCCCTTACACATGTAAATGTCAACCTTTTTTGACATCCGGAGTCGGGGTCTGCAACTTCTCGCCCACAACATCGTTCCGTCTCATGCGCGCCGGGGCATCCGCCACGGCAACATCGCCTGCACCACCGGGTGGGCGAACCGGGTGGCGGACAGCGTCTCGTGCATGGCCTGCACCGCCTGCCCACAGAGGCTCGCGCGCACCAGCGAACGCGCGTAGAAGGGCGTGTCCTCGAGCGTGCGCAGGACGACGGGGTCGGGCGCCGCGACGGACGACTCCGCACGCATCGCTCTGGGAATGCCCCACGCCGTGCGTCTCAGTGACCGCCGTCCCGGCAGGTCGACGGAGTCGACGCCACCGTCAGGACGGAAGCGCGCTCCGATCAGCCGGTCCGGCCGGCCATGCCGCTGACGCACGTCATAGGCCACCACGGTGCTGCCGTCGGCCATCGGCGCGCGCAGCCAGTCCCAGGTCGCGAAGGGCTCGCTGATCGGCTCGTCACCTTCGTTGCTGTCGACGTAGGCATGGCCCTGCCAGCGCAGGCCAGGGATGTCGAAATCGACTTCGGCACGCGCACAGGGGGCGATCGGCCCCCAGCGATGCCGGCCGTCGTCATCGAGCGCAGCCACGAAACGGCACAAGGCTGCGGGCCGTACACGCACCGTGCCGCGCACCCGCCTGGGCAGCGGGTTGGCCACTTCGTCGATCGTCACGGTCAGGCCCTGCGGCCCCCAATGCACCGCGCTCGGACCGATCACGAACTCGCTGTCGGTGCGCGTGACCTGGCGGTGTCCCCTTTCGGTCATGGTCCAGCGCGATGCCCCCGGGCTGTACAGCGCGACGTTCAGCGCGCAGTGGTCGTCGGCGCGAGCGCGGCCGTCGCGCCAGGCCCACCGGTAATAAGGCGAGAACACGCTGCCGACGAAGGCGATCAGCGTCAGGGCATGGCGACCGTCGTCGCTGACCGCGTCGATGTACCACCAGAGGTAGGCACCCGGTGCCACCGGCGCGTCGAACCGAGGTGATCCATCAGCGCGGCGGCCGCCAGCCGCCCCGACATCGCCGCCATCGGCACCCCCGGCCCCGGGTGCACGCTGCCCCCGGCCAGGAACAGGCCCTCCAGCCCCGCCGAGCTGCTCGAAGCGCGCCGGAACAGGGCCATCCAGCCATGCGTGGCCGGCCCGTACAGCGCCCCCCCGCTGCCCGGGAACAGGCGCTGGAAATCGTGCGGCGTCCGCCTGATGACCGATGGCTGCGACAGGTCCAGGCTCAGACCACACTGGCGCAGCAGCGCCATGCATCGGGATTGACATGCCTCGGTCTCCGGGTCGATGAAGGAGCGCGCGTCGCCGTCCGGTGGGGCATTGACGAGCACCAGCAGGCGCTCGTCCTGCTGTGCGGCTGCCGCCGTGTCGTCCCGGTCCTGCGCGCACACGTAGACCGTCCCGCGCTGCGGCAAGCGACGACGGCGGAAGATGTCATCGAACTCCGAAGCGTAGTCGTCGTCGAAGAACACGTTGTGGCGCACGAGCGGAAAGCCCGAGGCCGGCGCGCGCAGGGCCCAGGTCATCGCCGACAGCGAACGTCCCGCGGCCGGCAGCGGCTGCGGGGCGCCCGCCCGATGGCTGCCCAACAAGGGGCCGAGTGCGCTGACATCACCGTTGTAGACCACCGCGTCGGCCGACAGGGTCTCACCGCAGGCGAGCCTGACGCCACGCACACGCCCCTGCCCATGCTCGATCGCGCTGCAGGTGGCGCCCCAGCGTACACGTCCACCACGGGCCACGAAAAGATCGGTCAGCGCCCGCGCGAGCGCGGCCATGCCACCCTGCACCGCCCACACCCCCTCCTGCTCGACGTGGGCCACGAGCATCAGGGTGGCGGGCGCCAGCCAGGGTGAGGCGCCGCAGTAGGTGGCATATCGCCCGAACAGCTGCTGCAGGCGCGGATCGCGGAATCGACGCGACAGGGCCAGGGCAAGATGGGCACCGGGGCCCAGCCCCGTGAGCACGGCCAGGCCGCGGGGGCCGAGGTCGCCGATCATCCGGGCCAGCCCCGGACGCTGCGAGCGGATGTGCGGTCCCTCGAGTTTGCGGTACACCCGCCCCGCCTCGTCACAGAACGCCAGGTAGCGACCTGCTTCGTCAGGCGAGGACCAGGCTGCGATCGCCTCGGCCGAACGCTGCCGGTCGGCATGCAGGTCCAGCCGGCTGCCATCGCCGCGCCAGGCATGACGCGCCAGCAGCGACAGCGGCCGCAGAGGCGGCAAGGCCTGCGCCGCGCTGCTGCCGACCTCGTCCAGCAGTTCGTCGAAGACCCATCGCATCGTGAACACGGTCGGGCCGGCATCGACGTCCTGACCATCGATCGTCACCGGTCGCATCTTGCCCCCCGGGCCCTCGGCCGACTCGATGATCGTCACGTTCAGGCCTCGCGCGGCCAGCAACAGGCCCGACACGAGCCCGGCCACGCCCGCGCCGATGACGACGACGCGCCTTTCAGGCAAACACGGCTCCAGGCCAGTGGCCGCGCATGCGCACCGGGGCGAAACGCACGAACATGGACTCGCTGAAGTAGCCCGTCTTCCAGGCCGAACGAATCGCCTGGCCGTGCGCGCCGCCGCGCGCGTAGGCATTCATCGACGCCACGTCGTCCCAGATGCTGAAAGTGGCTTGGCGCAGCAGCGGGGCCTCGCCGAGACCGACGGCCAGCCTGCACCCGGCGGCGTGCGCCAGGCCCCGTTCGGCGGGCGGGGAGTGTCGCCAGAACGACGCCAGGTGTGCCGGCCGGATCGAGGCCCGCGTCAGTGCCGCCACGACAGCCCCGGCTCCGAGACGATCGGGCGTCGCCTCGGGCGCCGGCGACATGGTGTCCCCGTCCCAAGCGCCGCGTGCCGAAGTGACACGCAAGGTCACCCGCAGGTGGTCGATCGCGCGATCGATGTAGCCCTGCAGGCCTGGACCCCGATCGGCCCAGGCCTCGGCCGCATCCAGGCTGTGGAAGGCGGCGAAGACACCCTGCACATCCAGGCCCGGCACGAGCCCGAAGCCCGCATCGCGGCCGCTGCCCAGTACGCGAGCAAAGCTCAACCCGGGCACCCGCCCCAGGCCCTTCGACCCAAGGGCCAGCCGCCAGACCGCCCAGGGCACACTGCCCGGACGCAGACGCGTCAGCACAAGGACGGCATGGGTGGACCCGGCGACGTTCGTCGGGGTGGTGTCGGTGCCGATCGCCGACCCAGCCCGGTCGCCCCCAGTTGCCACGCCGATGCGAACTCGATGCGACTGCATCCCTGACCGACCCGCTTCGCCCATGGTCTGGCGCATCCGCCCGTCAGCGGCGCAGCCGTAGGCTACTTTGCCGCGGCAGGCGCAGGTGCCGCCGCCATGGCATCCGCAGCGGGCGGAGCGGCCTGTGCCTTCGGCTCGCCCTTCAGGCCCGGATAGAGCTTGGCCATCTGCATCCCACCCAGCGGCTTGTTCACGCCCTGGTGGCAAGTCGCGCAGTAGACCTTGGCGACGTCGCCCGTGGGCCCCAGGCGATCGGTCGGGAAGGTCGAGGTCAACGGCACGATGTAGTCGTTGTTGGCCTCACGCACCATGCGGATGCCGTGCCAGGCCGTCGCCTTCTTCGGCACCCACTGGGCGAATGCCTGGCTGTTGTGGCAGAAAGTGCAGTTGACACCCAGACCCTTGCTGAAGTGCATCATCAGCGAATAGGTCTGCTCGGCCGCCTGGATCGTCGAGCGCTCGGTCCCCTTCTGGGGCAGCGGCTCCTTCGTGTAGACGCGGATGTTCTGGGCGTCGGTAAGATAGGCGCTGAACGGGTCGTAGGGCAGCGATGTCAACGCCACCGAACCGACGGCCTTGTTCTGCCCGAAGTCATTGCCCAGCATGGGCTGGGTGTTGGCCTTGGGCACGGCGGCCTTGAACCAGACCTGGTCAGGCACAGGCTTGCCACGATGGCAGGTGTAGCAGGTCACACCCGTGTCGGCCACGTGCTGTGTCCAGTTGGCGTTGACGTTGCGCGTCATCTCCAGCATCTTGCGCGCCACGATCTTGGTGTACTTCGAATCTTCCGCCAGATTCCCGAGGTTGTGGCAGTAGCCGCAGCCCTGATCGGGCGACACCCACTGGGTGATGGCCGTCATGTGGCGAGCGAAGTCCGCCACCGGGAGATCCCCGAGCACCTGGACGTTCTGATAGACGTCACGGGCCTTGGGCCCCGGCATGTCGGGCGGGAGCGCCGGCGTGTCGGGCGGCACCGGCGGCAGCGCCGCCCGCTGCACGGCAAGGATGCGCGGGTTGTCGGTCTGCTGCATCGCCGTGCCGCGGAAGCCCTGCTGGGTGGTCTCCATCGGCGGGCGCTCACAGCCGGCCAGCAGCACCAGTGCCGCGATGCCGAGCCAGCCGGCAACGGAAGGGATACGACGGAGGCTCATGGCTTGACTCCCTGGAGGGTGGCCGGGTCGACCACGGTGCCCAACACCGCGGGGTAGGACGGCGCAACGCCGTGCTTGACGGCCCACAGATACCAGTTGTCGACCACTGTGCCGGACAGCAGGATCCCGATCCCGCCGGCCAGAGGGCACAGCACGGCGAACCACCAGGCCCAGCGGTGGATGGACTCCATCGTCGCGTTCCACCCCATCGTCCAGCGCCAGAACAGCGCCGCGCGCTCGCTGGCGGTGCCTCGGTCGATGATCTGGTCGATCTCGCGGTCGCCGCCGTAGCGCGTGACGGCGAGGATGGTCGCCCCGTGCATCGCGAACAGCAGCGTCGAGCCGTACAGGAACACGATCGACAGCGCGTGGAAGGGGTTGTAGAAGAGGTTGCCGTAGCGCAGCGAGAACGCTGCCGTCCAGTCCAGGTGCGGGAAGATGCCGTAGGGCACGCCCTCACTCCAGCTGCCCATCAGGATGGGACGGAACAGACCCAGCACGAGGAACAGCCAGATTGCCGCGGCGAAGGCCCACGCGATGTGGGTGCCCATGCCGAGCTGCCGCGCGCGCCGGTAGGTGCGCAACCACCACGACAGCACCGACACCAGCAACAGGCCCGAAGCGAACATCCACCATCCGCCTTCGTTCATCGGTGGAAAGCTCAGCCCGTACTTCGGCGAAGGCGGCTCGAGCGCGAGCCAGGGCAGCTGCCGGATGAATTCGATCGGGTCCCAGCCCACCGAGGCGAGCATGTAGAAACCCATGATGTTGATCGACAGCGTGCCCGTGACGATCGAGATCAAGCCGAGCGTGCCCAGGTAGAAAGGCCCGACCTGCGCATTGCCCAGGCGCCCGAACAGGTGCACCAGGAAGGGCTTGATGTCGCGCGCACTGTTCTGCGGTCCGAGTTCGACGCCGTCGTGCGTCGGGCCGACGGCCTGCACGCGGGTGAAGAGGTTCTGATACTCCATGATGGTCCTCTCTGCGCAGCGCGCCTCACTTCCAGATCGGCAGCTGCAGCCACCAGTTCCACCACTCGGGCCAGCCGCGCGTCCAGAACGGGCCGCTGATCACGATGCACAGGGCGCTGAAGAAGCCCGCGGCCAACGCAAGGAACAGGCCCAGACGGTGGATGCCCAGCGTGCCGACCGAGTAGCCGATCAGGTCACGGAAGAAGGTGTCCTCGTGGTCGGGTGTCTTGACCGTCTGCCCCTTGGGCGGGTTGGTCGCCGACAGCACCAGCGCCCCGTGCAGCGACAACGCGAAGGTGGTGGCGAAGAAGAAGCTCACCGCGATCATGTGCGCCGGGTTGTAGTGGAAGTGCAGGTACTGGTAGCCGATGTTGCTGACCCAGTCCAGGTGGCTCCAGATGCCATAGGGAAAGCCGTGCCCCCAGGCGCCCAGCAGCACGGGACGGATGACCACCAGCGTCACGTAGGCGAATATCGCCACGCCGAAGGCCACAGGCACGTGATAGCCCATGCCGAGCTTTCGGCAGATCTCCACCTCGCGCAGCGCCCAGCTGCCGAAGGCGCCGATGGCGCACACCGTGACGATCTGCCAGATGCCGCCTTCCTTCAGCGGCGCCAAGGCCAGGCCGTATTTCAGGTCCGGCGGCGCGACGTTGATCTTCCAGGGGTTCCACACCCCCTGCAGCGACGCGTCGTAAAGGATCAGGGCCGTGCCGAGGAAGGAAAAGAAGATGGTTGCGACGCCGAAGAAGCCGACGTAGAACGGGCCGACCCAGAAATCGAACAGGTCGCCCCCGATGAGCGTGCCGCCGCGCACCCGGTATTTGCGCTCGAAACTCAGCATGGCCATGGCTAGGTTCCTCCGCCTGGCAGGCCGGATGACGATGCGCGCATCCTGTCTGCAGGCTACAGATTCTCGAAAGCGGATCGGCCGGTGACCTCAGGCCTCGCGCCGATCCGCGGGTACAGGCTGACCATGCAGCCTGCGCCGACTACTTCTTCTCGGCCGCGGCCGCCGCGGCGGCCTGGGCTTTGGTGGCGGCGGCGTTCGGGCCGTCGAGCCAGTTGTAGGTCGGCGTGCTCAGCAGGATGAGATGGATCATCGCCGCCAGAGCAAACAGAAAAACACCCTGAGCGACCATCGCACGCAGCGGGTCGTAGAGCTTCCAGACTCTCCACATATGCATTACTCCTATTGAAGATGGGACATGAAGGTGTAGACCGCGGCCTTCACGCCGCCGGTCATCGACTTCACGCCTTCAGCACCGGGCAACCAGGTTCGCCAATGCCAGCCGAGCATCTGCCCGACGATCGCGATCGCCGCGAAGATCACGAAACTCACGGTGAAGATGGTCATGAAGGACACCGAATGGGTCTCGACCACCTGCCTCGAGGAAGCTCGTTGCGCGTTGGACATTGCCGTCTCCTGTGCTTGTTCAGGCCCGGTTGCTCAGAACCAGGGTCGCCAGATCCAGACCAGCAGGTGTGCGACCACGGCTACCGCCGTGAATCCCACGAACCCCTGAACCCAGTACCGGTGAAACTCCTGGGCTTCGTCATCACTCAGACCCGAGATCGAGCCTCTGCTGTCAGCCATGTGAGCCACTCCTAAATTCGGCCTTGCAGCCGTTCTTGCGCGAAGCCTGCGCAATGAGGCAGCCGTAACCTGACGTCACGACATCCTGTACGGCTGGGCGCCATGCGCCAACCGTGTATCCCGGACGCAGCGTCCGTGCCTGACGCACGCCGACGCTTCCTCCTGCCTCCTCGTTGCCCTGGCCGGCTGCCCTCGGACTCTTCTTCATGCTCTCGTTCATGCCGCCACCCCCGTGCGCCAGGCGGCATGCGCAGCGTCCACGCGCTCGCGCGTGACCCGCTCCTCGCCCACCCGGCGCGCGTCGCGCTCGGCGCGGTCGCGCAGACCCTTGGCCGCCGAGATCTGCACCAGCACCGGCTCGGCCTGCACCAGACGAGCCAGCAACTCCTGCGCCTCGGCCTCCCAAGGCAGCGTGTCTGCCACGCGCCGTGCGGGCGTGGGCTCGATGCGGTCCAGGTCGGTGCCCAGGGGCAGGATGTGGAACAGCGCGTCGAACAGCGCGTTGCAGAACTCCTGCACGACGTAGGTGGCCCCTGCATAGCCCATGAAGGGCGTGCCGGTGGCGCGGCGGATGATGGCCCCGGGGAACGACGCCGGGATGTAGGCCGGCTTGGGTCCGTGCCCGGCCGACTTCTCGGCCAGGTACATGCGCTCGTTGTAGGAGCCGAAGAGCACCAGCGGCGTCTTCTCGTGCACGAGGCGCCGCACCTCGGCGTTGTCGGTCTTGGCCCCGGGCTTGCGCGCGACGGCGAAGTTGCAGGGCAGGCCGAGTTCGTCCTCGAGGAAGTGGCGCAGCCCGCGGGCGTAGGTCTCGCCAGCGACGACGCCGATGCTGGCGGTGCCGAAGAAGTCCTGCGTGACCGAGCGCCACAGGTCCCACACGGGCTTGATGGTGGTGTGCTTCTCGCGCTCGATGAAGGGCTCGGGATCGAGGTGCAGCAGGCGGCCGAGCTCGCGCAGGAAGGCGGTGGTGCTGTGCAGGCCGATGGGGGCCTGGAGGTAGGGCCGCTCGAGGGCCTCGCACAGCATGCGGCCGAACTCGCGGTAGAGGCAGACGTTGACGTCGGCGTCGGCGAGCTTCTGCACGTCGGCCAGATGGCTGCCGAGCGGGAAGACCATGTTGACCTCGGCCCCGATGCCTTCGACGAGGCG